>JAFVAM010000084.1 GCA_017480525.1 Bacteroidales bacterium | reverse complement strand
TACCCCGTGATGGTCAAATATCCGCTTTGGTAGACGAGCGGTATGGGGTTCTCGTCCATGATGTCGATGCTGTTCAGCGTGTCGGCAGAGAGTTCCGTCCGTGTGAGGTCTTCCAACGGGAAGTTGGTTTTCTTCAATTGCTCCACTAAAAAGGATGGTGTCCCCGTCTCGAACCAGTAGTCCTTAAACTGTCCGCTGGCCAGTGTACATAGCACGCTGAAAGGGTTGTAAATTCCCTCAGTGCACAACTCGAAGTGGTAGCCGTCGTAGTCCTCTTTCAATTTTGCGTAGCATTCTTCTTTGGACATACCATTGTCGGCAGCCAGTGAGGCAACTCCTTCGTCGAGATAGCTGTGCAATTCGTTCTCGCTTATGCCACAGAGTCTCACATACCGTCGGTCGAACGAGAGGTCGAACAGGTTATTCAGGTCGCTAAATACGCTCACTTTGCCGAATTTCGTCACGCCCGTAAGGAAGGCGAATCTAATCTTGGCATCGCAGGTCTTTAGCACCGAGTAGAAGGCTTTCAGTTTGCTGCGGTATGCATCCTGAAGAGGCTGGTTCCCAATGGTCTGTAACAGGGGTTTGTCGTACTCGTCCACGAGTATGACCACCTGCTTCCCGGTCTTCTCGTATGCTTTGTAGATTATCTGTAAGAAACGTTCCTCGGTGGCACGGTTTTTGAATTCGTCGCCGTACAGCCTCTCCCATTGCTCTAAATGACGGTTCAATTCGGCTTCAAGCGAGAACTCGTCTTTGTATTCGCGGCTGTTCAAGTCTATGTGCAGAATAGGATAGGCTGTCCACTCCTTCTCCATCTGGCTGATTGCAAGTCCATCGAACAATTCTTTCTTGCCAGAGAAATAAGCCTCGAATGTAGATAATAGTAGGCTTTTGCCGAAACGTCGCGGACGAGAGAGGAAATAATACTTCCCTTCTGATATAGCCTTGAAGATCAGCGCTGTCTTATCTATATAAACATAGCCATTGTTGATGATTTCTTCGAAACTCTGTATTCCAATTGGGTATTTCATAGTGGTTATCTGTGGGTTCCGTTTTTCGAGGGCATATTATCCATTTTTGAAGTGTGAACAACCTTCAGGTTGCAGTAATAGCTACGCCTATAGAAAGTATATCATGGACGAGACAATGTTCAGGGTATCGATACTTTAGTTTGCGTCTAATGTGTCGTATCATATCCATGCCAATCCAATCAGTCTTTTTTACTTGTTGGTGTTACAAGGCTTCCTCCGTCTGCCTAACGTACCATGGGCGGTTGTAAACAAAGAGAACTATAGGAGCAAGTGCCATTAGTTTATTATTCATAGAGTAATCCAACCCTGGGGTATGACGTCATAAAGTGGAGAATCGTTGAGCCATCGTGCAGGAGCAATAACTTTTTTATTAGGGTTCTTATTAAGCCATGCTCCCCACCAGCTGAAAGTTGAATTGGCAATGATGTTATGTTTGCATTGAGTCATTAGGTACATATCCTGCCAACTGTCAGAATCATGATTGCATGAGACATAAATTGCACTAGTGCAGGGGATGTTTTCCTTTACCCAGTTTATATCGTCGGAGAAGAAGAGGAATGTAGTGCTATTTAGATTCTCTGTCATATACGACATCGCTCGTTTATAATAGTCAATGGAACACTTGCAAAAATGTGGCAAGGGAAGATAATCCCCTCGTCTTATATGTACAGAAATAGTTTCTTTGCCAATTATTTCCCGTGCAATGTTTTGAGTCTCATTATTAAGAAGGTCCATTCTGAAGGAAAAAGATCTCTGTATATCTTGTTTGATGGGTGAAAAATACTTTTCACTTTGCCAATAGCCTTCATATCGTACTAATAAATGAGAGGTCTTGAGATAGGCTTTGTCGTACTCATAGCTGTGTTCTTGTATGGTTGGTTGAAATTGGTTTAGCAACCACGGGCACCTTCTTTTTATTCTTCTATAGTTACGAGCATTTTTCAGACTTTCAGTGTGAAATATCTTATCTAATTCAAATCCATTGTGACACCCCTGCGATTGCTCAATGTCGAAGAGAAAAATGTCTATTGGATAAATTTTCTTCAATTGAAGGTAGAAGGCATATTGAAACATCTGGTTTCCCAATCCACCGTTGAAGACTATAGTTTTGAACATTTATATTTATCGGTTGTAGCTGTGCAACGATACGGTTTTAATATATCGAGGCAAATTCTCTGTGTCTTCCAGTCGTGATCCACTATAATTAAACCAATATTCAAGTTTGACCATGGTTGGGTGGTGTCGCAAAAGATAATTGCCATAAGTTTCATATTCAGAGAAACCAGAAGGATCAGAATAATCAACATTGTTTAAAATCGCTTCTACCCAATTTTTTTGATTCCTTTTTGAAATAAATTGCTTCATTTCCGAGAGATATTGTTTTGAAAAAAGCATTCCGTGGGTTATAAATGAATTGGGCGATACTGGATTTTCTTTCATAAGGTTTCTATAAACTTTGAAGTACGTCTCGTAATATTCATCCGAGGTGTTCAAAATTATTCTCCCCTTATGAAGATATTTGACGGAATGCACTAGAAAAGTGTCCGAGTCCATTACCAGAATATGTTCATTTTCAGCAAACGTATCCACGGATAGCTTTATAAGTTGCTGGAAAAGCCATCCAGATCTGTCTTTGCCGACAACATTGTAATGAATGTCTTCTTTTGAAAGATCTTTTATTACAGTTGACTCATCAATAAAGATGCATTTGTTTTCGGTAGCGATACGCCGAGTTATATCATTTGAAGGAGAGACAATATAAATGTTTCCAATAGGATGTTTGAGATACTTACGAATTGAATTAATACAATGCTCTAAAGTAACAGTATCCTTATTTGTTGTTGGAACAACCACATCTACTATGTGACTGTCTTTTACAATACATCTGTATTGAACATCTTTGCCTATAAGCGGGTTGAAAATTTTTCTTTTCCATTCGATAATTTCATTATATTCGACACCAGGTTTATGGACATGGAAAGTGTCTCCGAAACGTTTTATCTTGCGCAGGAAGAGAAGATATCTATTTGTGATTTTTCTCATTATCATCCCGCGATAGTCATCTGTTGATGTTTCACTGACTAATATCCACCTGCATAATGCGGAACAATTAATATTGAGATAGTCTTTGTGGATAAATATTGCATCACCAGAGTAGTTACTTTTAGAGGAAAACCCAACAAAACGAAATCCATGATGCAGAAGATACCTTTTAATTTCTTTAAAGAGAGGTTGCCCTCTATAAATCTCTATCATTTCCACCTCACATTGAATAATACGTACATCGCTAATTCGTCGTCCGAGGCCTTTAAGAGCCTTTAATTCTGCACCCTGAATATCCATCCATAGTATGTCTATAGAAGGGATATTGTGTTCTCTTAAAAATGTATCCAGTCGTACGCATTGAACCATGGTCTCCGTTTGTGCATATTGTTCCAATTCATATTTCCCTGATGCTTTTAGCAGTGAGGATGCTCCCTGATTTCCATCTTCCCAAGTGGTTACTGTTTTTTCTTTGTCAATTGGATAGAATGTTGCAGTGCCATCATAGTCTGACACCGCCTTTGATGTTAAAACAATGTTTGGATATTTACTGGTATTTTGTCTACATTGTTCTAATGTATTTCCGTTACATTCGAACGAATATATGGACGCACAGCCGTATCTTTTGGCAAACTCAACAGAGTCTTCGCCATAACGCGCTCCAAATTCAAATATGTTTTTGATATTACTGAAACCTAAAGCAGTCTCTGCAATTGCTTCTATTTTTTCTAATGTGGTGTATGACGGCTTAGCTCTTTCCATGACGAATTATTTACTTTCTTCCCATTGTATATCTGGTCTTACAACACCGTGGAAATAGTCACGATAATTACTTCGTCTTGTGGGAGAATTATAATCGTCACTCACGGTAAATCTAATGGAATGATTTATGTGTATTTTGACAGGGTTAGATGTTGTAATACCTAGCGTAAACATATAGTTTAGACTATTAAGAAGATTGCCTGGTATCCAAGCTATGTAGGTTTTCTCCCCATCGGAATAATTGTCGGTTCGATAGACACTATGAAAAACTTTTTCCCCCTTTTCTGTAGAAATAAGGAATGATAAATCTGGTTTATAAACAGTTTGGTTTATCTTATAGCGTATATAAAATCCAAACCTGTCTGTTACACGAATTATTCCATTGTAGTCATTCTTCGCCTTATCAACAATTTTCAACTCCAGAAGTTCTATTCCATTCGCTGAGATCTTGGATTCACACTGTGTATCATATCTGTCTAACAAGGTTTTTTGGTTGTGTTCAAGGTAATGGAGGATAACATCCGACGTTTCTCCATTCATGATTATTGAACCGTTTTCAATCAATATACAATTATTGCATAACTGTCTTATAGAATCCATATTGTGGCTGACGAATAGCACCGTGCGGCCTTCGCCGTGGCTTACGTCTTGCATCTTGCCGATGGCTTTCTTTTGGAATTCGGCATCGCCGACGGCCAAGACCTCATCGACCACCAGTATCTCAGGGTCGAGGTGGGCGGCGACGGCGAAGCCGAGGCGGACCATCATGCCGCTGCTGTATCGTTTGACGGGGGTGTCGATATAGCGCTCGCAGCCGCTGAAGTCGATGATTTCGTCCAGCTTGCGGCTGATTTCGTCTTTCTTCATGCCGAGGATGGCACCGTTCATGTAGATGTTCTCGCGGCCTGTCATCTCGGGATGGAAGCCCGTGCCGACCTCAAGCAGGGAACCTATGCGGCCACGGGCGCGGATAGTTCCCGTGGTGGGGGCAGTGACTTTGGAGAGTATCTTCAGCAGGGTGCTTTTCCCCGCACCGTTCTTGCCGATGATGCCCACCACGTCGCCCTGCTCCACCTTGAAGTCGATGTCCTTCAGCGCCCATACGTATTCGCTCTCGCCCTTGGTGCTGCGGTCGTTCGTCTCCCCGATGGTGAGGAAGGGGTCCTCCTGATGGCGGATGTTCATTGTCCACCACCGTTTCAGGTCGTGCGCCAGGGTGCCGGTGGAGACCATGCCCAGGCGGTATATCTTGCTTATATTGCTGAACTCTATTGCTGTTGCCATCTCTTCAGGTAGTCTTCGTATGCCATGCGGATACCGTCGCGCAACTCGGTTTTATATGTCCATCCCAGCTGCGCCGCCTTGCCGACGTCGAGCAGTTTTCTCGGTGTGCCGTTGGGACGGGTGGGATCCCACTTGATGGCCCCCGTATATCCTGTCACCTCTGCAACCATCTCGGCCAGGGCTTTGATGCTTATTTCCTTCCCGGTGCCGGCGTTGACGGTCTCGTTGCCGCTGTAGCTGTTCATCAGGAAGACACAGAGGTCGGCGAGGTCATCCACGTAGAGGAATTCCCTCAGCGCGCTGCCGTCGCCCCAGCAGGTCACCTCCGGCAGCCCCTGCACCTTGGCCTCGTGGAACCGGCGCAGCATGGCCGGCAGCACATGGCTGTACTCTGGGTGGTAGTTGTCGTTGGGGCCATAGAGGTTGGTGGGCATGACGCTGATATAGTCGGTGCCGTATTGACGGTTGAGGTATTCGCAGTATTTCAGTCCGCTGATTTTCGCCAGCGCATAGGCTTCGTTGGTGGGTTCCAGGGCCGAGGTCAGCAGGCAGTCTTCCTTCATCGGCTGTGGCGCAAGGCGGGGATAGATGCAGCTGCTGCCGAGGAACTCCAGCTTCTTGACGCCGTTCTTCCAGGCGGCATGGATGACATTCATCTCAAGCACCATGTTCTCATACATGAAGTCTGCCAGCGCGGCGTTGTTGGCGGCAATGCCACCCACCTTGGCGGCTGCCAGGAACACATATTCCGGTTGCTCCTCGGCAAAGAACCTCTCCACCTGTTCCTGTCGGCACAGGTCCAGCTCGGCATGGCTGCGGGTGACGATGTTCGTATATCCCTTCCGCTGCAGCTCCCTGACGATGGCCGATCCCACCATACCCCGGTGCCCCGCTACGTATATCTTACTGTCTTTCTCCATTATCTATTGTATTGTTGCACAGTAATCACTGGAATTTCGCC
This sequence comes from Bacteroidales bacterium, assembly GCA_017480525.1. Classification (GTDB taxonomy): domain Bacteria; phylum Bacteroidota; class Bacteroidia; order Bacteroidales; family P3; genus Colimorpha. The sequence continues at coordinate 33,676 of JAFVAM010000084.1, read as the reverse complement.
TGCGGCGTTTGTCGTTTTTTTCTATGTTTTCCGTGTTTTCTGTGGGACTTGTCTATCGTCCGTGTGGGCGTAGAGGCGGTGGACTTTCTTCATGTCGTGCTCCACCATGAGGTGCACGAGGTCTTTGAAGCTGGTCTTTTGCGGATTCCAGCCCAGCATTTTCTTGGCCTTTGATGGGTCGCCCAGCAGCTGGTCGACTTCGGCGGTGCGGAAGTATTTGGGGTCGACCTCTACAAGCACCTTGCCCGTGGCAGCATCAACGCCTTTCTCGTCGATGTCTTCGCCCAGCCAGCGCAGCTCGATGCCCACTTCCTTGAAGGCCAGTGTGCAGAACTCGCGCACGCTGTGGTACTGGCCGGTGGCGATGACATAGTCGTCGGGTTGCTCCTGCTGTAGGATGAGCCACATGCACTCCACGTAGTCTTTGGCGTACCCCCAGTCGCGCAGGGCGTTGAGGTTGCCGAGATAGAGTTTGTCCTGGAATCCTTGAGCGATACGGGCGGCGGCAAGGGTGATTTTGCGGGTGACGAAGGTCTCGCCCCTTCGTTCGCTCTCGTGGTTGAAGAGGATGCCGTTGCAGCAGTACATGCCGTAGCTCTCGCGGTAGTTCTTCATCATCCAGTAGCCGTAGAGTTTCGCCACTCCGTATGGGCTGCGGGGGTAGAAGGGCGTCGTCTCGCTTTGTGGCACTTCCTGCACCTTGCCGTAAAGCTCTGATGTGGAGGCTTGGTAGATGCGGCAGCTTCGGGTGAGTCCCGCGATGCGCACCGCCTCCAGCAGCCGCAGCACACCGTTGGCGTCGGTGTCGGCGGTGAACTCCGGCACATCGAAGCTGACCTTCACGTGGCTTTGGGCTGCCAGGTTGTATATTTCGTCGGGACGTATCTCACTGATGACGCGTATGAGCGACGAGCTGTCGGTAATGTCGCCCCAGTGGAGTTCTACGAGTCGTTTGCGGTGCATGTCGCGCACCCACTCGTCGAGGTAGAGGTGCTCGATGCGACCCGTGTTGAACGAGCTGCTGCGACGCAGTATGCCGTGCACCTCGTAGTTTTTCCCCACGAGGAATTCCGCCAGAAAACTGCCGTCCTGACCCGTGATGCCGGTGATGAGTGCTTTCTTCATATTCTCTATTGTTTGTGCAGGATGCCCTGGGGTTTTCTTGCATGGGAGGTGAGGCTGGCGAGGAGAAGGCGCGGCAGACCGTCGGCCTTGTGGTCGTCGGCAGCGGGGGAACCGTAGACCAGGTCGCGCGCCAGGGTGCCGGTGCCGACCAGTCTCAGGCGGTATAGCTTGCTGATATTGTTGAATTCTATTGCTGTCGCCATGGTTTGGAGGGTTATCTGCGTGTGGGCATGTCGCCCGACCAGCCGTGGCCGAGGTCCCAATGCTCGTCGTAGACAAACTCAAAGTACGGCAGGGAAAAGGCTTTTTCTACCAACTCTGTCAGTTCATCTTGGATAGGCTCGGCCCAGTGGCCTACAAGTACGATGAATTTGTCGATGGTCCATGCCACACGACCACGCGGAATTTGGGTGTAATCGCCCTTGAACTTTGTTTCAGAGTGCATGGCCTGAGCGCGAAAGTATTCTCTGGCCCAGACTTGGCGATGCAGCTGGGGATAGTTGATGAACGGCTTGCCTTTTTCTGCCGCTTCTTCCACCTCGCGAGGGGTGAGCTCTTTTTTGCGCACTCCAAAAAGGGTGTGGTCTTCAGAATCGTACCAAAAGATACCGACAGATGGCATCGGCTCGTCGAACGAGCGCATATCGTCCATCATGACATTACGTTTTGTTTCATCAAGATGAGTCATACTTCTAACGCGTCATTGTTACATCTTGTGCAGGATGCCCTGGGGCTTTCTGGCATGGGAGGTGAGGCTGGCGAGGAGAAGGCGCGGCTCGCTGTCGCTGTACACCAGGCGGCGTTTCCAGGCGAGGGCTCGCCAACGGCGAAGCTTCCAGCCGAGGCGCGGCAGGCCGTCGGCTTTGTGGTCGTCGGCAGCGGGGGATCCGTAGACCAGGTCGCGCTCGATGAGAGCCATGTCGGCCGGCATGTCCGACCCGTTGCCGCGCTGCAGCGGCAGGCTGATTTCCAACTGCTTCTCTGCGATGGAGTTCAGTGCGGCGACAAAAGGTTTCATGCCATGGCTGTCGACCGTCTGCTGCACTACGTTCCAGTCCACGGCGTCCTCCAGGGCCCGGCAGGTGAGCGTCCAGTCCACAAGGTCGCGCAGCGTCAGGCGGCTGGCGGCGAAGTGGCAGGCCATGTGGCGCAACAGGAAAAGCACCTCGAAGGTGGCCGAAGGACACTGCGCTTTGAGCAGCGCTTCGTAGCGTCGGTTGCTGGGCGGGTAGTGCACATTCAGGAAGTCGTAGTGGCTCTCCACGGTGACCCCGCGGTAGTTGTATTTCGAGTGGTGGTGGGCATCGTTGCTGACGCTCGCTTTCAGCTCTTTCCGCGCCACCTCGTCGGCCTCCTTGTGCCTGTCGTAGAAGTAGAGGTCCAGGTCACCGAAGGAACGTAGCTCGGGGTTGGGATAGTGGCGTGCTGTATGGTTGCCTTTGAGCACGAGGGTCCGGATGCCGTGGCACTCCATGTGGCCGATGATGTCGGCCTGCACCTCTTGTTGGTAGCGGTGCCATTTCGCCACCTTCTCTCGTTCGGCAAGCCACGGCACCTTCACGTCGCGCGGCACCGCCATCCGTGCCATGGCCTCGGCCGTCAGCGCCGCCACGTGGCTCTGTTGCATCAGGCGGAACAGGGACCACCACTCCTGTGCCTCTAGGCGCAGCGATGGCGCGTCGTCGTCCAGTGCCGCCCTCACCAGCCCGAAAGCCGCCGACATCAACCCGTTGTCATCCAAAGCACCCAAAACAAAAACAATTCAAATCTCAAAATTCAGAACTCACACCGTGTCCATGAAGGTCTTCTGCACACGGTTGAAGATGACGATGCCCACGGCCAGCAGCGCCACCATCACCGCCGCGCTGTAGCCCAGCAGGCCCCAGCTGAACTGCCCTTCGCCGAGGAATCCGTATTTGAAAGCCTCCACGATGCCCGTCAAAGGGTTGAGGCTCATGATGAAGCGCAACTTCTCGTTGCTGATGGTGCTCAAGGGATAGATGATTGGTGTGGCGTACATCCACAGTCGCACGAAATAGTCCAGCAGGAGCGACATGTCGCGGTATTTCGTCGTCATGCTGGAGAAGATGATTCCGAAACCCAGCGCCAGCCCTGCCAGCAGCACCACCAGCAACGGCAGCAGCAGCGCGTACCAGTTGGTGTGTATCTGCCCCGGAATGACCCATATCTGATAGATGGCGTAGACAACGAGGAAGAGGGCGAACTGGATGGAGAAACGCAGCAGGTTGCTGATGACGTTGGCCAGCGGCACGATGAGTCGTGGAAAATACACCTTGCCGAAAATGCCGGCATTGGCCGTGAAGGTGCTGGACGTCCTGTTGAGACAGTCGTTGAAATACTGCCACAGGCAGATGCCGCTCAGGTAGAACAGCGGCTGCGGCAGCCCGTCGGTGGGAATTTTCGCGATGCCGCCGAAGACCACCATGTACATGATGACCGTCATGGTGGGCTGGATGATATACCACAGGGGACCGAGGACGGTCTGCTTGAATTGTGTCGTGATATTTCGTTTGACGAAGAGGCTACACAGGTCGCGGTAGTCCCATATCTCCCGCAGGTTGACGCTCAGCAGTCTCTCCCGCGGCTTTATGACGGTGGTCCATTCTTGGTCGGTTTGGCTCATTTCGATCGTTTGTGGTTCAGTATGATATTCCCCATGATGCCCCAGAAGTAGCGCCAGTCGGTGCGGAAAGGGTGCTGCAGGTATGCCTCCAGGTAGCGGCGTTCGCTGGCCTGTATTTCGTCGAGGGTCTCCGGCGTGTGGCGCTCGTAGTAGAACGGCGGCAGCAGCCCCGGCTTGGTGCGTGTGCGCAACTCCTGCATCTCGGGAGTGTAGAGGCTGAAATACTGCCTGCTCAAAGGCCTCACACCCACCAGCTTGATGTCGCCACGCAGCATGTTCCACACCATCGGCAGCTCGTCGAGCCAGGTGCGCCGAAGCACTCGTCCCACGGTGTTCACGCGGTAGTCGTCCTTGAACTTGCCCCCGCTTTGCAGGTGCTGGTACTGGTAGACGTAGGGCTGTATGTATTCCGAGTAGGTGTACATCGTGCGGAACTTGTGCACGACGATTTCCTTGCCCTCCTTGCCGGTGCGGCGCAGATGGATTATGGGCGAACCCGTGGGCGGTGTGTCGTCCACAGGGGCCTTGGTCTTGCAGGCCACCACGAAATATTCGCCGCTGCGGAACTGCTCGTCGATGACCTCGAAGCCGGCGCGGTAGAGCCTGCCGAGGATCTCCACGCGGGTGAACGTGCGGCTCTTGCCGTGCGTTAGGCTGTAGTAGAGTCTGTGCGTCAGCCGCAATTTGGGTGCCACGCGGTTCCACAGGTAGTCGGCCGCCGTCGCCACCGTCCGCACCCCCCAGGGGTATTTCTTCCGGAGCATCTGCCGTTTCAGTGCCGCCGTCATCGAGTGGCAGCAGAGGAAAGCCCCGTCGTCGAGCAACTCGTTGGCTGTGGCGAGGAAGAGGTTGAGGTTCTCCTGCGTGTGCAGCGGACGTGTGAGGTAGAGAAGTTTGGGACGGTGGCCGTCCACGCGGTAGCGCAGCGCCTCGGGCGTGGAGGTCGTCAGCGGCACCACCACCGTCTCCTTCAAACCCTCTTTGTTGGCGCCGAGCCATTTGAGAAGCTCCTTGGTGGTCATGTGTGCCGTCTGTTGCAGCACGGACCTCACCTCGGCGTTCCCGATGGTGTCCACCGACAGCTTGGCACCCTGCTCCGCGCCTTGCTCGGAATAGGTCGCCGGCGAGTCGATTTCGTATTGCAGTTGGAATAGTGCGCGTTTCATTGGCTGCGTTTCATTGGCTGCGGTGTCGGTGTGTCCGGCACCGCGGCTTTCAGGTCGCGGCGGCACCTTCCACCCTCCGAAGCAGGCTGGGGTGGATATAGGCCGTGGCCACGGCCACCACGCCGGGAATGGTCACCACGAGGCGGCGGTCCTTCTTGATGCGTTTGATGTGTCCCTCGGCACCCTTGAAGGGGCCGCCAGTCACCACCACGCGGTCGCCCTGGTGGTATTCCGCCCGGTCCTCGCCGAGGAACGTCAGCCCCTGCTGCCCCGAGGTCACCACGAAGCGGAACACCTCCATCTCGTGGTCGCGTATCACCGCCGGCCGCCGGCTTCCGGCCTGACGGTAGAGGTAGATGCCCTGGGGATGTGTGGCGAGGAACGCCCAGAGGGCCTCCTCCGTGCATTGGAGGAAAAGCAGCGAACGCACCACCTCCGAAGGGGCGAAAAACTCCATGCCCTGCTCTTTGCAGTCCGCTATCAGGGGCTGCACACGGTTGTAGAACACTTTCAGGGCATACCAGTTGTTGTGCATGGTCGAGTCGTTGTTGTCCCCGGGGGCTGTCGTGCGGTGTGGCTGTGCTGCGTTGGCGTGTGGCAGTCGAGCAGCGTGGCGGAGCAGCGGTGGGCAATTGTGTGGCAGCGGTGGACGGTCTGTCAGTCCGGCGAGAGCCTTGCGGCAGGCGCAATCCCTCTCCTCCTCCTTGCTGGGGCATGGAGGCCTTGGCGGGTTCGTCGGCCGGTCGGTTTCCGAAATCCACGGACGCCCCTATCCAAGGGCGTTGCCGCAACCGCGTGACTTCCAAAGGGTAGCATGTGTTGCCACCTGGAGAAGTCTTCTGCAAAGTTACGAAATTTTTCTGATTACAAAATAAATAATTGTAAAAAATGTCCCTTGCAGGCTGGAAAGCGGCTGTCACCAAAAAGGGACACTCTCTCCGGCATTCCCCTATCATGGCCTTATCAACACCCTACCAACTCCTACCCAACTCCTACCTCGGTAGGACTTGATAGGGTGTTGGTAGGGCGATGGCAGGCAGTTGGCAGGGCGGTGGTGAGGGTTGCAAACCGTTGGAAAATAGCGAGGTGGACTTCTTTTTAAGAAATCCACCTCGCTACGTGTGGTGAAAATGTTACGCTTTTTCTGTCCAGCGACTTTTTTGGGGGCTTTAGAGGCCCAGCACCTCGGCACCCTGTTTGTAGACGATGTCGCGCGGGATGTTGGCGTCGCGGATGTTGTCGAGGTCCTGCTGGAGGGCGGCGCTGATTTTGCCGTTCTTGGCGCTGTAGGCTTTGGCGGCGGCCATGTCGCCTTCGCCTTCCATGGCGATGATGATGGCGGCCCAGCCGCGGGCGGCCTCGCGGGCTTTGTCCACGTCGATGACATACTTGCCGTCGGCGTTGCGGCTGAAGGCGCCGTGCTCCTGGAAGTAGTTGTAGCACATGATGTTGGCGCGTCCATGGGCCTCGGTGGCGCCGAAGCGGACACTGCGCAGCAGGCCGGCGATGAAGGTGATATAGTTTTGGGCGACGGTGGTGTTGGTGATTTCGCCGCGCTCGATGAGCTGCTCGGTGAGGAAGAGGCCGCAGACGTCGGCCTTGGCCTCCTCCCAGGCGCTGTATTCGGCACCGAGGGCTTGGCGGCAGGGGATGCCGCTGGTGACGGTGTTCTTGATGCCCAGGCCGTGGGCCACCTCGTGGTAGCAGGTGTTGCCGAAGAAGGCGTTGAAGGTCACGCTGTCCACCTGTTCGGGGCAGAGGATGAGGTTGGCGATGGGCACCATGATGTTGTCGAATTTGGCACGCATGGCGTTCTTGAGCTGGAGGCGGCGGGAGCCTTTGGCCAGCTGCACACGCTCGTCGTTGGGCAGGTTGATGGCGATGGTATTGGAACCCGCGTTGCAGTCGCCGGCGTAGTAGACCACGTCGTAGACATTGATGTCGCAGTCGGTGCCGGGGACTTCTTTCTTATATTTGGGGTCGCAGGGGAGGAGTTTCTGCATCTCGGGGAGCATGGCGGCGAACTTGGAGAGGTCGTTGCTCCACTGCTCGTCTTTGACGAGGACGAAGGCTTCGTGGCTGCACTTGAGGCCGTTGATGCCGTCGTCGTAGTTCTCGATGGGACCGACGACGAAGTCGAGCTTGCTGTCTTTCATGTCCATCCACACCATGTCGCTCTCGAAGTAGTCGTCGGTTTTGAAGGCCTCGCGGCGGGCTTCGAGATATTTCTTCAGACCGGGGTTTTCGGCCAGGGCGATGGCTTTCTCCAGCAGGGCGTCGACTTTGGCGAGTTCCTCTTTGTAGGCCTCGTGGTAGGGGAGGGCGTAGAGTTTGCCGTTCTCGTCGCGGCGGATGACGCTATACTGGCTGTCCTTCAGGGGGTCGTCGAGGGCGGCGAACTCCTCGGCGGTCATGTCCTGCGGGTAGAAGTTGCAGCCGGCAGGGCGCTCGCCGAAGCCGGGCAGGAAGGGGCGCTCGCTGTCGAGGCGGTCCCAGGCGCCGTACTGGATGCGGGCGAAGGCGCGCATGGCGGGGTCGCAGAGTGTGTCGAGGGCTTCGCGGTTGGCATAGCCGAAGTACTCGTCCCAGTAGATGTCGTCCATCACCTGGCCAATCTCGATGAAGAGCTTGACAAGCTCTTTCTCGTTGGCGCTGAGGTTCTGGATGAGGTCGGACGTGAGTTTGAACTCGGCATACTCGTCCACTTTCTGTTGAATTTCGGGGTCGGCAGGGCAGTCGGTGACCGCTTTTTTGTTCTGGCAACCCACGGCGGCAAACATTGTCACAGCCATAGCAATAATAGGTAACTTTTTCATTATTAAATATTTTAAACGTTGTCTTTTTGCAAAATCTTTTTGCAAAGTTACATTTTTTTTGTCATATCAAAAAAAAGTTGTAATTTTGAAGCCGATTTTGAGCGGAGAAAGTTCGTCTTCCAATGCTCAACAGTCAACCCACGGAAAGGTGCTCGAGTGGTTGAAGAGGCCCGCCTTGAAAGCGAGTAAGCGTTAAAAGCGCTTCAAGGGTTCGAATCCCTTCCTTTCCGCCAGGGAAAGTCGGCAGACCGAAGAAGGTCTGCCGCTTTATTTTCGGTCGTTCTATTTTTTTTCGTATTTTTGCATCGGATTTCGCCCGCTGGCGGGGTATGAAAAAAATGTTAAATTTCATTTGCGTTGTAGTGAAATGGATTTTGGGCGGTTATAATAGGGGTGAAGAAAAACGAGACAAAACGATGTTCGCCATGAAACACAGAGGATTCATCGTCATGGCCGTCGCCACTTTGATGGCATTCGCGGCCAGGGGGCAGGAAACGAGGGGTTTGGACCGTGTCGACAGCCTGATTGGTGCCAGGGACTATGCCACGGCCTATCCGCTGGCACAGGAACAATATCGCCTGGCGCGGCAGTCGGGTGGCAGCGCAGAGCTGGCGGCGGCTTTCCGCCTGACGGCCCTCGACTATGCCTACAGCAAGGAGCCCGCCGACTCGGCGTTGGCGCGCTACGGGCAGGAGGTCCGCCGTATGCAGGGTGTGGATCGTGCGGTGGCTTATGCCTTCCTCTACAGCACCTATCTGTCGGTGTTCGACAGCGACCACTACCGCTATCGCCGCAACACCCCGTCCGACGACCCGGCGCTGTCCTATCGGCTGTGGCATTGCAGCCGCATGGAGGACACCCTCATGGCCTGTGCCGACAGTGTGCTGGCCTACGCCGACGCGCTGCGCGCCACCGGTACACACCGCTACCGCTGGATGCTGACTGACGCCGAGGGGACAGCCGTGACGGACACCTCGCTGCTCTCCATGTTGGTACAGACGCTGCTAAAAACCAGTATTTTGGAAAATGTCGACCTCCGCGAGCTACTCAGCCCCGGACAGCGCGAGACGGTGCTGCTGCCGTTTGCCGACTATTGCCGCAGCGCCGACATCGACAGCACACTGCCCATCGTGCTGAAGATGCACCGGCGTGTGGCGCAGGTTTGGGCCGACGGGTCGGCAGACGTAGGCCTTTGGCTCGACCTGAAACGATATGATTGCTGCCGCTATGGTGGCGACAGCACCATCCTTGCCCACGCCCTCGACCGCCTGGAGGATCACTACGCCGGTCTCCGGACCTCTGCCGACCTGCGGGCCTGGCTGGCCTATCGGCGTGCCGTCTACCACCCGATGGCGGTGGCGGAGCGGATATGCCTGGCAGCGGAGCAGGCCTACCCCGGCACCTATGGCGCCAGCCTGTGCCGTTCGATGCGGGAGTATATCTGCCGCCCTGAATTGGAGGTCAACTACCACAGCACCGAATCCACGCATCGCAGCCGTCTGGCTGTGGTGCGGGGGCGCAATGTGAGGTGGGTGGACTTCCGGCTGGTGGCAGATGGCAGTGTGTCCGACACACGGCGGCTGGCGGACACGCTGGTGCGCTGTCCTGCGGTGGCGGAATGGCGCCAGGCACTGCCCGACCCGGGCGACCATGAGTGGCACAGCTTCCTGGTGGCGCTGCCCCCGATGCCGCAGGGTGGCTACTTTCTGGTGGCGATGGCAGACAGCCTGATGTGCTACGACCGCTTCCAGTCGACCGATGCCGCCATCATCTCCTATAGCTATTCCGCCGCAGCGGGGAAACTCACAGGGGTAGAACGCTCGGCGGGCCACCTGGTGGACCGCGCTTCGGGCCAGCCCCTGGCGGGTCACAAAGTGTCGCTGCTCATGCAGGGTGCCATCACGGGAAAGGATTACCGACGCCATTGCCGTACCGACCGCGAGGGGTACTTCCACTTCCCCGTCTCCTCGTCACGATACGCCGTTATGGATGTACGCGGCCTTGCGGCCGACGGCCTCGTGATTCCGGCGTGGACGCGATATTGGCCTTCATCGGGGGGAGGAAAGTTCATCGACATTGTGATGGTCGACCGCCCCATCTACCGCCTGGGCGACACGGTGCGTTTCAGCGCCGTGGCCTACAAAAAGAAAGTGCGCGGCGCGATGTGGCAGGTGAAGCCACGGCCTGCGACGGGCGTGAAGGTTGCGGCCACCTTCGGTCCGCGCTATGGCGACACGGAGGACACCTTGTGGCTTGTCACCGACCGTCATGGCCGCTGCTGGGGCGAGTTCGTCATTCCGCTCGACGGGACGAACGGAAACTACAGGCTGGAACTATCCGAACCCGACAGAGGCTTGCGCGAGGGTTATACGGGATATAGAGACATAAAGGTGGAGGCCTACAAGCCGCCGCATTTCACGGTGAGTCTCTCCACTACGCCGTCCGGCGTCGCCGACAGCACGGCGGGTGTGAGGCGTTTCGGGAAGCCTATCACCGTCTATGGCGCCGCCACAAGTTTCAGCGGCGCCCCTATGACCGGGGCGAAGGTGAAATGGGAGGTGTCGCGCGAGCGCATGGTCTCGCCGCGACAGTTCAACAGTGTGGCCGAAGAGTTCCCCTACAACGACAGCCTGGAGGTGGGCGACGACGGCCTGTTCCAGTTCACCTTCTCTCCCGAAGCCGATAGCGGCACAATGATATATGTTGCATACGTGCGCGTGATGGATGCCGACGGGGAGCTGCACGAGCAGCGGATGGCCTTCCACGTGAGCGATGCCGACGGCTACTGCGAGCTGGTGGGCAACGACCTTGGCCACCTCGCCTTCGCCTACAACAACTTCGACCACCAGCCCCTGGCAGGCGCGGTGCGCGTGGAGCTGTTCCAGCTGCGACAGCCCGACACACTGCGATTCCTCGACCCCCTGATGGAACAGAACCCCGATGCGCAGTGGGTGGGTTCGCGCGACGAGTTCCGTCAGCGCTTCCCCCATCTGGCCTACACCCCCGAGGAGGCTTTGCCGAAGTTGTGGCCCGTGGAGGCCAAGCGCTTGGACCAGACCACCGCCGAGCGGCGGCTGGAGGTGGAGGACCTGCCATCGGGTGTCTACCGTGTGCGTTTCACCTGCCCCGACGGCACTGTGTACGAAACGGTGGTGAACCATGTGGCCCGTGGTGGGCGGGTGACGGGCAACGACATTGTGTGGCACCGCAGTTCACCGTCGCGGCGCGAGCATTGGGAGACCCTCTATGTGGGCATCGGCGACACCGTGCGCATCGAGATGGGCAGCCCCTACGGGCAGCAGCCTGTCTACTACTGTGTGAGTTATGCAGCCAAGGTCTATCGTCGCGGCATGATGGTGCTGGACAGCAGACGGCCTTCGATGCTGGCCATCCCCGTGGCGAAAGGAATGGAGGACGGCTTCGTGGTGACGCTGGCGGCCATGCGCGACGGTCGTCCCTTCGAGGCGAGATACCTGGTGACGGTGCGCCGCACCGACCGCAACCTGGCTGTCGGTATCGAGACTTTCCGCGACCGCCTTCAGCCCGGAGAGCGCGAGCAGTGGCACCTGCACGTTGCCGAAGGCGACACCTCGGACGGACGGGCGGGTCGTGGAGTGGAGGCCAACCTCTGTCTTTCGGTCTACGACCGCTCGCTTGACGAGTTCTACCCTCACCAGTATGGACTATGGCCGTGGAACAGTCGCGTCGGCATGATGGGAACGTCGGTATGGGTTTCGCAATGGTCGGAACGGCGGAGTATGAAGTGGGAAAATGCCGACCGTCAGCTCCTACAGAAGGATGTTCCCTTGCCGCTGCTCGGAGTGCCGCTGCCCGATGCGTCGCAGTATTCCAAACAGTTGTATCGCCGACTCTATCACACCACGATTTTCGGCACCATCGTCGACAAAAAGACCCGGGAGGGTCTGCCCTTTGTGAATGTCGTCGTGAAAAAGAATGGCAAACAGGTGGATAGGGCGATTACGGATTTTGACGGCTACTTCCAGACAGCATATCTGCCCGAGGGCGAGTATGAAGTTGAGGTTTCCTGCGTGGGCTACAACCGTTCGTCGATGCGCGTGGTTGTGGGTCGCAACAGCAGGCTGCGATTGAACATTGATTTGTCGAGCGCGGGTGCCCAGCTGGAGTGTGTTGAGATTGTGGGAGGCCTTGTGGCAGAGGAAGATGTGTCGAACAACGGCATGACGGCGAACACACGAAAGCGCAAGGGAGGACATGTACCCAAAGAAGCCATCGCCGAGGTGCAGGCCATGTTGTCGTTCGATGGCAGCATGGCAGAAAGCGTTCCGAACCTGCGCACGAACATGTCGACGCTGGCTCTGTTCGAGCCTGCGCTGCGCAGCGACAAGGAAGGGATTTCAGAGGTGACCTTCGTTGCACCCGACGCCCTCACACAGTGGACCCTGCATGCCATCGCTTGGACCGATGGCTTCAAGGTGGGCTGGCTTGAACGCACACTCCAGACGCAAAAGGTGCTGATGGTGCAGCCCCTGTTGCCTCGCTTCCTGCGCCAGGGCGACACGACGGAAATCCGCGCCAAGGTCGCCAACCTCACCGACAGCGCCATGCATGTGGCGGTGGCTTTGGATGTCGAGGGGACAAGGATGCAGAAGGAGACACCGGTTGGCGCCCGCAGCAGCGCTGTGGTCGCTTTCCGCGTGGCTGTGGGTAGCGACTGGCGCAAGGCCGGATACACGCTGACGGCCCGCAACCTCGCCTCCACGCATGGCCACCACAGCGACGGCGAGCAGGGCTTGCTACCGGTGCTGCCGAACCGCGAGCGGGTCACGCAGAGCCACCTGCTCTACATCTCAGGCACCACGTCATCCGAGCCGCGCCACGCCGCGCTCCGCCTTCCCGTGGCGGTGGGCGACTCGGTGGCCATCGCGTTCAACGCCAACCCGCTGACCTATGCCATAGAGGCACTGCCCCACTTCAATCGCCACCGTATGCCTGGCAATCTCTATAGAGCCAACAGCATCTACGTCAACCACCTCATGTCGACCCTCTCGCCGCTCACAGGCATGGAGCGCAAGCGCTTGGCAAGCCATGTGCGCAACGACCTGGACGAGCTGATGAATGCCCAGACCTGGGAGGGCGGATGGAGCTGGATGCCGGGAGGCAAGAATTCCAGCCGCTACATCACCGCGCAGGTTCTGGAGCGGCTGGCCGCCGTATCGTCGACAAAAGGGTTCGCCAGTCAGAGAAGCAGCATCAGCAAGGCGGTGTCGTCGATAGACAACGCCGTGAAGCAGGATTACTCCGATGTCGATTTCCACTCCTCGTCGCTCGGCTTCACAACCCACTCGCACCTCTCGATGCTCTATGCCCGCAGCTTCTATCTCGACATGTTCCCCCTCGACAAGTGCGACAGCGTTACCCGCCGGGCCTACGATTGGTACTACGGATTCTGCAAGAAAAGGGCGGCATTTGACCAGCCCCTGATGGAGCAGGGGCAACTGGCGATGCTCATGCTGCGCATGGGCGACACCGTGGATGCAGAGACCCTGGCCCGGCGCATCAAAGGGTCGGCCCATGTCGATGAGAAGCTGGGTATGTATTGGGTAGGGAACACCAGTGGCTATGACTGCCGCCAGCGTCCTGTCGAGACGGCGGCGCTGATGGTGGATGTCTTCGCCGACGTGCTGCACGACTGGGAGTCGGTGTATCGCATACAGCAGTGGATTCTCTCCGCCAAGCAGGGCACCTCGTGGAAGACCGACATGGCCACGGCTGCCGCTGTCAGAGCGTTGCTGCGCCAGCCCGCGGACAGCCTGCGGACGCTGGGTGGGGCTCTCCTCACCGTGAACGGCACACCCTTCGACGAGATGCAAACCACAGAGCTGCAGATAGAAGCCTCCGGGAATGCCCAGGCTCCGACCCTCGACCTCCAACTCACCAACGCCACCCCCTATCCTGCCTGGGGAGCCGTGTTCTGCAGCCGTGAGGAGCCTGTGGACAGTATCCGCTACGACGGCACCGGCATCGGTCTGCGCAAGACGCTGAGCCGCGTGGAAAGCGATGGCAGCATCCGCCTGGTAGGCCCCGGTGATGCGCTGCATGTGGGCGACCGCATACGTGTACACATAGACATCCGTTGCGGCCGCGACATGGAACACATGGTGCTCAGCGACCAGCGCGCCGCAGCCTTCGAGCCGGTGAACACCGCCAGCGGATGGCACTGGAACGACGGCCTGCGCTACTATGTGGACATCCGCGACGACCGCATGGACTGCTATATCGACCTCCTCGAAGAGGGGCAATACTATGTGGAATACGACCTGTGGGTGCGCCACGCAGGCGTCTTCGCCAACGGCATCGGCATCCTGCGCAGCGTCTATGCCCCCGAATACCGTGCCAACACGGCGTCAACAAAAATACGGATAGCGGAATAGCCGCCATCCGTATCTTCTTTGTCTGTCGTTGCTGTGCAGAAACTACTTCTTGATGTCGACCTTGTTGTCGGTGTCGAGGTTGACGTTGCGCGTCACTTTGGCCTCGAGGGTGTTGGCGCGGACAATGTCGGTCATGTTGACACCTGTGGCGCTCTCGATGACGTCGAAGCTCTGCTTGATGACCGTGGGTACGGCTCCGCTGATGCCGGCGGCGTCGGCTCCGGAGGTGCCGTAGACGTTCATGTTCTTTATGGCGGAGATGGGTTCGGAGACATGCTGAGCCACTTCGGGGATGATTTTCACCATCATGTCGAGGATGGCAGCCTGGCCATAGCGCTCGTATGCTTCGGCCTTCTTCTGCATGGCCTCGGCTTCGGCCAATCCCTTCTTCTCGATGGCGATAGCCTCGGCTTCGCCGGCCTTCTGTATCTTGTAGGCCTCGGCTTCGCCGTTGGCTTTGATACCCTCGGCCTCGAGCACCATGGCCTGCTTCTTGGCCTCGGCCAGGGCGATTTGGGCGCGGGCCTCCTGCTCGGCGCGGTAGGCCTGGGCTTCGGCCTCGCGCTTGCTCTGCTCGAGGTCGGCAGCGGCCTGGAGTTCAATCTTGTATTTGTCGGCGTCTGACTTCTTCATCACTTCGGCGGTGAGCTCGTTCTCGCGGATTTTCACGCGCTCGGCGGTGAGTACCTGCTCGCGCTTGGTCTGCTCGATCTGTGCATCGACGGTCTTGGTATTGATGGTCTTCTGCTGTTCCTGTCGCTGGATTTCGTAGGCGGCGTCGGCGTCGGCCTTCTTGGTCTGCTCGATGATGGTCAGCTCGCTGCGCTTCACGGCCAGCTCGTTCTGGCGGATGGCTATCTGGGTCTGGCTGTCCACCTGGGCGTCGTTGGCCTCCTTCTGCGCCTGCGCCTCGGCCATGGCAATGTCGCGCTCGGCGTTGGCCTTGTTGATTTTGGCCTGCTTGCGGATGGTCCATGTGTTGTCGGCGCCGAGGTCCTCGATGAGGTTCTTCTCGTCGGTGACGTTCTGGATGTTGCACGAGATGATGCGCAGTCCGAGGGCCTGCATGTCCTTCTGGGCCTTGTTCATGATCTCGTCGGAGAACTTGTCGCGGTTGATGTTGATGTCGCGCAGCGTCAGCGAGCCGATGACCTCGCGCATATTGCCCTCCAGCGAGTCCTGCACCTGCTTGGAGATGTCGACACCGCTCATGTTCAGGAAGTTCTTGGCGGCCAGACGCACACCGTCGATGTCGGGGATGACCTGGATCTTGGCCACGGCATCGACGTTGACGTTGATGAAGTCGTTGGTGGGTACCGAGCGGCTGGTCTTGATGTCGGCCGTCACCTGGCCGAGAAACACCTTGTCCAGTCGCTCCAGCATCGGCACCCGGAGACCGCCTTTTCCGATGTAGATGCGCGGCTTGCGGTTGAGGCCGGAGACGATGTAGGCCACCGAAGGCGGTGCCTTGATATAGCTGATGGTGACGACGAACAGCAGCACGATGACCGCTACGATAATGATGATGAATGTGGTACTCATAATGTTTTGTTTTTTTATTAGGTTAACAATTATTTCAAGCTCTCTTGCGCAAGGGCTATCATTTCGGTGTCGCACTGCAGGATGGAGGCGATACGCAGCGCCTCGTGCGGCACGTTGTCGCTCTGGTCCTCGGTGAGGGAATAGTCGATGAAGCGGTTGATGCTCTGTGGGGTGAGCGGTATGTTCTCCATGTCCTCCACAAAACCTTTCACACGCAGACGGCGGCAGGCGGTGCCGAGCTGGCCGTAGTGGGTGGTGATGAGGGTGATGGAGGGTTGGTGTTCGAGAATCTTGATGATGGCCTGCACCAGGGCCTTCCCCTCGACGGGATTGGTGGTGCGGGCAGGTTCGTCGATGAGTACCAGCAGGTTGCTGTTGCGGCAGGCTTCCAGTATGTGGCTGATTTTGATGATTTCAGAGGCATAGGAGGAGAGACCGTTCATCTCGTCCTGGTCGTCGCCGATGGAGGTGGCCACGCCCTCCACCAGCCTCACCGTGGCTTCCTCGGCAGGCACATACATGCCGCATTGGGCCATCATCTGGGCGGTACCGATGCTCTTGAGGAGCACTGTCTTCCCCGCCATGTTGGCACCCGTGATGAGGCACACGCCGTCGTTCAGCGCGATGTCGACAGGCTGGTAGCGCAGGTGCAGCTCCTCGTTGCGCTGCCTGACGCGGGGGTTGAAAAGTGCGCGATAGGAGGTGGCGCTTCCGAGAGCGGGGCGCACGAGGTTCCAGCGTATGGCCAGCTCGGCACGCGCCAGCAGAAAGTCGGCGTAAGCCATTTGTTCCATGGTCTTTACGAGAGTGTCCGTCCATGGACGCAACTCGTCGGAAAGGCGTATGCAGACGCTGTTCTGGATTTCGTTCTGCCGGGCCAGCAGCTCGCTGATGCGCACGGGGTCGCCGCCGCTGGTCTGCAGGGCGTTCAACTTCCGCCTCAAGGCCGGCAGTTCAGGGTCGTAACTGTCATAGATGTAGAAGTTTGCTATGCCCGTGCGGTCGGGGTCGAGGATGGCGAAGGGCTGGCTGCAGTCTGGCAGGGGCAGGGTGGGGGAGAGGCCCAGCCCTTCGATGGCCGAAGAGGCTGACCGTGAGAGCGCACAGAGGCTCTTGATTTCGAAAAGTTCCACCTCGTTGAGCGGCATGTGGTTGGCCAGCGAGGAGAACGTCCCTCCGAGGTCGTGGAGACACATCAGGCAGTGGCGCAAGTCGATGTAGTAGCGGCGGTTGGGGATGTCGTTGGTGGCGCGGATGGCCTCGTCCAGACGGTCCCATTCGGCCTCCAACGTGGCACCGTCGGAGCAGAATGTGCCGTTCAGCATGGCGTTGCGCCCTGCTGCCGACATAAGGTCCATGCTGTCAATGATATATTGAAATCCTGCGTCGTTTTTTATGAGGTCTTTGATTTTCATTGTCCAATCATTTTAACATCGTAGACAGGAGTATGCAACGCTTCGCTCAGGGCGTCGCAAGTGCTCTTGGAGTCAAGCAGAAAGCCCTGCGGCGAGGTGGGGTTGAGCGTGATGGCGATGAGTTTGGAACGCTGCAGCACCATCAGGCGGTTGCCGCGCCGTGTGAAGTCGGCGTAGACTTCCTGGGTGACGAAGAGCTTGGTGAAGTCTCTTGCTATCAAGGTGATGCCGCTGCCTTTCGCTGCCAGGATTTTCAGCAGGCGGTCGCTCACGGCTCCGGCGGCGAAGAGCGTGGTGCCGAAGCGTAGGATGTCCTGCTCGGAGCGGTCGATGAGGAAAACCGAGGTGATGCCGAGGTCGTGGATCTCCCCCTCGCTGTCGAGCGCCCAAATGCCTGATTCTATGATGTTCAGTTTTCTTTGCAGTGTCTCGTCCACCTCGTCGAGCATGATGAGGTTGTAGAGGTGGCGTGTCTTGGCGATGAGCTGTTTGACATTGGCGGACACGGCGGCGCCGGTGGCGAGAATCATGGCGTCGGTCACCGTGGGCGACGCCAGGCTCAGACGCGACAACGCACCGTCGACTATGGCGATGTCAACACCCATGGAACCAAGGAATTCAATCTGCCTTTTCAGCGCGCCGGTGGTGGCCGCGCCGGAGAGCAGCGCCTTGCCTTGGATCAGCACCTCGGCGGTCACCAAGGGCCCCAGGGAGGTGCGCTGGCTGTCCACAGCCACAAGCTTCGACACCGCCTGGCGCATGAGGTAGTGTTTTTCGGAGGTGATGAAATGGGTGCCGCGGAAGAGCGTGATTTCGGGTTTGGCAGTGGCGAAAACGCTGTCCACCTGCTCACCGTCGACACCGATAGAAGTGACCCCTACATGTTTCCCTATCTGGTTCATTCTATGTAGGATATAGTTGAGGCATACGGTCTTGCCCGTATTTTTCTCCAGCCCCACGATAGAGAGGCTCTTGTGGCGGAGTATTTCCGAGATGAATGGCATATTTCGATTGCAAAGATACAAAAAAAAAACATAGCGGCAAAAACTATTTCTCAACAGGCATTCCCTCGTCCGGGAGAACCCTTCCGGGCCGGGACAGGCACTCCGAACCCTCCCCCTCCCTCCGCACGCCACCAATGCCCTACGAAAACCTTGCCAAACACCTACCATCTCCTTACCAACTCCTACCACAGTAGGACATGATAGGGTGTCGGCAGGGTGAAGACGAGGCTTTTTTAACGTTTGTTAGCAAAGTCCGTGGCCTTTGACGCCAAGGATTGGCGGTGGCTGTGTGGACGATTCTTCGAGGGCGGCGGGATGGGGAGCAGGTGTGCTTCCGACGCCTGTCCTGACGCACATGCGTTGCCCGACGGACAAATATTTTTCGCCGGAAACAAATATTTTTGTATATTTGCATTCGGGCTGTCTTGTGCGGTTTTTCTGTAGAAGTCTGGTTCATAGATGTTAACGTAGTGAAATTATCATATATATGAAACAAAAATACAGTAAAGTTCCTGTTTTGGTCATGGCGTTCGGGATGCTTTTGCTCGCCTCGTGCCGTGAACAGCAAGAGTTGGCTTACTTCAAGGATGCACCCCGCGACGTGGAGACCAAGCAGTCGGGTTCCTTCTCGAAGGGCATCCAGACCAACGACCTGCTCTACATCTATGTGGAGAGTCGTGCGCCGGAGGCTACGGTCCGTTTCAACCAGGAGACGAACAAGATTGCTGTCGACGGCGGTGTCGTGATGAACCCGGGCAACAATGCCGTGAGCGGCTACCTGGTGAACAACGACGGCGACATCATCTTCCCCGTGCTTGGCCGTATCCATGTGGTGGGCAAGACGCACGCCCAGCTGGCCACCGAGATTGAACAGCGTCTCGTCAGCGAGGGGCATATCCTTGACGCCACGGTGACGGTGAAGCTCATGAATTTCAAGGTAAGTGTCCTCGGCGAGGTGAGCCGTCCGGGCCAGATTGTCGCCACGGGCGAGCGTCTCACCATCTTCGAGGCGTTGAGCATGGTGGGCGACCTGACGATCTTCGGCCAGAGGCACAATGTGACCGTGGTGCGCGAGGAGAACGGCACCCGTGTGGTGGGCGAACTCGACCTCACATCGCAGGAGGTCTTCGAGTCCCCCTACTACTACCTTCACCAGAACGACGTGGTCTATGTGGAACCCAACATGAAGAAGAAACGCACCTCCGACAGGGATCCGATTGTCTTGAGCTATATCTCCAGTGCCGTGTCGATTGTGTCGGTGGCCGCCTCGGTGTTCTACTACTACCTACTGTCCAAGAGGTTGTAATTGTTGTAAAATCAATTTGACAAGAGAACGATGGAAAGAATTAACAACAGTCAGGCTCAAAACGTTTCCAACGCTGAGACTGAAAACGAAAAGACCCTGTCGGTACGCGACATTGTCTTCATGGTCCTCAACAACTGGTGGTGGTTTGTCATCTCGGTTGTGGTGTGCATGATTGTGGCGGCTGTTGCCTACAAGGCGCAGCCCAAGAAATACACGGCGTCGGGCACCATCCTGGTGCGCGACAACGGCAACAGCGTCAGGTACCAGACCCGAAATATGGACGCCATCCTCAGCAACCTGGGCATGGACAACACGAATCTCTCGTTGGAGAACGAGATTTACATGCTCAAGTCGTCGTGGCTGATGAGCCAGGTTGTGAATCGTCTGGGGCTGGACAATTATTGCACCCGCAACGACATGTTCAAGAAGGTGGCGTACTTCAACGATGCCCCGCTGTCGCTGGCCATACACGACTCGGCGGACAAGGAACGCGACTTGGAAATGAGCATCAGGGTGAAGCCGCTGCCCAACAACAAGTATGAGTACAGGGCGAGCAAGTATGATGTTGTGGTGACGGACGAGGCTTACTACAGTCAGCCGGTGGTCATCGACGACACCGTGTCGTTCACCATCGAGAAGACCTCCTTCTACAGCGCGGGCTGCGAGGGAGTGAAGTACAACATGGGCGTCACACCCTCGCTCAAACTGGCCAGAACAATGCTGAAGTCGCTCACCATCAGCCGTGTCGACAAGATGGCCTCCATCATATCTATCACCTATAACGACAAGAACAGAGACCGTGCGCAGCAGATTGTGGACACCCTCATTGCGGTGTACAACGACGATGCCCTCGAAGACAAAAACAAGGTGGCCCAGAAGACGGAAGGCTTTATCTCCGAGCGTATCGCTCTGATATCCGGCGAGTTGAATGAGGTCGACGACCAGGTGGCCAACATCAAGAAAGGTTCGCAGTTGCCCGAACTGCAGGGCGCCGCCAGCCAGCTCTTGCAGGCCGGGCAGCGCTACACGGACGAGGTGGTCCGTCTGGAGACAGAGATGACCCTCATCAGCTACATCAAGAACTATGTCTCCGATCCCGTCAACAAAGAAGAGCTAATCCCCGCCAACGTGGGCATCAGCGATGTGGGCATACAGGGTATGATCGCTTCGTACAACAATCTCGTGGGTTCGTATAAGAGGATGAAGACCACCGCAGGTGCCAACAATCCCGACCTCCAGCGCTTGAGACGCCAGATGGACGATGAATTGAGCGCCATCAACTCCTCCATCGGCAACCTTATTAATGCTACGCGCGTACGCCTGCAGGACGCCCGCAACCAAGAGGCCAGGGCCCGTGGCCAGATAGCCGCCATGCCCACGCAGACCAAGGCTGTCACCGAGGTGACCCGTCAGCAGAAAATCAAGGAGGAGCTCTACCTCTACCTCTTGAGCAAGCGTGAGGAGACGGCCATGAACCTTGCCGTCACGGTCTCCAACGCCAAGGTTGTGGAGCCTGCCATTGTCAATCTCACCGGTCCCCGTCTGATGATGTTCGCTTTAGTGGCTTTGGTGATTGGTTTGGCGTTGCCCGCTGCGGTCATGTTCGCCATCAGCTTCTTCGACACCAAGCTCCGCTCCAAGGTCGATGTGGAACGCAACACCACGCTGCCCATCCTGGGCGAGATACCCCAGAAACCGGCGGCCCGCATCAACGACGAGATCATCGTCACGGCCAACGGCACCGACGTCGTCACCGAGGCATTCCGTCTGTTGCATTCCAACATCCCCTTCTTCCTCGATGTCAAGGATAATCAGAAGGTGATTCAGACGGTGTCCACGGTGCCTGGCGAGGGCAAGTCGTACACTGCCCTGAACCTCGCGCTCTCGTTGGCGTATGTCGGAAAGCGCACCATCCTGATCGACTTCGACCTCCGCAAGCGCAGCCTCTCGAAGACCATCGATCGCCACAACCGTGTGGGTCTCATCCATTATCTGCTCGACCAGGACGACAACTTCGAGAAATACATTATGCACTCCGAGACCTCCGACCACCTCGACTATGTGGTCTGCGAGAAGACCCCGCCCAACGCGACACAGCTGCTGATGGGTGAGAAACTCGACCGCCTGGTGGCCTATCTGCGCAAGAACTACGACTACATCATCTTTGACTCCACGCCTGCCCAGATTGTGGCCGACTCGTCGGTGATCAACCGTGTGGCCGACCTCACTGCCTATATCATGCGTGTGGGCTACCTCAACAAGAGTTCGCTGCCTTTCATCCAGGAAATGGCCGACAAGGGACGTTTCAAAAACATGGCAGTGGTTCTCACCGACGTGCCGCTCATCAAGAAGCGCTACGGCGGTTATGGTTACGGTTACGGCTATGGCTACGGCTACGGTTATGGCTACGGTTATGGCTATGGCTACGGTTATGGCTACGGCTACGGCGAAGAAAGCGATGCTTCAAAGGACAAACAGTAAACAAAAAGAGAATACTAAATGAAAGGCATTGTTTTGGCGGGAGGCTCCGGCACCCGCCTTTATCCTATCACAAAAGGCGTCAGCAAGCAACTCCTCCCCATCTACGACAAGCCGATGGTGTACTACCCCATCTCGGTGCTCATGCTGGCCGGCATCCGCGACATACTGATTATATCCACTCCTCACGACCTGCCGGGTTTTCAGCGTTTGCTTGGCGACGGCAGCGATTTCGGTGTCCGTTTTTCATACGCCGAGCAGCCTTCTCCCGATGGCCTGGCGCAGGCGTTCATCATCGGCGAGGAGTTCATCGGCGACGACGCGGAGTGTCTGGTTTTGGGCGACAATATCTTCCATGGCAACGGCCTCCGGAACATGTTGCACAAGGCAGTGGCTTCTGCCGAGCAGGAAGCCAAGGCCACGGTCTTCGGATACTGGGTGGCCGACCCCGAGCGCTATGGCGTTGCCGAGTTCGACGCCAACGGCAAGGTACTCTCCATCGAGGAGAAGCCCAAACAGCCCAAGTCCAACTATGCCGTGGTGGGTCTATACTTCTACCCGAACAAGGTTGTCAAGGTGGCCAAAACCATCAAGCCCAGTGCCCGTGGCGAGTTGGAGATAACCTCTGTCAATCAGGAGTTCCTGAAGGACGGCGAACTCAACGTGCAGCTCATGGGACGCGGCTTCGCATGGCTTGACACCGGCACTCACGACTCCCTTGCCGAAGCCTCCACATTTATCGAGGTCATTGAGAAGCGTCAAGGCCTCAAGGTGGCCTGTCTCGAAAGCATCGGCTATGAGCAGGGCTGGCTCAGCCCCGACGATGTGCGCCGTGTGGCCAAGCCTATGGAAAAGAACCAGTATGGACAGTATCTTTTGAAAATGATTGAGAATGAACGTGGTTGAGACAGAGATACCGGGAGTGCTGATTGTCGAGCCTCGCATCTTCGGCGATGCAAGGGGCTATTTTTTTGAGAGTTTCTCCCTCAGGGATTTTGCAGCCGAGACGGGAATGGACATCCATTTTGTGCAGGACAACGAGTCCAGGTCGCGCTATGGTGTCATTCGCGGGCTGCACTTCCAGAAGCCTCCCTATGCGCAGTCCAAGTTGGTCAGGGTCGTCAGTGGAAAGGTGCTCGACGTGGCTGTCGACATCAGGGCTGGTTCCCCCACCTATGGCCGCCATGTGAGCGTAGAACTCAGCGGCGAGAACCACCGCCAACTTTTCCTTCCCAAGGGCATGGCTCATGGTTTTTCTGTCCTCAGCGAGGAGGTCGTATTCCAGTATAAGTGCGACGAATACTACAACCAGCAGTCCGAAGGGGCTTTGGCATGGGACGACCCCACGCTGGCCATCGACTGGCAGGTGCCTGCCGAGGATGTCATCCTGTCCGAGAAAGACCGTCACCATCCGTGTTTCAACAACTTCCAAACCCCATTCCAGTCGGCATGAATATCCTGGTCACAGGCTCCAATGGACAGTTGGGTACCCACATGCGCTTGCTGGCTCCCAGGTCGCGACACCAGTGGTTTTTCACCGATGTGGCCGAACTGGACATCACATCGCGCAACGATGTCCGCTCTTTTGTGGACCAACACTCCATAAACTTGGTGGTGAATTGTGCGGCCTATACCAATGTGGA
This sequence comes from Bacteroidales bacterium, assembly GCA_017480525.1. GTDB lineage: Bacteria > Bacteroidota > Bacteroidia > Bacteroidales > P3 > Colimorpha. Next base: position 10,124 of record JAFVAM010000084.1, on the reverse strand, counting down.
CCGCGCGGAGAGCGAGGAGAGTGTGGCCTATGGCGTCAATGCCGAGGCTGTGGGGCATCTGGCAGAGGCGATGAAGGCTGTGGACGGAACGCTCATCCATGTCTCCACAGACTATGTGTTTGGGGACAATCGGAACAACACCCCCTGCCGGGAGGACGAGCCGGAGAACCCCACTGGAGCCTACGGACGCACCAAGATGGAGGGTGAACGCAAGGCACAGACATGCCGCCACATCATCCTCCGCACTGCATGGCTCTACAGCGAGTATGGAAAAAACTTCCTTCTCACCATGCTCAGCCTCACCGCTTCCAAGCCCGACCTCAAGGTTGTCTTCGACCAGGTGGGTACCCCCACCTACGCCGGCGACCTGGCCAAGGCCATATTTGACATTGTCGAAGAAGGCTCTTTCCTGAACCACCAGGGGGTCTATCATTTCAGCAACGAAGGAGTATGTAGCTGGTACGACTTTGCCAAAACCATAGCCCTGCTGTCCGGCCACAACGGATGCAACATCCAGCCGTGCCACAGCGACGAGTTCCCCAGCCCTGTAAAACGCCCGGCCTATTCTGTACTCGACAAAACTAAATATAAACAGACCTTCCGGCGCGAGGTCCCCTATTGGACCGACAGCCTTGCAAGGTGCATCAACAACATGGTTAAGGACTCGAAATGAAGAACTTTGCGCTCATAGGAGTGGGTGGATATGTGGCTCCGCGCCACCTGAGAGCCATCAAGGAAACGGGCAACGAGCTGATTTCCGCCTACGACAAGAACGACTCTGTCGGCATCATCGACAGCTATTTTCCCCGTGCCTCCTTTTTCACCGAACAGGAACTCTTCGACCGCCACAACAACCTTGTCAAGTCGCAAGGCACCAACATCGACTATCTCTCCGTCTGCTCGCCCAACTATCTCCACGATGCTCACACGCGCTATGGCCTCCGCCTTGGTGCAGACGTCATTTGTGAGAAGCCTGTGGTGCTCAGTCCGTGGAACATCGACGCTTTGGAGCAGGTGGAGCGGGAGACGGGGCACAATGCCTATACTATCTTCCAGCTCCGTCTCCACCCTTCGGTGCAGGCCCTGCGCAAGAAGATTGCCGAAGGGCCGAAGGACAAGGTCTACGATGTCGACCTCTCCTATATCACGCCCCGCGGCTATTGGTACTATGCCTCCTGGAAGGGACAGGTGCTGAAGAGCGGTGGCGTGGCCACCAACATCGGTGTCCACTTCTACGACATGCTGCAGTGGGTCTTCGGTCCGGTGCGGAAAAACATTGTCCATGTGGCTACCCACGATCGCGTGGCGGGTTTCCTTGAGTTGGGTCAGGCTCGTGTCCGCTATTTCTTGAGTATCAATGGGGACCATCTGCCCAATGGACATATAGGCAGCTACCGTACCATCACTGTCGACGGCGAGGAATTCGAATTCAGCCAAGGCTTCACCGACCTGCACACACGTTCCTACGAGGAGGTGTTGGCAGGTCGCGGTTTCCGTATTTCCGAAGCTCGCGAGTGCATCCAGACGGTTTTCGACATCCGCCACGCACAGCCCATTGGCCTGCAGGGCGACTATCACCCCATGGCCAAATATCCTCTCACCAAGCACCCCTTTGGATGGTAGGCGATGTGTTCATACACGAGAGTTCCTATGTGGACGAGGGCGTGGTGCTCGGCAAGGGCACCAAGGTGTGGCATTTCTGCCATGTGCAGCATGGTGCCATCCTGGGAGAGAACTGCTCCTTGGGGCAGAATGTCAATGTCGGTCCCAACGTGAAGATTGGCAACGGTGTCCGTATACAGAACAATGTGTCGGTCTACGAGGGGGTGGAGATTGAGGACAACGTCTTCCTCGGTCCCAGCTGCGTCTTTACCAATGTGCTGATGCCCAGACTGGATCGTCCTGCCAATGGACACTATGAGCGTACACTGGTGAAAGAGGGAGCCTCCATTGGAGCCAACGCTACCATCGTCTGCGGCCACACCATCGGCCGCCATGCTTTGGTCGGAGCCGGCGCTGTGGTGACCAAGGACGTGCCGGATTATGCAATAGTGGCCGGAGTGCCGGCAAAGATAATAGGGAAAGTGGAAGAATAGACAAGCCATGCAGTTCCGAGACCTACACAGACAATACGAGGCCATGAAAGCCGAGATGGACGAGGCGATGCTCAACGTCGTCGCCTCTGGCGCATATATCATGGGACCGCAGGTGGACGAGTTGGAACAGCAGTTGGCCGACTATGTGGGCGCGAAGCATTGTATCTCCTGCGCCAACGGCACCGATGCCTTGCGCCTGGCTCTGATGGCCCTGGGGTTGGGCAGTGGCGATGCGGTCTTTGTGCCTGACTTCACTTTCTTCGCCACTGCCGAGGCTGTGGCCTCGTTGGGTATCCGGCCTGTCTTTGTCGACGTGGACTCTGACACATACAATATGGATGTTACCGACCTCGACCGCAAATGGCAGCAGACGTGCGCCGCGGGTCACGCTCCTGCCGCGGTCATCGCTGTCGACCTCTTCGGTCGTCCGGCTGACTATGACAGGCTTGCAGATTTCTGCAACAAGAAGCGTGTCCCTCTCATCGAGGACGGCGCACAGGGCTTCGGCGGCAGCATCGGCGGGAGGCGGGCATGCTCCTTTGGCCACATCGGCACCACCTCCTTCTTCCCGGCCAAGCCGCTGGGATGCTACGGCGACGGCGGCGCACTCTTCACCGACGACGATTACATTGCCGACATGCTGCGCTCGCTCCGCGTCCATGGCAAAGGAAGGGACAAGTACGACAACGTCCGCCTGGGACTCAATTCGCGCCTCGACACCCTCCAGGCCGCTGTGCTGCAGGTCAAATTGCGCCATTTCGACAGCGAACTGCAGGCTGTCAACCGTGTGGCCGCGAAGTACAACCAGTTGCTGCAGGGCAAAGTCCAGTTGCCGAAGATACCTGACGGCGTGGTCTCCTCTTGGGCGCAATACACCATCCAGGTGGAAAAGCGCGACGAGATGCAGGCGCGCCTCAAGGCTGCAGGCATCCCATCCATGGTCTACTATCCCCGCACCATGAGCCGCCAGACGGCCTTCTCGCACCTCGGCCAGCATCCGTGTCCGGTGGCCGATGCGCTGTCGCATACCGTGCTTTCGCTCCCCATGCACCCCTATATGACCGATGAAGAAATAGAATTCGTAGCGTCCAGTATATGTTAGATTTGAAGGATATAAGAATGTGTGTCGTCGGCCTTGGCTATGTGGGGCTGCCCTTGGCTCGTCTCTTCTCCACCAAGTTCCCCACTGTGGGGTTCGACATCAATGACTGCCGTGTCGAAGCCCTCATGCAGGGACACGACGATACCCTCGAAGTGGAGGACGACCTGCTGCAGGAGGCCATCGCCAGGCATGGTCTCCGCTGCACCTCGTCGCTGGACGACATCAGGGATTGCAACGTCTACATCGTCGCCGTGCCCACGCCGGTCGACGACAACAACCGTCCCGACCTCCGTCCGCTCATCGGTGCTTCCGAGGTGGTGGGAAGCGTGATTGGCAGGGGCGACACCGTGGTCTACGAAAGCACCGTCTATCCCGGTGTAACCGAGGAGGAATGCCTCCCGGTGGTGGAGCGTGTCAGCGGGTTGAAACTCAATATCGACTTCTTCGCGGGCTACAGTCCCGAACGCATCAACCCCGGCGACAAGGAACACCGCGTGGAGACCATCAAGAAGGTGACCTCCGGCTCCACGCCCGAAGCTGCCGACTTCGTCGATGCGTTGTACAACGCCGTCCTTCTCAACGGTACCCACAAAGCCCCCAGCATCAGGGTGGCCGAGGCCTCGAAAATCATTGAGAACAGCCAGCGCGATGTCAACATAGCCTTCGTCAACGAACTGGCCAAGATTTTCAACGCCATGGGTATCGACACGGGCGATGTCCTCGACGCCGCTGCCAGCAAGTGGAACTTCATCCGCCTCAAGCCCGGCCTTGTCGGTGGACACTGCATTTCCGTGGATCCCTACTACCTCATCCAGAAATCGCAGCTCTATGGTGTCCTGCCGCGTGTGATGAGCAACGCCCGCAGGCTCAACAACTCCATGGGGGCCTACGTGGCCAACCAGACCATCCGCCAGATGAACCTCAAGGGCGTCCCCGTCAAAGACAGTCGGATCCTCATCCTCGGCTTCGCCTTCAAGGAGAACTGCCCCGACATACGCAACACCAAGGTGTTTGATATTTTCCACACCTTCAGGGAATACACTCCCCATATCACGGTTCTCGACCCATGGGTCGACACCGAAAAAGCCCGTGCCGGATATGGCATCGAGGTCGTCAACCATTTGTCCAACCTATGTAGTCAAACTTTCGATGCCGTCGTGTTGGCGGTCGCCCATGGCGACTTCCTCACCCTCGACGTCCGCGCTCTCGCCCCGCAACCCGCTGTCGTCTATGATGTCAAAGGGGTGCTGCCGCGCGATGTCGTCGACGCACGATTGTAAGTAAAAACCATTTTCGCCTATGTTCAAAAAGTTATCCTTTTGGTTAGTTAAGAAGTATCGCCATTCCACCATCCCCCAGTGGCTTATCCTCCTGATGGATTTGGGCCTCTTTGTCGTCTCGTTATTCATGATGGAGGCTTTCCGTGCCTATGGCGTCGTCACTCTCACCACACGCGGGGTGCTGGTAAAGTTCGTGTGGTCCATGATGCTGACGACCATCTTCTTCCTCGTCACGGGTTCCTATCGCGGCATCATCCGCCACACAGGCATGTCCGATGTCTACAAGATACTTATCTCCACCATCGGACCCCTGCTCTTCTCTTGGCTTGTGAATATTGTCAACAACCAGTTCAGACCTCCCATCATCTCCAACGTCTACCTCCTCTCCTACCGCGAGTCGCTGACGCTCTATCTGTTGTTGGGTATGCTGATGATTATCTCGCGCCTCTTCATGCATCGCATCTACGACGTCTTCTTCCGCCGCCGCCGCCCTTCTGTCAATGTGGTTATCTACGGTGCCGGTGCTGCTGGCATGATAGCCTACAATGCCCTGCGTCAGGAGAGCAACTTTGAGTTTCATGTCGTGGCCTTCATCGACGATGACATGTCGAAGGTCAACCAGGAACTCAATGGCGTTCCCGTCATGCGCGCCCGCTCGGTGTTGATTCCCAAGTTTATCGACTCCAAGCACGTCAAACAGCTCATCATCGCCATCCCCTCCATCCGCATGATGCACAAGCAGGCCATCACCAACAAGGCCCTCGACCTCGGCATGACCGTCAAGGCTGTGCCCCGTGTCAGCACCTGGCTCAATGGCTCCTTCTCGGCCAACCAGATTCAGGACATCAAGATTGAGGATCTTCTGGAGCGCGAACCCATCCGCATGGACAATGTCAACATCGTCCGCGAGGTGGTGGACAAGGTGGTTCTCGTCACCGGCGCCGCCGGTTCCATCGGCAGCGAGATTTGCCGTCAGCTCATGCAGTATCAGCCCATGAAGGTCGTCATGCTCGACCAGGCGGAATCGCCCATGTACGACCTCCAGTTCGAACTGAAAAACACCTACAAGGACCAGCTGGAGCGCATGGAGTTCGTCATCGCCAATGTCAAGGACCGCGCCCGCATGGAGGAGGTCTTCGAGACCTTCCGCCCCAATCTGGTCTACCATGCCGCCGCCTACAAGCACGTCCCCTTCATGGAGGAAAACCCCTACGAGGCGGTCTATATCAATGTCTTCGGCACCCGCAACCTGGCCGACCTTGCCATCAAGTACGGTGTCCAGAAGTTCGTCATGATTTCCACCGACAAGGCCGTCAACCCCACCAACGTCATGGGTGCCACCAAGCGCATGGCCGAGATTTATATCCAGAGCCGTTCCACCGAACAGACCCACTTTGTCACCACCCGCTTTGGCAATGTCCTCGGCTCCAACGGTTCCGTCATTCCGCTCTTCAAGAAGCAGCTGGCCGCCGGCGGTCCCCTCACCGTCACCCACAAGGACATCATCCGCTACTTCATGACCATCCCCGAAGCCTGCAACCTCGTCCTCGAGGCCGGTGCCATGGGCGAGGGGGGCGACATCTTTGTCTTCGACATGGGCAAGCCTGTCAAAATCTACGACATGGCACGCAAGATGATACAGCTCTCTGGCATGCACAACATCGAAATCAAGGAGATAGGCCTGCGCCCCGGCGAGAAACTCTACGAAGAACTTCTCGCCACCAAGGAGAACACCATCCCCACCTACCACCCCAAGATTATGCGCGCTCAGGTGCGCAAATACCCTCTCGAAGCCATCGACCGCGAATACAACGAACTCTGGACCATCCTCGAAACCATGGACGACATGAAGATTGTGGGCAGAATGAAGCACATCGTGCCTGAATTCCTCAGCAACAACTCCGTCTACTGCCAGTTGGATAAAAATACCCCCCCCATCAGCGTTTTGAATAAGTAGTCTTTCATGCGTGTCGGCTTCATTCTCCGCTATTTTGTCACCCTCCTTCTGCTTTTCATCCTGCAGAAGATAGTCTTCATGCTCTTCAACATGGGCATGGCCGACGGCGCATCGTTCCTCTCCTGTGTCGGGGCGCTGTGGCACGGCCTGCGGCTCGACATCGCCACAGCCTGCTACCTCCTCCTCCTCCCTGCCGTGGTGGTGGCAGTGAGTTTCTTCTTCCGCAGGTTCCCGCTTCGCAAGGTGCTGGTGCCCTACTATATCCTGGTGGCCGTGGTGCTGTCGCTCATCTTTGTCGCCGACACCATTCTCTACAGTTTCTGGGGAGCCAAACTCGATGCCAACGACCTCATCTATGCCGCCAAGCCCAGGGACATGCTGGCCAGCCTGCCCCTCTGGGCTTCCGTCCTCGCCTTCCTCGTCGTGGGAGGCCTGGCCTTCCTGTTCTTCCTCGTCCAGCGCCGCGCCACGCCCAAGGAACTTGGTGCTCCCCGCGCCCGCTGGCATGGCCTCGGACTTATCCCCTTGATGGCCGTGATGTTCCTCGGCATGAGAGGCGGTGTGTCCGAGTCCACTGCCAACCCCTCCTACGCCTATTTCTCGCGCTACCCCTTCTGCAACCATGCTGCCCTCAACCCCACATTCAACATCTTCCATTCCCTCTTCAAGGTGCAGGACCTCTCCAGAGAGTTCGACACCCTGCCGGAGGCCGAGGTCGACGCCTTGCTGGGCGATGCTTTCGAACCCGACGCCACCCTCGCCGACACGCTCCTCGCTGTGCAGCGTCCCAACGTCCTCCTCGTCATCTGGGAAGGTGCCGGGCTGGGCATGGTGGGGTCCGACACTGTCGCGCCCAACCTGCACCGCTTCATGCAGGAAGGTGTCTGTTTCTCCAACTGCTATGCCAACAGCTACCGTACCGACCGCGGCATCGTCTCCGTCCTCAGCGGCTGGCTGGGTCTCCCCACCACCACCCTCGTCAAGCGTCCCGACCTCTGCCGCAATCTGCCCTCCATTGCCTCGTCGCTCAAGGGCGAGGGCTACCACACGATGATGACCTATGGCGGCGACATCGACTTCACCAACATGCGCATGTACTTCTCCGAGACGGGCTTCTCCACTGTCCTTGGCGGCGACGCCTTCCCCAAGGCCTCCTACTCGTCAGCCTGGGGTGTCCCCGACGGGCACACCCTGTCGGTCGCCCGCTTGGTACCCGACGAGCGTCCGTTCCTCTCCACGGTACTCACTCTCAGCAGTCACGAGCCTTGGGAGGTACCCATGCACCGCCTCGTCGACCACAAACGCAATTCCTTTGCCTACACCGACTCCTGCCTTGGCGCAATGGTGGATTCGCTGCGCTCGTTGCCCGTGTGGGACAGCCTCCTGGTCATTGTCATCCCCGACCATGGCATCCCCTTCCGGCCCGGACAGTCCACCTCCGATGTCGAGGTGGCGCGTATCCCCATGCTGTGGCTCGGCGGTGCTGTCCGCTCGCCGCGCAACGTCGACCTGCTCTGCTCGCAGAGCGACCTCGCCGCGACCCTCTTGGCGCAGATGGGCATTCCGGCCAGCGTGTTCCCCTTCAGCCGCAATGTCCTTGGAACACGTTTCCCGCAGCGGAGGCAGTTCGCCATGCACTCCGACAAGAACTGCCTCAACCTCGTCCTCCCTTCGGGCAGCTGCCACTACGACTGCGTGGACCGCACTCTGCAACCGCCCGATGCCGACAGCCGTCGCCTCGTCGAGGCCCTTCTCCAGCGGCTCTACAAAACCTCGGCCAACCTCTCCAATCAGTAGACGATAGACACCGTCCGCTTGATGACCTGTCGCGTACCATGCTGGTCGTACAGGTTGATATACAGCACATAGCGTCCCATGGGCAGAATCGCTCCCCCGTCGCCGTGTCCGTCCCAGCCCACTTCTCCATGGGTACCCAAAAGGGCGTTGTTGGCCAGCCGTGCTACACGGTTGCCATGCGCGTCGTAGACCTCCATCTGGGCGTATAGCCCCTCTTCCGCCAGTTCGTAGCCGATGGTCAGTCCGTCCTCGTAGCCGTCGCCGTTGGGCGAAAGGAGCGTTGTGCTGAGGCTGAAGGCTGTCTCTTCGGCCAGCAGTTCGGTGCTTTGCGAGTTCGCGTAGGTCGGCGTGCCGTAGCCTGCCGTCGACGAGGCCGAAAACCAGTTCGACACCTCGTTGCATGGCCGCTCAAAGCTCCGCCGTTCTATCGCCACGCCGTTCTTGTTGCGCAGCAGCGGGCTGTGCATCAGCGGTGTATAGTCGAGTCGCTCCACCACCTCGCCCTCTGCCGTGGCCAGAATCAGCGTCCCGCCGCCGTTGGGGTAGGGTGGGAGGTCGCATTCCACCAGTTTCGACACACGTTTCACCGCGTATTGCGTCGCCACCGAGGTGGCGTCCTTCGTCAGCACCACAAAGTCGTGCGGAGCCACGATGTAGATTGGCAGGGGATAGTGCGACCCCAGTGTGTCGCCTATCCAGCGCACGATGTGGTAGTCCGCCAGGTTCACAGGTCCGTCCGTGGGGTTGTACAGTTCCACATATTCCGCCTCGCCGCTGCGCGGCTGAAAAAGCAGTTCGCTCGGTGTCAGCCCGCCCTGGGCCGTCGCCGTCGCCACCCATAAACCCATCCAGAAAACAACCGGGAAACACGATTTCGTTTTAAAACAATTTAACATAAATCCAGTCCAAATTTATGAAAAAATAACGAAAAAACCACCTGAATATTGCCTTGCACCGGCTAAACGCTAACTACCTGACAACCACTTATCAAGTCCTTACCAACTCCTACCCAACTCCTACCATGGTAGGAGTTGGTAGGGTGTTGGCAGGGGGATGGCAGGGCTTTTGTGTCTGGAGGGTGGTTGCGGAGTACCCTCCGCGTTGTTGGCATCCTCAGATGGCCATTTCCGTCGCTGCCGGCACAATATTTCCTGTTTGGCTGCGTTTTTTTTATTGTGAAAAAAAAACAATTAAACATGAAAGAGATGAAACCAATCGTCAGCATCATCATGGGTTCCACCAGCGACCTGCCGGTCATGGAGAAAGCCTGCCAGTTTTTCGAGGAGATGGAGATTCCCTTCGAGGTCAACGCCCTCTCGGCCCACCGCACGCCGCAGGAGGTGGGCGATTATGCCCGCAATGCCCAGGGGCGCGGCATCCGGGTCATCATCGCCGGTGCCGGCATGGCTGCCGCCCTGCCGGGTGTCATTGCCGCCGAAACGGCGCTGCCTGTCATCGGGGTGCCTATCAAAGGGTCGGTCCTCGAAGGACTCGACGCCACCTTCGCCATCATGCAGATGCCTCCGGGAATCCCCGTGGCCACCGTGGCCATCAACGGCGCCCAGAATGCCGCCATCCTGGCCATGCAGATGCTCGCCCTCGCCGACGAAGGCCTCATGCAGAAACTCACAGCCTACAAGTCCGGACTGAAAAAGAAAATCGTCAAAGCCAACGAGGAGCTGGCCCAGCTGCAGTACAAGTACAAGTGCTGACCGCCAGCCGTCGCGAACAGCCGGCGGCTCCCTTCTTCCGATAAAATTTTGTACAGAAAGACGATATTATCGTGAATCTGTACAAAATTTTGTTTGTTTTCGAGAAAGTGGGCGTGGCTGTATCTTACAGCATCGCACCGATGGAGAGGACGAGGTTCTGGAGGTGTGTCTTGCCGGCGG
>JAFVAM010000083.1 GCA_017480525.1 Bacteroidales bacterium | reverse complement strand
CCCACACCCTTTTCTCTGCCGGCGGCAGCTATCAGTACCGCTACTGGTTCGAACGCATCCTGGCCAACACCTCCTTCGGCTACAACTGGACCCGCCGCACCGCCCTCCGCACCACCCAGCACCAGCTCCTGCCCATCGAGCTCACCTTCGTCCGCATCCTCAACCTCGACAACGACTTCGCCGCGCGCATCGGTTCCATCAGCGACCTCCGAATGAAATACCAATACAGCTCCCACTTCATCATGGATGCCCGCTACGACTTTTCTTTCTCCAACCAGCAGTTCAACACGCGTCGCAACTTCACCCACTTCCACGTCTCCCTCGAATCCGCCGGCAACCTCCTCAGCGCCGCCTCCTCGCTCTTCGACGCCCACGCCGACACCAACGACATCCGGCAGATCTTCGGAGTCCCCTTTGCCCAATATGCCCGCATCAACGCCGAATTCATCCGCTATACCTATATCGGCCAGCGTTCTTCCTTCGTGACACGCCTTCTTCTCGGTACCGGCCTCCCCTATGGCAACTCTCTCTCCATGCCCTACGAGAAGAGTTTCTTCGGCGGAGGACCCACCACCATGCGCGCCTGGCAGCTCCGCCGCCTCGGTCCCGGCAGTTTCGTGCCGTCGAGCAATTCGCTCGAGCGCGTCGGCGACCTCCAACTCGTCCTCAACCTCGAAGGCCGCTTCCCCATCGCGAGCATCTTTGAAGGCGCCATCTTCTCCGACCTTGGCAACGTGTGGCTGCTCAATCCCTCCTCCGAATATCCCGGAGGCGAACTCCGTTGGAACGACCTACTCCACCAGATTGCCGTAGGCGTAGGCCTCGGTCTCCGCGTCAATGTCTCCATCGCCACCCTGCGCCTCGACTTCGCCATCCCGCTTTACGACCCGGGCTTCGACAGCGACCTCCAATGGCGTCCCCCACACTGGGACTTCAACCAGATTGTCACCAACTTCGGTATCAACTACCCCTTCTAAAAAAAAAGCCATTGAAGCCATATAGACTACCACAAAAAATGAAAGAAAACCGCACCCTGACATACTCACTCCTGATTCTCAGCACCTTCTTCTGGGGAATCAGTTTCATCATGACCAAGGAACTCCTCGACGCGCCACACATGACCGTCACCCTCCTCATCACGCTCCGCCTCGCCGTCGCCTCGTTCGTCATGGTCCCCTCTCTGGCACTGCTGCACAAGCTGGAGCGCATACGCAGGGAAGACCTCAAATGGTTCCTCCTCCTGGCGCTCTGCGAACCTTTTGTCTACAATCTCTGCGAGACAACCGGTGTCGACAACGTCAGTTCCTCGCTGGCCTCTGTCATCGTGGCCACTATACCTCTCTTCGTCCCCTTCGGCATGTGGATTGCCTATCGCAAACGCATCACCTCCTCCATGCTCCTCGGCGTCCTCCTTTCGCTCGGCGGCGTGGCACTGTTGCTGGTGGGAGGCGACGAACTCTCTGGCAGTTTCACAGGACTGTTGGCCCTCACGGGTGCCGTCGTCATCGCCGTTGTCTATACGCTGATTCTTGTGAAAATTGTAGACCACTACAACCCTGTGACCGTCACCACCTATCAAAACCTCATAGGCCTCGTCTACTACCTACCCCTCGCCGTGTGGTCCGCCTCGAAGGGAGGCTTCCAATTCTCCCTCTTCACCCTCCAGCCTCGCCACCTGCTCTACCTCCTCCTCCTCGGCGTGTGCTGCTCCACCCTCGCCTATGTCTTCTACAACCGCGGGGTGCGCCACCTTGGTGCCTCCGAAGCCTGCATCTTCAACAACGCCATCCCTGTCGTCACCTTCTTCGTAGCGTTGAGCCTCCCCGGCCTCGCCCATGCCGAGACATTTTCCTGGCACAAACTCCTCGCCATCCTCATCGTCATCTCCGGCGTGGTCATCGCCCAAGGACGTCCAGAAAAGAAACAGTAGTCCCTGTCGTTTTCTATTAAACCAATAAGCCCAGCAGCCCTGTACTGCCCCTTCAGATTTTGGGGAAATCCAGAATCTCAAAGTCCCTCGGCGTGGGGTCGAGCGTGAAGCGCACCAGTGTCGCCACCTTGTGGAACCCCTGTCGCCCCGCAGCGCCGGGATTGATATGAAGGAAGTCATACTCCTTGTCGTACATCACCTTCAGAATGTGGCTGTGCCCGCAGACGAAGATGTCGGGCTTCGCAAGCTCCAGTGTGCGCCGCAGCTCGTAGGGGTAGTGGCCCGGCCAGCCGCCGATGTGCGTCATCAAAACACGCTGTCCCTCCACATCGAAGAAAGCCCTTTCCTCCAACTCGTAGTGGAGGTTGAAACTGTCGCAGTTTCCCCACACGGCGCGCACAGGCTTGAAGGCCCTAAGCTCGTCGAACACACCGGGTCCGATGTCGCCGGCATGCCACAGCTCGTCGCAGTCCCTGAAAAAGGAGAACACCTGCGGTGCCAGCACCCCGTGGGTGTCGCTCAAAACACCTATCCTCCTCATTCGTTGGCGTGGATTTCCTTCAGGTTCTCGGCGACCATCTCCTTCAGATAGTTGATGATGTGTATGTCGTTCATCGACATGCCATCCAGAGCATCCTTCAACTCGTCGGTGTCCAGAACAAACTCATCCTCGTCGGTGCGATAGGTGACAACAAAGTGGATATCCTCGTGTGCCGAGAGGAGCATCACCAGGGTCCCTGGCAGGTCGCCCATGGGCGGGCGGTCCCAATTGTTGTGTTCGAACCAGAACTCCAGCCGTGTACCCACGCCCAGCTCGCTCTCCAGCTTCATGCCACCGCCGCAGCGCTCCGTGTTCATCTTGATGAGCGGCAGTCCAAGTCCCACTTTGCGCGTTGTACGGCTCGTGGTGTATGGGTCGGTCACCCTGGCAAGAAACTCCTTGCTCATCCCCTTGCCGTTATCCTCGATAGTGAAGCGGAACACATTCTCCCTCAAACTGTCCACTATCGTCAGCCTCACATCCTTGGCCCCAGCAGCCGTCGAGTTCTCCATCAAATCGTACACATGCATCGCCAATTCTTTCATATCGTTGTCACTTTTAAAATGTTAAAACAAAAACTCCACATCTTCCCTCCCCAACAAAAACACTTCAAAAATACACATAAAAAAACAAACTGCAACAATAAAAATGAAACGCGCACGTTTTTAGAAATTAGAAAAAAAGAAGATACTGAAACAATAACGCAACGAAAACATCCCGACAATGAAACCCCAACATCCAATCCGCGGCTCACTGTTCCTATTCCTCCTCCTCACCTTTTTCCTCACCGCCTGCAGCGACGACGACCTCGGCGCCCCGGCCTTCCTCCACATCGATGCCATCAAACTTGCGCCTGCGGCCACCAACCCCATCACCCTCGAAGACGGCTTCTACTCCTCCGACATCGTGGCATGCTATGTCGCCGCACACTACCCCGGCGAGCGCTCCCTCGACACCATAGGCCTCTTCACGCTCCCCTTCACCGTACCCATCCGCCACTCCGGCCCCATCGACGAACTGCAAATCTACCCCGCCGTCCGCCAAAGCGGCTCGGCCTCGGCACTCCCATTCTACACCTTCTACAACCCCATCATCCTCTCCTCCAACCCCTCCTCGCCCTCCGACACCCTTGTCACACGTCCCTACGACACCCTGCGCCTCGACACCCTCACCACCACCTACAACCTCTCCCTCTCCGACATCCTCCTTTTCGAACTCTTCGAACCCACCTCCGCATCGCTCACCTTCGACTCCGTAGGCTGGGAGAAACATGCACCCGACGAGGCCTGCTCCGGCACTGGCTACGCCTTCGTCCATGTAGCCGACAGCATCGACAACGTGCCTTTTTCCATCCGCAACACCTTCTACCTCAATGACCCCACGCGCCTACTCTACCTCGAGCTCGACTCTCGCTCCGACCTTCCCTTCGAGGTCTATATGGAAGCCGCCTATACCTATGGCGGCGTCACAGGACGCGAACGCGTCATGGTCGTCAACCCCTCCGACACTTGGAAACACCTCTATATCAACCTTGGCCGCACCTGGTCGTGGTTCGGCCATCCCACTTCCTTCCGCCTCGTCTTCGCCGCACTCAACATCGACGGCATTGAGGGCGACATCCGCATCGACAACGTCAAACTCCTCACCACCAACATATCGCACTAAATCCGGCATCCTTGCAACCATAGCACCCCAAAAAGAGATGACAACCGAAAAACGCACAACCCTGCGGTATATTCTCTGCGACACCCTCTCAGCCGCACTCTCCTGGACGGCACTTTTCGCCTTCCGCAAACTCGTCCTCGACCCCCGCGCGTACACTCCGAGCGCCAGACCCCTCGACCCCTCGACCCTCGCCGACCCCAACCTCCTCCTCGGCATCCTCCTCGTCCCCGCCGCCTGGCTCGCTCTCTACACCATACAGGGCACCTACCGCAACGTCCTCCGCAAAGCCCGCCTCAAGGAACTCCTCGACACCGCCCTCGCCTCCCTCCTCGGCTCCGTCGCCATCTTCTTCATCCTCCTCCTCGACGACAACACCGCCTCCTACCACGACCATTACACAGCTTTCCTCTTCCTCCTCGCTGTCCATTTCTCCCTAACCTACCTCCTCCGCCTCCTCATCACCTCCCACACCGTCCGCCTCGTACACTCCCGCCAGATTGGCTTCCCCACACTCCTCATCGGCTCCGGATCCAAAGCCCACCACACCTATCTCGACATCGAAAACCAGGAGACATACTCTGGCAACCTTTTCATCGGCTTCGTCGAAGTGGACCCCTCCCAGCCACAGCACTCCCAAACCCCGTCCCCCCAAAAGGCAGACTCCCTAAAACCAGAAGACAGACACCACAACCCTCAACTCACAACCCTCATGCCCTGCCTCGGCACCACTCGCGACCTGCGAACCCTCGTGCAACAACACGACATTCAGGAAGTCATCATCGCCCTCCAGGACAACGAACACCACCTCATAGCCCCCATCCTCTCCCAGCTCAACGCCGCCGCCGACCTCATCATCAAAGTCACCCCCGACGCCCGCGACCTCATCGTCGGCTCCGTCAAGCAGCAGTCCATCTTCCATTCCCCCTTCATTGTCATCAACAACCGCCTCATGCCCGAATGGCAATACTCCGTCAAACGCATCGCCGACGTCGTTCTCTCCCTTCTCGCCATGCTCCTCCTCTCACCCGTCTATCTCGCCACAGCCATCATCGTCAAAGCAACCTCGCCGGGACCCGTCTTCTTCACCCAGGAACGCATAGGCCTCCACGGACGACCCTTCCACATGCACAAATTCCGTTCCATGTACATCGACGCTGAACAATCCGGCCCCGCCCTGAGCAAGGACAACGACCCGCGCATCACACCTTTCGGACACTTCATGCGCAAAGTCCGCCTCGACGAAATACCCCAATTCTACAACGTCCTTCGTGGCACAATGTCCATCGTCGGTCCGCGTCCCGAACGCCAATACTACATCGACCAAATCACCCAACGCGCACCCGAATACCTCCTCCTACAGCGCATAAAACCCGGCATCACCTCCTGGGGGCAGGTAAAATACGGCTACGCTTCCTCCGTCGACCAAATGGTCGAGCGACTGCGCTACGACCTCCTCTACCTCGACAACATGTCTATCACCACCGACCTGAAAATAATGGTCTACACCGCCAAAATCATCCTTCAAGGCCGCGGCAAGTAACTCACCCCGTTACCCGGCCAACATCCCAATCCGGAATCCCGTCCAAAATCGTTCCATCCCCTTACCAACACCCTACCAACGCCCTATCATCTCCTACTATGGTAGGAGTTGGGTAGGAGTTGGTAGGGCGTTGGTAGGGTGTTGGTAGGGCGTTGACGGGGAGCGAACACTGATTTTGTGACTGTTACACTTTTGAAATGCTTCATGGCTCTAAAAATCAGCATCTTAGATACACAACAACAAATCCGAATAAAGTTTTTTGAAGATTTTTTGTCAATCTAACTAAATTAGTTGTATATTTGCAAAACAATCCAAGTGAGTCGGATTGGCAAAGAATGTTGAATTATAGCAATATCGGACAAGATGAAAAACAAGTACTACGACCTAATCGACCAGACCTTCGACTTCCCGCAGGACGAATTCCGCACGGAGGACGGCGAACTCTATTTCCACGACATACCGCTCATGGAAGTCATCAAACAATACGGCACACCGCTGAAGATCACCTACCTGCCCAAAATCAGTTCGCAGATACAGCGGGCCAAACGCCTGTTCAACGTGGCCATTGCCAAAACCGACTACCGCGGCACCTACAATTACTGCTACTGCACCAAAAGCAGCCACTTTGCCTTCGTGCTCGAAGAGGCACTGAAGAACGACATCAACCTCGAAACCTCGTCGGCTTTCGACATCAACCTCATCCAGGAGCTGCATACCCAAGGGCTGATAGACAAGGAGAAAGTCATCGTGTGCAACGGGTTCAAGAAAGAACAATATATAGAGAACATCGTGGGCTTGTTCAACGACGGATTCCACAACGTCATCCCCATCCTCGACAACAAAAACGAATACTACACCCTCGACGGTATGCTCGAAGAGGGCAAGGAGAAGATGGACCTCGGCATCCGCATCGCCTCCGAAGAGGAGCCGAAGTTCGACTTCTACACCTCGCGCCTCGGCATCCGCTACAACGACATCGTCTCCTTCTACGAAGAGCAGGTGAAACCCAACGAGAAGTTCCGTTTCAAGATGCTGCATTTCTTCATCAATACCGGCATCCGCGACACGGCCTACTACTGGAACGAGCTGGCCAAGTGCGTCAATGTCTACTGCGACCTCAAACGTGTGTGTCCCGAGTTGGATTCGTTGAACATCGGCGGCGGTTTTCCAAGCAAGGTCAGCCTCGCGGCCAACTACGACTACGAGTATATGGCCGAGGAGATACTGGCGCAAATCAAGAACATCTGTGCGTTGCGCGGTGTGGCGGAGCCGAACATCTTCACGGAGTTCGGCAGTTTCACCGTGGGAGAGAGCGGCGCAACGCTCTACAGCATCCTCGATCAAAAGCAGCAGAACGACCGCGAACTGTGGTATATGATCGACTCGTCGTTCATCACCACGCTGCCCGACACATGGGGCATCAACCAGCGCTTCATCATGCTGCCCATCAACCACTGGGACTGCGAATACCAGCGCGTGTTCCTCGGCGGCCTGACCTGCGACAGCGAGGACTACTACAACGCCGACAGCCACGCCAACGCCATATTCCTGCCCAAGCTGCAGAAGGACGACCCGCTCTATATAGGCTTCTTCCACACGGGAGCCTACCAGGAAAGCCTCGGCGGCTACGGCGGCATACAGCACTGCCTCATCCCCGCCCCCAAGCATGTCATCATCGACCGCGACGAGAACGGCGAATACACCACCAAACTCTTTGCCAAGGAACAGAGCTACAAGTCGATGCTGAAAATTTTAGGCTATTGACACGTTGTGATTTTTTCGCTGACGGAAGCGGTGCAGCATGTGGCGCCGCTTCCGTCAGCGTCTTAGACAATGCAGCCACTCAATCGTTGTAGTGGCCGTGGAGTTCTATTTCGTAGATGAACGGCGTGTAGCCCGGAATGTCGCCAGAGCCGCCGGTTCCGAAGGCGAGTTGGTAGGGGAAATAGAAGCGATAGATGCTGCCGGTGTTCATGTGCTGGAAAGCCTTGATGAGCCCCGGGAACATAGGCTCGCCGATGACGTGCATGATGGGTTCGCGCTTGCCGTAGGTCTGGTCGTAGGGTTCGCCGGTGAGCATCAAGAAGCTGCGATAGTCGAACTCGACGCGCTGGGCATAGGTAGCCTTGGGGCCCGTGCCCTCGCGGAGCACCTCATAGTAGAAACCAGTCGGGTCGCGATGGACGTTGGGGTTGGTTTTCTCAAGGTTGGCGAAGTATGCAGCCTGCAGGGAGTCGACCTGCGACTGTTGCGACTGCATCATGCGCTGAATGGAGGCGTTGTACATGCTGATGACAAAGTCCACAGCGGCTTTCTTCTCATCGGGGCTCAACGGCTGCTCGCCTCCGTCGAGGGCATAGCGAGCCGACTGGAGGATGAGGTCGGCGTCGAGTTCGGCAAAGAAGCCCTGGCGGAGCGCTTCGGCGAGGTTCTGGCCATAGGCCCAGGAAAGGGTGTCGGCGGCATTTTTCAGGACAGGGGCTTCTTTGAGCGGAGCGCTCGTCGAGTTGCCAGCACAAGAGGCCAGCAGCAGCGCCACGGCGGCAGGAAGGAATATTTTTCTCATCTGTTTCAAGATACTGTTGTTTATTTTTTTAGCACATTGTTTTTTTTCCGTCATTCCTCTCCACCTTGCAGGTCGAACATGCGATCGATGGCGGCGTTGGGTGCCACGATGGCGATGCGCTGACGGGTCACAGGGTGTTCGAAAGCGATGCTGTGCGCATGGAGCGTGATGGAGCCGTCGTCGTTGCTGCGCGGGGCACCATATTTGAGGTCGCCCTTGATGGGACAACCGATGTTGGCCAACTGACAGCGAATCTGGTGGTGACGTCCGGTGTGGAGGTTGATGTCGAGGAGGTGATAGCCGCCGTCGGAGACAGCGATGTCGCGGTATTCGAGGCGGGCGAGCTTGGCATTGGGGCGACCGGAGGAGACGACGTATGACTTGTTGCGCTCCTCTACCTTGATGAGCCAGTTCTCCAGGGCACCCACGGGTTGGGGCGGAGCGTTCCTGACGACAGCCCAATAGTGTTTCTCGAACTCGCGGGTGCGCACCTTCTCCACCATGCGCGAGAGGGCTTTGGAGGTTTTGGCCAACAGGACCACGCCGGAGACGGGGCGGTCGAGGCGGTGGATGACGCCGCAATAGACGTTGCCGGGCTTTTGGTCGCGCTCCTTGAGGAAGTCCTTGACGAGGTCGGCCAACGACGGGTCGCCGGTTTTGTCGCCCTGAGTAATCTGGCCCGGAAGTTTGTTGAGTGCCAGAAGATGGTTGTCTTCGTAGAGTATCTGGTCGGCAATCATTTGGAGTTCAAACAATTTCGGCGATGGGACTGATAGCGTTCTTCACTTTGTCCTGCAAAGCGACGCTGATGGGGAAGTCGAGGGGAAGGAAGAGGTCGACGCGGGAGCCGAAACGGATGAAACCCAACTCCTGGTTCTGCTTGACGCGCTCGCCCTCCTTGGAGTAGCAGACGATGCGGCGAGCCATCACACCCGCCACCTGGCGGATGAGGATGCGCTTGCCGTTGTCGAGGAGCATGCCTATCTCGGTGCGCTCGTTGAGGTCGCTACTCTTGGGATAGGAAGCCACAAAATAGTTGCCACGGCGGAACTTGACATGTTCCACAAGGCCATCGCAGGGATAGCGGTTGACATGCACATCGGCAGCACTCATGAAAATGGAGACCTGCATGCAGTCGGCCTTGAGGTAGGTCTTCTCGTAGACCTGCTCGATGGCCACGATGGTGCCGTCGGCGGGCGAGATGAGTTCCTTGGGGCTGTCGGTAAAAATACGCCGGGGAATGCGGAAAAAGGAGACCACCATGAGGCCGAACACAATGAGGGCACAGGCGAAGAGATAGTGGAAGACATTCCACTGGCCGCAGAACAACAACATCAGCAGCAGGACGACAGAAATGGCACCGACAGTGATGAAGATGATTTTCTTTCCTTCACGATGAATTTTCATAACGGGAGGTTTCTATTATGTTTTTTATATGTGTACAAACAAGGAGAGGTAGGCGTAAGCGAAAGGCATAATGATGAGCAGGCTGTCGAAACGGTCGAGGAAACCGCCGTGACCAGGCATAATGCTGCCGCTGTCCTTGACACCGACGGAACGCTTAAGCATGCTCTCGACGAGATCGCCGAGGGTGTCCACAACACTGCAGATGACACCCAGCACGAGCCACTGGTGCCACGCCACATCTGGCTGTAGCCACGAGCCGCCAAAGACCGCAAAGAGGATAGTGACCAGCACACCGAAGGCGGTACCTTCCCAGGTCTTGCCCGGAGAATGTCGAGGCCACATCTTGTGCCTGCCGAAGAGCGATCCGCCGATATAGGCCGCCGAGTCGTTGACCCACACCATGACCACCAGCATCAGCACCACACGGGCGCCGAAGTCGGGGATGAGCGCGAGCATGAGGGTCAGCGGGATGGCAATGTAGAGCAATGGCACCATGGTGTAGGCCGCCTCGCGGAAAGGCTGTTGGCTGTGGCCCCACAGTTGCACGATGGCCGACAGGGCAAAGGTGGCGGGGAAGAGGAGAAGCGCAAAGCTGACCAACAGGAATCCCGTCAATACAGGAGCATGAATGAGCATCATGGCATGCATCAGCAACACGACGACCATCGGCGCCGCTGCATAGACATAGCCCAGCGGACGGCAGGGAGCTGCACCCTGACAGCCTATCATGCGGAAGAACTCGAAGGTGCATCCCATGTTGACAAACATAAGGAAGGCCCCGAAGAGAAGCAATCCCAACTGCGGATTATTCAAAAGGCGACCGCTCAGGAGGGTTCCGAGGAAAAGCAGGGCATAGACCACTGCGCTGGCCGTGCGTATCCAAAACGTCTTCATTGTTGTTCGTTTTTATCGGTTTCCTGTTCTGATTGAGGTTGTGTTTCGGGCAGGAGTGCCGACACCTCGGCGGCGGCATGTTCGGCAGGAGTGTCCCACGGGCGGGGACCATAGATACGTTCAAGATCCTCGCGGAAAAGCACCTCTTTTTCGTATAGCTGCCTGGCCAGTTGGTCGAGCTGCTCACGATGGCTTGTCAAAAGTTCCTTGGCCTTGGCGTAGGCCTCCTCGACCATGCGTTTCACCTCGCGGTCGATGGTCTCGGCAGTCTTCCCGCTGAAAGGTTTGGTGAGGCCGTAGTCGCTCTGACCTGTGGAGTCGTAGAAACTGATGTTGCCCACCTCGGGACTCATGCCATAGTAGGTCACGAGGGCCTGTGCCATCTTGGTGGCCCGTTCAATGTCGTTGAGGGCGCCGGTGGATATGCGGCCGAAGACAACCTCCTCGCTGGCGCGTCCCGCCATGAGGGCAGTCATCTCGTCGAACATCTGCTCATAAGTGGTAATCTGGCGCTCTTCGGGGAGGTACCAGGCAGCACCGAGGGCTTTGCCACGCGGCACTATGGTCACCTTCACCAACGGGTTGGCCCAGCGCAACAGCCAGCTCACCGAGGCGTGGCCGCTCTCGTGGTAGGCGATGGTGTGCTTCTCCTGGTCGGTGAGCACCTTGGTGCGCTTCTCCAGACCGCCGACAATGCGATCGACGGCGTCGAGGAAGTCCTGTTTCTCGATTTTTTTCTTGTTCTTGCGAGCGGCACAGAGAGCGGCTTCGTTGCAGACATTGG
The DNA here is from genome assembly GCA_017480525.1 of Bacteroidales bacterium. Taxonomy (GTDB): domain Bacteria; phylum Bacteroidota; class Bacteroidia; order Bacteroidales; family P3; genus Colimorpha. The sequence continues at coordinate 21,208 of JAFVAM010000083.1, read as the reverse complement.
CAATGTCGGCACCGCTGAAGCCGGGGGTCTGTTTGGCAAGGAATTCGCGGTCCACATAGCCATCGCTCTTCTCGTCGTCGTTGAGCTTGAGTTTCTGCATGTGGACGGCGAAGATGGCTTTGCGCTCCTCGATGTCGGGGAGTTCCACATAAATCTGACGGTCGAAGCGGCCTGCACGCATGAGGGCTTTGTCGAGCACATCGGCGCGGTTGGTCGCAGCCAGCACGATGACATTGGTGGTGCTGGAAAAGCCGTCCATCTCGGTGAGGAGCTGGTTGAGAGTGTTTTCACGCTCGTCGTTGCCCCCGGTGAATCCGCGGCCTCCACGAGCGCGGCCCACGGCGTCGATTTCGTCGATGAAGACAATGCAGGGACTCTTCTTCTTGGCTTCCTCGAAGAGGCCGCGCACACGCGAAGCACCCACACCGACGAACATTTCGACGAAGTCGGAGCCGCTCATGCTGAAGAACGGGACTCCGGCCTCGCCAGCCACAGCCTTGGCCAGCAGCGTTTTGCCGGTGCCTGGAGGGCCTACGAGGAGGACTCCCTTCGGTATTTTTCCGCCGAGTTCGGTGTAGTGCTGCGGATTTTTCAGGAAGTCGACGACCTCCATCACTTCCTCCTTGGCACCGGCCAAACCAGCGACATCCTTGAAGGTGACGTTGACCTGCTTCGTGGCGTCATACTGCTTGGCGCGGGACCCGCCGAAGCCGAACATACCGCCGAAGCCGCCACCACCTTCGCCTCCCATCTGGCGGCGTGCGTAGGTACTCATGCCCCAGAACATGAGGAAGATGATGAGCAGCGGAGCAATATATATCAACAGTTCGCGCCAGGTGTTGGAGTGCTTTTCGGGCTTATAGCTGATATGCTCGCCGGTTTGAGCCTCGATGATGGCCAGCTCGCGGTCGAAGTGGTCGAGGGTGCCGATATTATAGATATAGACCCCTGCCGGAGCATCACCGCCAACGGCATTCAGCTGCCGCAGGTCCTTGTAGAATTCCTGCTTGGCTTTCACGGCATCGGGCTTGATGGATATCTCGGCCACCTCCTCGTTGATTACCTTGATGCTCTCGTAGTCGTGGCTCGTCAGCACCTGGGCCAACTTGTCCCATTCGATAGGCACTTTCTGCGAACTTGCGCCGCCAAACATGCCGTATATCAGGGCTACCATGATGACGATATAGACGATATACAGCCAGCGGGCTGTCTTGGGTTTGCCTCCCTTCGGGGTGGGAGACTTGTCGTTTTGCTTTGCCATGCTCTGTAGTGTGCTTTTCAGTTCTCCATTTTCAACTCTTCGCCGTCGCTCCACAACTCATCGAGGCGGTAGAACGCACGCTTCTCCTTCTGGAAAATGTGTACCACGACGTCGAAATAGTCCATCAGAATCCACTCTGCGTTGTTGTAACCCTCCACCTTGTGGGGGTTGAGGCCCGTGGCCTTCTTCACAGTCTCGAAGACGGCATCGCTCAACGCACTGACATGCGACGGCACGTTGCCCGATGCAATGACGAAAAACTCGGAGGGGGCGCCATGCACCTTCCTCAAATCCAGCACGCGAATATCCTCGCTTTTTTTATTGTCCAAGGCCTGCGCCACCAGACGTGCCAGCACCTCGGCTTCTTTTTCTCTATTGTCCATCAATCTGAATTATATTCAATCTGTTTTTATAGTTTCTTTTCTTCACCTCTCATCTTTCTGCCACCGCCGTCAGTGTCCGCCCTCCGTCCTGCTCCACGATTTCCACCCTCACGTAGCACTCCGGCAGCAGTTCTTCCACCTTCTCCGTCCACTCCGTGAAGCAGTAGAAACCGCTGTAGAAATACTCTTCGTAGCCGATGTCGTAGGCTTCCGCAATGGACTTCAGACGGTAGAAGTCGAAGTGGTAGACCGGCTCGCCGCCTTGGGCCGAATACTCGTTCACGATGGCGAAGGTGGGGCTGCACACCACATCCTCCACGCCCAGGTGCGCACAGAGTTCCTTGATGAGTGTCGTCTTGCCCACTCCCATTTTGCCGAAAAAGGCGAAGAAGCGGTCGTCCGGGAATGACACCAGCAAATCTCGTGCCACACCAGCCAATTGTCCTATATTGTCAATTTTTATTTCCAAAGCTTTCCTCTCGATTTTTCATTAAAAACCTGATGCTCACCGTTCAATCACTCTTTATTTTCATATATTTTTTTTCACGCGCGCAACCTTTTATATCATGTGTCATACCGCTATGAGGTGGACCGGCATAGCCTCCTGTTCAGCGCAGCCTGTCGGCGGAGCGCACCAATGCCTCGTCCCTGCGGATGGCCCTCTGGGCAAGGAAGAAGAAGAGCACCGAGGCCAAGGGTGCGAACGAACCCACGGTCCATTCCACCACAGGTTCTACGTGGAAGAAACCTTCAACCAACGCACTGTAGTGGTCCACAGCCCAGAAGAAAACCAGGAAGACATACACCACACTCAAAATGAAGCCCGCCGCCGTCAGACGCATCTGTGTGGAGCGACGCTTGAACAGGCTGATGGACACCACGGCGACGACGATGCACAGCGCAGCCACCGACACCAGCGGCCAAGTGGCCATGGAGGTCTGATCCTGTCCGAAATTCACTGCTGTAGCATCCATCAGATTCGCCATGTCGTCGCCCCCGCGGGCAAAGAGGTCGAGGCGGGCATCCACACGGTGTCCCTCGACGGGCATATTCTCGACGTGGTACTTGGCCACGGGCAACGCCATGCAAAGGCCCATGCAGCAGGCTGCCAGAAGCAGCCACAAAGTCTGAATTCTCTGTATCATTGTTTGTTGTTCTGTTGTTAGTCGTTGTTGTATCTTTAAAATCCGTGTTGGTCCCGATAGACCACACAGGCTTTCCGCCTCCTCTCCGTCACTCTTTCAGGCCCTCCAGCGCCTTGCGGCTCTTGGCCACCACCACGCCGTCTTTCACATAGACGAAACCCGGATTGCCGCGCAGCACTACCTTTATCGATGTGTCGTCGGCATAGTAGCAGTCGACCCACGAGAGGGAATGGTCCTTGAGCCAGGCATGAACGATGTCGGCCTGCGTCTCGAGACTCACCTCGGGGCTTGTCGCCGTGAGGATGACGATGTCAGACCCATCCTCCTCGGCCAGGTCCATGGCGCGGCGTATCTCCTCGACCCCTTCCGCGTCCACTTTGTCCAAATCCCAAATCGTCACAATCTCAACGCCTTCCTCCGAGAGGATGAGGTCGAGAGAATGGTCGTGTCCTTCGACATCCATCATCGTGAAACTCGTGTCACGCAGCACGAAAGCCAGCGTAGTGCCCATGTCGGCGAACTCCCACGGCTCCTCGTTGTAGAGGTTCCACTCCTCGTTCCACTCGCCCGTGGTGTATTCCAGCACCTTCTCCTCGCCGCTCTCCTTATTGGTGTATTTGAGGAAGTTGCGAGGTTCCTGCTTTTTCACCATCTCGTTGCCCACCTTCCAGGGGCGGAAGTCGATGACAGGTTCGTGCCTGACATTGTAAATGCCGAAGACCAGCATGGCCGCCAGCGCAGCCACCAGCACGATGACGTCGCGCTCGAAGCGGCGTTTCATGCGCAGACGGCACGTCAGCACAATCCACACCGTCGGCACGTCGAGGACTATATTTTTCCAGAAAGTCTGCCAGTTGGTGAGCTTGATGGCATCGCCGAAGCATCCGCAGTCCTTCACCAGGTCTGTCGTGGCATCCACAAGCGTCGTCGCGGTGAAGAAGAGCATCATCAGAGCCAACAGCCAGGCCGTCAACACACGGAATGAGTTGAAGATGAGCATTACGCCAATCACGAACTCGGCACATATCAGCGCCATGGCCAGCACACCCGCAAGCGGATGCGCCCACTCGAAGGTCATGCCGAAAATCTCCCAGCTCGACATGTAGTCCTGCACCTTGAACATCGTCCCCATGGGGTCTACCCCCTTGACAAACGATGAAAAGAGAAACACCAGACCCACCACCCAGCGGGAAATGACATTCAGCGTATAGTTCAGTTTTGTATCTTTTATCTTCATGTTATATCTCTATGATTTTCATTAATTCTGTTCTCGTTTCCTCTTCGCGACCGCAGATTCTGTCAGGTTTCCACACTTCGCAAAACGACCTGCACGGCCAACCCCATCCTCCGTCCTCATTCACCTCCCATTCTCACCAGGCAGAAGAGCGAATAGTTGACAATGTCCATATACCCCCCCTCGACGCCCTCGCTCACAAGCGTGCGGCCGCCGTTGTCCTCTATCTGCTTGATGCGCAGAAGTTTCATCAGTATCAAATCCACCATCGAACTCACCCTCATCTGCCGCCAGGCCTCTCCGTAGTCGTGGTTTTTGTCCATCATCAGGTCGAGGATGAGCTTCACCTGGCCGTCGTACAAAGCCATCGCGCGTTCCAGCGGCAACTCCAGCGGGGCGTCGCCGTCCACCAGCAGGTCGCACTGCATCAGCGCCATGACAGCATAGTTCACCATGGCCACGAACTCGCCCCTCACATCGTCGCCCACACGGTTCTCGCCACTCTCCTGGATGCTGCGGATACGGTTGGCCTTGATGAAAATCTGATCCGTCAGCGACGGCAGGCGCATCACGCGCCACGACGTGCCGTAGTCGCGCGTCTTCTTCTCGAACAGCGCTCGGCATTCCGCAACAGCCTGTTCCATCTCGCCCCTCGTGTCGGGTCCCTCTTGTCCGTTTTTATTCATAACCTCTCTTAAACGCGCCACGCGGCGTTTTATTGTATAGCCCGAAACAAAAAAAACTTTACCACCGACCCAACAGTCTGATTCCATGACGCTGACGCCATATCATCGGCCTACCGTCCCCTACCCATCCCCCTATCAACTCCTACCATGGTAGGACTTGGGTAGGAGTTGGTAAGGCCTTGATAGGTGATTGACAGGCAGTTGCACCTCTCCGGTCGGGAAGGGTGTATCGCGAGACGCCAAAACAGGCTATACGACTACAGGACAGCGGTTTATGCACACACGGCACTTTTTGCCGTGTGGCGCACAATAAAAAAGGCGCGAATGCGTTAAGACCTTTGGCAAAACAAACTATTGAAAAGACTTTATGATCAAAGACAGATTCAAGCCCTTCAGCATCACCGTGCGCGGGAAACTGGTCACTTTCGAGCGGCCGGCCGTGATGGGCATCCTGAACGTTACGGCGGACTCGTTCTACGACGGGGGACGCCATGTGGAAGACGAGGCCGTAGCGGCCCACGCAGAGAAGCTGGCGGCCGAAGGGGCCGACATTGTGGACGTGGGCGTGGTGTCGTCGCGTCCGGGAGCCATGCTGCTGCCCCCGGAGGAGGAGGCACAGCGGCTGGAACACGCCGTGAGGCTGGTGCGCAGCACACTGCCTGAGGCCATCCTCTCGGTGGACACCTGCTACAGTCTGCCCGCCCGAAAGGCCGTGGAGGCCGGGGCGGACATTGTGAACGACATCAGCGGCGGGCTGTTCGACGAGCGGATGTTCGCCACGGTGGCGGAGCTGCAGGTGCCCTACATCCTGATGCACAACCGCGGGCTGCCGGGCGAGATGCAGCAGATGACAGGCTACGACGACATTGTGGACGACCTGACGCGATTCTTCTCCGAACGCCTCGACAGGCTGTACCGACTGGGCGTGAACGACGTGTGGATCGACCCGGGATTCGGCTTCGCCAAGACGGTGGAGGAGAACTACGAGCTGCTGGAACGCCTCGACGAGCTGACGAGCCTCTTCCGCGAGCCGCTGCTGACGGCCTTGAGCCGCAAGAGCATGATATACAAACGCCTGGGAGCCACACCCGACGAGGCACTGGCAGGCACCATAGCCCTCGACGCCATAGCCCTGGAGAAGGGCAGCCGCCTGCTGCGGGTGCACGACGTGCGTCCCGCCGTGGAGACCGTCAGGCTCTTCTTCTAATCCCTCACCCCAAAATCCAGAAATCAAAAACCAAAGAAAATGTTCCCGAACGCCATATTAGGACTTCCTCAAATCCACCTCATCGACATCATCGACATCGTGCTGGTGGCACTGCTGGTCTACTACATCTACCGCATGGTGAAAGGCACCAACGCCATGCTCTTCTTCTGGGCGCTGATTATCCTGCTGGTGGCCTGGCGTGCCACGGACCTGCTGGGCATGAGGCTGCTGGGGGCCATCCTGAGTTCCATCGCCAGCGTGGGCATCATCGCGCTCATCGTCATCTTCCAGCCGGAGATACGCCGCTTCCTGCTCTTCCTCGGCACGAAGACACAGTTGGACCAGTCGTGGCTGCAGCGGCTGAAATTCTGGCGCCACAACATGCAGAACAAGCCTTCGGTGAACTACGAAGCCTATATCAACGCCTGCATGCACATGTCGCAGTCGAAGACGGGCGCCCTCATCGTGTTCAAGCGCGAAAACGAGGTGGAGGAACTCATCGACACGGGCGAGCGCATCGGCGCCGTGGCGTCGTCGGCCTTGATAGAGGCGTTGTTTTTCAAGAACTCCCCGCTGCACGACGGCGCAGTGATAGCCCACGGCAACCAGATACTGGCAGCGCGGTGCATCCTGCCGGTGACCTCACGGATAGACATCGACCCCAACCTGGGGCTGCGCCACAGGAGCGCCATCGGGGTGACGGAGCAGCTGGACGTGTTGAGTGTCATCGTCAGCGAGGAAACCGGGGCCATCAGCTATGCACTCGGAGGAGAAATTCACCATGGCATCAGCCCTGTGGAGCTGCGTCAGGCACTGGAGAGATACAACTGTTAACAACTAACAGTCAGCAAGTTGAAAAATAATCGCAGCCATGTGCATTTTTATTTGTAAATTTGCACACAATTTTTTTATAAAATATTGTAAGATTTCGGGGGTGATACTCGTCTTTTGAGAAGGAAAACGAAACAAAAAACAAAAATAAACAAAAACAAACAAAACAACACAATCATGAAGAAAACATTTTGGATTCTGCTGCTGACCACCCTGATGGGCAGCGCCTCCTTCGCCCAGCTGCCCGGCATGGGAGCCGCAAAGGAGAAGAAGAGCGACGTCAACGCCGCCGTGCCGCTGGACAAGAAGATTGTCTACGGCAAGCTGGACAACGGATTCACCTATTACATCCGCAACAACAAGAAACCCGAGAACATGATCCAGTTCCGCCTGGTGAGCAACGCGGGTTCCATCATGGAGCGCGAGGACCAGCGCGGCCTGGCCCACTTCTGCGAGCACATGGCTTTCAACGGCATCAAGGGCTATCCCCACAACACGATGATTGACAAGCTGCAGCAGCACGGCGTGGAGTTCGGACGCGACATCAACGCCTACACGAGCTTCGACCAGACGGTCTACTATGTCAACATGCCCGCCAACGACGACGAGATGGTGAAGATGGGCATCGAGATTCTCGACGGCTGGGCCGGCAACATCCTCTTCGACGAGAAGGAGATCGAGGAAGAGCGCGGCGTCATCCACGAAGAGTGGCGCGGTGGCGTGGGCCACGGCGACCGTCTACGCCAGAAGACCTGGCCCATCATGCTCAAGGGGTCGCTCTACGCCGAGCGCCTGCCCATCGGCAAAGAGGAGGTCATCATGAACTTCAAGCGCCAGAGCATCGTGGACTTCTTCAACGACTGGTACCGTCCCGACCTGCAGGCCATCGTCATCGTCGGCGACATGGACAACTACACCTATGCCGGCAAGAAGGGAGCCAAGGCCATGGAGCAGAAAATCAAGGACACCTTCAGCGCCGACAAGCACAAATATCTCGGCCAGGGCAGCCCCAAGGTTCGCCAGAGCTATGAAATCCCCAACAACGTGGAGCCCCTCATCTGCATCGCCCAGGACAAAGAGGCCACCAGCACCAACCTGACGTTCTACTGGAAACACCAGAAGGCTCACAAAGGCACCATCGGCGACTACCGTGCCATGCTGGTGCGCAACCTTATCAGCATGATGATCAACGAGCGCTTCAGCGAAGTCTGCGAGAAACCCACCGCTCCCATGATGTATGCCGGCGGCGGCTACTCCGATTTCATCGGCCGCGAAATCGACGTCTTCGCCCTTGGCTCCGCCCCCAAGGAGGGCCGCGTGGAGGAGACCGCCGAGATGCTGCTCAAAATGATGAAGCAGATTGACGAGCACGGCTTCCTCGAGGCCGAACTGGAGCGCCAGAAAGAGGACCTCCTCAGCACCTACACCAAGCTGGCCAAAGAAGAGAACAAGACCCAGACCAACAGCCTGGCCGACGAATACACCGACCACTACCTGGAGAACAGCCCCTGCCCCGGCATCCGTCAGGAATACCGCTACGCCAAGGAGTTCATCCCCGAGATCACCCTCGACGAGTGCAACCAGATTGTCAAGACCTGGATTACCGACGAGAACATGATTTTCTACCTCACCGCCCCTGAAAAGGACGGCGTCAAGGTGCCTTCCGAGCAGGAAGCCATCGCCCTCATCAACAAGTGCAAGAGCCTCACCACCGAGCCATGGGTTGACAACTTCAACGCCCAGCCCCTGTTCGACGAAGAGGTGGCCGACGTCACCCCCATCCAGACCGCCAGCAACAGCACCCTCGGCTACACCGAGTACACGCTGCCCAACGGTGTGCGCTTTGTCGTGAAGAAGACCGAACTCAAGGCCGACGAAATTCAAATCAGCTCGTTCTCCATGGGCGGCACCTCTCTCTATGGCGACGCCGACAGCTACCAGGCCGAGAATGCCGACAGCTTCATCGATGCCGGCGGTATCGCCGACTTCAGCTCCTCGCAGCTCAGCAAGAAGCTCAAAGGCATGAACCTCAGCATCAGCCCCTACATCAGCGGCACAACCCAGGGCTTCAGCGGCAGCTGCTCGCCCAAGGACCTCGAAACCACCCTCCAGCTCATCAACCTCTACTACACCGCCCCCCGCAAAGACCAGGATGCCTACGAGCGCGAGATTGAAAACACCGTTCAGCAAATCAAGTACATCCTCGAAAATCCCCAGGTGGCCTTCATCGAAAAGTACTACCGCACGGCCTACCCCAACGACAAGCGCCGCGTGATTTTCCCCTCCGAGGAGAAGGTGCGCAGCCTCAACCTCGACCGTATGTATGAAATCTACAAGGAGCGTTTCGCTTTTGCCAACAACCAGACCTTCTTCTTCGTTGGCAATGTGAGCGACAGCAACATCGCCATGATTGCCAAGTACCTCAACCACCTGCCCACCCTCCAGGCCATCACGCCCAACTACGCCATCGACCGCAGCCCGAAGTTCGCCAAGGGCATCGTGCACGCCGAAGCCGTGAAGGGTATCGAGCGCCAGGGCATGCTCATCATCTCGGGCCAAATGAATGTGGCCAACGAGGAGCTTGACCCGCAGACACGTCTGGCCATCGCAGAGTTTGGCGAGGCCCTGTCCATCACCGTCACCGATATTATCCGCGAGAAGAACGGCGACGCCTACAGTCCCAGCGCCACGGTGAGCTGCGGCATTTCCAACGTGGGCGACGGCAGCGTCAGCTGGCAGTTCTACATCGGCTGCGACCCCGAGAAAGCCAAGAAAATCGAGAAGGACTGCATCGCCATCCTGAAGCAGTACAAGAAGAAAGGCTGCGACGAGAAGACCCTCGGCAAGGTGAAGGAGCAGATGATTGTCCAGCATGGCAAGAGCATCCAGAACAACGGCTACTGGATGGGTCAAATCCAGGGCAGCTATATGTACAACGAGAGCCGCGACCACAACGTGACCGACTACGACAACATGGTCAAAGCCGTTACCACTGCCGACATCAAAGCCCTCGCCAACAAGTATATCGACCTCAACAACTACATCGTCGTGACCCTGCGTCCCGAGGACGTCAGCCAGGGCAGCGCCGAATAAAAAGAAAGGTTGAAACAACCCCTAATCGAACAAGAAAGGCAGGCTGCCGCCCAAAGCGCCTGCCTTCATTTTTTTCCTCTGCAAAGACAAACATCTACCCCATAAGCCCGAAATCCCCATGCGAAAAGCCGATACCACGAAACACGACTACGGCCACGCGCTGCTCATCGCCGGAGCCTATGGCCGTTGCGGCTGCGCCATCCTGTCCGCAAAAGCCGCCCTGCGGAGCGGCTGTGGACTCATGAGCGTCCACCTGCCCTCGCGCTGCGTGGACCCCATGCAGACAGCCTTCCCGGAGGCCATGGTGAGCATCGATCCCGACGACCGGATCTTCACCACTCCCCCGCCCCACCTCGACCGCTACACGGCGCTTGCCATCGGTCCCGGCATCGGAACCGACATTGCCACGCAGGAGGCGCTACGGAGAACCCTTCTGACGTGGCCGACGGACAGCCCCCTCATCCTCGACGCCGACGCACTGAACATCCTCGCCCAGCGGCCCGACATCCTCGACGCGGCCAGCCACCGCAGCCTCCCCACGGTGCTGACGCCCCATGCAGGCGAATACCTAAGGCTCTTCGGCGAGGCTCACGCCGAAGACATCGCACAACAGCATGGCGTCATCATTGTCCAAAAGGCACACCGCACACGCATCTGTTCTCCTGAAGGCATTGTTGTCGAGAACAATACAGGAAATGCAGGCATGGCTACGGCAGGCAGCGGCGACGTACTCACAGGCATCTTGTTGGGCATCACCGCACAGAAAACCAATAATTTATATAGTTCAGTACATCTTTCGGTACAAATCCATGGCAAAATTGGCGATTTTTGCACAGAAAGCCAGTCACAATCAAGCCTCATAGCGTCCGACATGGTAGAAAAACTTAAACAAATAGAGATTTAAAAACCAACAACTTACACAGACAGAAGAAAAATATTTCAAAAAAAATTTGGTCAGAAAGAAAAAAGTGCGTATCTTTGCACCCGATTTCGAGAGAGAAATTCCTCCTTAGCTCAGTTGGTTAGAGCACCTGACTGTTAATCAGGGGGTCGAAGGTTCAAGTCCTTCAGGGGGAGCACGGAAAGAGTACTGATAATCAGTACTCTTTTTTCATTGTACAAAATGATTATGGACAAATATAATGTTCCGGCGTTACCGCAAAAAAAACATCGGCTCGATGTCGTTGACGGGGTCGTATGCGTAGCCGCGCGGGCAACATAGGCATTGCCCCACCGCAATGCGTTCGTTCCTCTTGTCCATCGACGAAACAACGCGCTTTCCCACGCGTGATGTATCATACCGTCGCCAACAGCCTGCCGCCGGACTCCCGAACACCACGCTTCGCGGGGTCGTGTCACTCTTGTTTATTTTGCCTGCGGAGGTCGAGAGGCTTTGCCTCTTTTCCCGGACATCTCCCCCAATCTCCAGGGAGCGGGCTGACGCGTCAGCCGATTTTCAGTTTCCGGTTTTCAATTTATTTCGTATCTTTGCAGCGGAAATCAAGACAGAAAAAATGAAGACAATACTGATTGTACTGGCCATAGCCATAGGCGCTTTCGCACTGATGATGGGTGTGCTGGGGCTGAAGATGCTCCTCAAAAAAGAGGAGGAGTTCCGTCGGCCCTGCACCAATGCGGACCCGCGAACGGGCCGCTGCGCGCACTGCACCTGCAAGAAAAAACGCTGAGCAGCGAGCGGAGAGTGGGGAAACACTCTCCGCCGGTCACTCCTGTGAGAACTCCTTGATACGCTGTTCCTCACTGCGACGGCACACCAGCAGCCGCCCACCTTTCTGCGACACGATGAAACCCTCCAGACCCTGGAGAACAACCTTGTCGGCCTCCTCGACATGGACGACGCAGTCACGGCATTCGTAGAGCCGCACAGGTCCCACGGCAGCGTTGCCTGCGGCGTCGCGATCAAGTTTTTCGTGCAGCGACGCCCAGTTGCCCAGGTCGCTCCAGCCGAAGTCCGCCGGGTGCGTGTACACCTTGCCGTCGGCGGCGGCAGGCTCCATGACGGCATAGTCGATACTGATTTTCTCGCACTGCGGGAAGACCTCCTGCACATCGGCATCGCTCCTCATGCGGTCCATGTCGGCAGCGATATTGGGCTTGTAGCACCGCAAGGCTTCGGTGATGGTGCGCACGTTCCAGACGAAGATGCCGGCATTCCACAGGTAGTTGCCAGCGGCGAGGTAGCGCTCGGCCACGTCGCGCGAAGGCTTCTCCTTGAAGGCCTTGACGGCCACAATCTCTCCACCCTCCGCGCTCGGGGCGCCGCTCTCGACATAGCCGTAGCCTGTCTCGGGACGCGAGGGGCGGATGCCGATGGTCACGATGGCATCGCTTTTCTCGGTGAAAGCCAAGGTATTGGCAATGACGCGCCGGAACTCCACAGGGTTCATCACGACAGCATCGGCGGGCGTGACGACAACATTGGCATCGCCCACCTCCTGCCTGATGCGCCAGCAGGCCCAGGCAATGCATGGGGCAGTGTTGCGCGCCGCCGGTTCCGCCAGGATATGATTTTCCGGGACTGTGGGCAACTGCTGCCTGACGATGTCGACATACGACCTGTTCGTCACCACCCAGAAGTTCTCCTTCGGGCAGAGACCCTCAAAGCGGTCGACGGTGAGCTGGATCAGGGTGCGACCGCAGCCGAGGATGTCGATGAACTGCTTGGGGAACTCCGGGGTACTCAACGGCCAGAAGCGGCTCCCGATGCCGCCGGCCATGATGACGATATGATTTTCCATAATTCTATTCCTTTATAATTTTTTGCAAAGATAGCACTTTTTCTCCAAAAAGGCAAATTGCGAAACACAATACCCTGCCTCTCAAAGGCTTGAACAACCATCCAACGTCTTACCAACACCCTATCAACTCCTACCCATCTCCTACCTCAGTAGGACTTGGTAGGGCTTTGACACGGGGTTGGCAGGGGGTTGGGGGCTACTGGTACTGGTTGACGTGGCGATGCTGTTCCGCGAGGGCGACGAGGCGGTTGAAAAGCACAAGGCGCGAGGGTTTCATGGTGCCTGCGTTCATTTTTTTCCGATTTTGCTTCCACCAGGAATAGAGGGTCCGCTCGTCGTCGAAATGTTTCGAGGGGCAGCGGTGCTGTGTCTTGACAAAGTCGGCATACTGGTCATATTTGCTCTGCCATAGTTGGTCTCGGGTCATAGCGTTGTTTTTTTTTCTTTTGGAAGCCGCGCCGATGCCCATATCCTCTATAACAAACTATTACAAAGTCCGTTACGATACAGCACATACGCCGAGGGGCTTCCTTGTTTCCACTGCAAATATACACATTTTTTCACAATTAGTCCACGCGCCCTGTCCCAATTATGGATTTTTTTGTATTTTTGCATCGAAATCGAGACGGGCGGACTGGTTTCCGCGAGCGTGGCGGACAAGGGAAACCGACAAAAAAGGAACTGAAATTCAAAACAGCAAGGGAATATGAAGAACTGTTTTTGGACATGTGTGGCAGCGTGTGCCGCGATGCTTACGGCGGGCTGCATCAAGGAGGAGCCGAAGAACAACGAGTGCGACATCGTGAGCGCATGGGTGGAGGGTGAGGAATACGCGGAGTTTTTCTTCCAGCCGTCGCAGATGAGGGTGGAGAATGTGCCGTCGAACAGCAACGACATAGTCTTCACGGTGAGGACAGGCAGCGTGTTGCCGCCAATGGCGGTATGGTTCGAGCTGACGCCCGGGGCGACGATAGAGCCCGCCAGCGGATCGCCGCAGGACTTCTCGCAGGGGGCGGTGGAATACACCGTGCGGTCGGAAGACGGCGAATGGTCGCGGACCTACCGGGTGAGCTTCCGCGAAGCGCAGTCGCCATCGTACACCTTCAGTTTTGAGCATGTGGACTCCGCCCTCAACGAAGGCAACAACAGCTACTACAATGTCTTCTACGAGTTCGACGCCGACGGGACGCGCCGCGACATCTGGGCATCGGGAAACCCCGGCGTGGCGCTGATCAACCCGGCGTGGCACACGTGGCAGTTTCCAACCCACTCGGTGGACGACGGCTATCAGGGGCGCGGCGTATGCCTCACGACGCAGAGTGCCGGCGCCCTGGGGGCCATGATGGGCAAGCCCATAGCCGCAGGCAACCTCTTCATAGGGGCATTCAACATCAGCGCCGTACTCTTCGACCCGCTGAGGGCCACGGAGTTCGGCACACCCATCGACCGAGAACCGGTGAAGGTGTCGGGGTGGTACAAATACCAACCCGGAGCGGTGTTCACCGATGCACAGATGAACGAGGTGCCGGGACGTACAGACGTGGCCAGCATCTACGCCGTCTTCTTCCGCAACGAGGATGCCGAAGGAAACAGTGTGGTGCTCGACGGCGAGAATGTGTGGACCAGCGACCTGATTGTCAGCAAGGCGCGGGTGGACACGCTGCCACCTACCGACCACTGGACACGCTTCGAGATGGTCTTCGAGGGCAACAACGCCGACCCTGCGACACTGGCCTCCCTGGGCTACAGCATGACACTCGTGTTTTCCTCCAGCAAAGGGGGCGACCTCTTCGAGGGGGCCATCGGCAGCAGCCTCCATGTGGACGAGGTCAAGGTGGAGTACAAGGAGCATTGAATGTTGAGAAACCACAGGTCACAATCCCCAGCTTAAAAAATGGGCATGAATCATAAAACCGCAACACTATGAGAAAGAGAGCCATTGCCATCCTCCTGACGGCGTTTTGCGCCGTCGCACTGCCGCCCCACGTCCATGCCAAGGGATTGTGGGACAGCATCGATGTGCGCATCCGTATGGGCTACAGCATCGGCGGCACTGTCCCCCTGGACATGCCGACCAGCATTCGAAGCCTCGACGCGTTCCGTCCGACGCCGTCGCCGATGGCCGGAGCCGACGCCACCGTGTGGGTCAGTCCCCGCCTCGGCTTCGCAGCCGGACTGCACATCGAAAACAAGGGCATGGACGCCGAGGTGACGGTGAAGAGCTACCGCATGGAGATGCGTCAAGGGGGCAGCCAGATGGCCGGGTTGTTCACCGGACATGTAAAACAAGAGGTGACGCAATGGATGGTCACGCTGCCCGTGCAAGCCATCGCCAGTTTGGGCAAAGTCCTCACACTCAAGGCCGGTCCCTACTTCTCGTTCCTCATCTCCAAAGGATTCAGCGGGATAGCCTTCGACGGATACTTGCGTCAGGGCAACCCCACAGGGCCGAAAATCACGATTGGCGACGAGGAGGGCGAATGGGCCACCTACGATTTCCGCGACAGTATGCGCAGCCTGCAATGGGGCATTGCAGCAGGTGTGGACTGGTGCTTCTCGCGACATTTGGGCCTCTCGGTCGACCTCGGTTGGGGACTTTCGGGTGTCTTCCAAAGCGATTTCGAGACCGTCGAGCAGACGCTCTACCCCATCTACGGCACGCTCGGCCTCCTCTATCGCTTCTAACGTTTAGCCTTCGGCTCCGGCAGCGCCGAAGATGTGGTACGGACCAAGGCAGCGAGGTAGTCGCGGTCGTCCACATCCTCGATATAGAAACAGGGCTTCGCGCCAGGGTATGGCGGACGCATATCCTCGGTGCGAAGCATCTTGCTTCCCTCCTCTGTAGGTTTGACATACAAACGGTTGTCGCACACCAGACCGACGACTTTGCCGTGGCAATAAAGCGTATAGTCGCCAAACATCTTCTTCGCCACGATGTCGCCTGCGCCGCCGCACTGATCGACCACATACTGCACAAAATCAGGATTACTTGCCATAGGCTTGGAATGGTATTTACACCTTGTTGTTATTGTCAGGCACTAAAATTTGATTATTTTTGTTATCCGGCTTGGACGGAGAGCCTTATTTGGCCGCTTCGCCGGATTTTTGTCATTGTGTGCAAAGTGTACGAAGGCACAGAATGGATCCACAATCTTCGTTTGCGATGTTGTTTCTGTTTCTTTTCACACAGGTCTGCCCCGGTTTCTGTTGGTTTTGGTCGATTGGTTTGTCAC
Source organism: Bacteroidales bacterium (assembly GCA_017480525.1). Lineage (GTDB taxonomy): Bacteria > Bacteroidota > Bacteroidia > Bacteroidales > P3 > Colimorpha. The sequence goes on along the minus strand of JAFVAM010000083.1, from coordinate 5,376 downwards.
CTTGTTCCGTTTCTTACAAACTGCTCGTATATGGGCATATTGTTCGCCGAGCGTTTCAAAAGCATATACCACAAATAACGTTGTTTGTGCATTTATATTACAGGATGCTTGATATTTTTTTTTTAGAGACTGCCTTGTAGGAACCGGCGTAGGAGGGTGATGTTCCGGCGCGTCTATAATGAAGTTATGATGTGCCTTTTTTGTGGGGAGGGGAGATAACAACGTCAGTAGCAATCAAATTACAAAAAACATTTTGCCACTTCAATGAATTTTGCTATATTTGCACCAAATTTCGGAAAAGAGAAATTGCTGACGGTCCTCATTACCAAAGCATAAAACGGTTCAAAAAAAGAAATGCTGCAGTGAGGTTCTGCAATCGGAAACATACAGAAAAAACACCTGTAACATATAGCCCTAATCAATGGCACTACAATGATGGTATTTATCGATACAGAGGTGAGCCAAATGTCTGGCAAGACGATGGATTATGGTGCTGTACGCGATGATGGGACAATGCTTCACACCCATTCCCCAGATAAGTTCTGCGCATTTGTAGACCCCTGCTATGTGGTGTGCGGCCACAACATTATAGACTTTGACCTGCGGCACATATCCTTTGGCGACAAGCATCGATATATCGACACGCTGTACCTTTCGCCGCTTCTCTTCCCACAGAAACCATACCACCGCCTGGTGAAAGACGACAAGCTACGTACCGACGAACTGAACAATCCGGTGAACGACGCCCGCAAGGCTCGCGACCTCTACTACGACGAGATGTCGGCCTGGAGCGCCCTGTCACCACTGCGCCGGGCGATATATAGCCGATTGCTTGCCGGGCAAGATAAATTTGACGGTTTCCTTTGCGAAGCCACGATCAGCACCGGTGTCGACACATCGCTGATGCAACAGGACATTGCCAATCTTATTCGTCATGAATACGGTGATAGGCTCTGCACGAATGCCAAGATCGAAGCCGTAGCAAACAAGTATCCTGTCGAACTGGCCTACGCTTTGGCCATAATCGGAGTGGACGACATCCATTCGATTACCCCGGCATGGGTGTTGCGCAACTATCCGAAGGTAAGCAACGTGTTGAACTTCCTGCTCAACACCCCCTGCGATACATGCGACTACTGCCGCAGAAAACTTGATGCACACCGTGGGTTGAAGGATTTTTTCGGATACGACGAGTTTCGCACCTTTGATGGTGTCCCCATGCAGCAAAAAGCCGTAGAGGCGGCCTTGCACGGCGAGTCTATCCTGACCATCTTTCCCACCGGCGGCGGCAAAAGCCTGACTTTTCAACTGCCAGCCCTCATGGCCGGTCGCAATATGCATGGGCTTACAGTGGTTATCTCGCCACTGCAAAGTCTGATGAAAGACCAGATCGACAACCTTTCCGAACGCGGCATCAGCGACGCTGTTGCCATCAACGGTCTGCTCGACCCCATCGAGCGTGCAGCAGCATTCCGACAGGTGTCCGACGGAACGGCCAGTATCCTGTACATCAGCCCGGAGATGCTGCGTAGCAACACCATCGAAAGACTATTGATAGGTCGCAACGTGGTGCGAATAGTGATCGACGAGGCTCACTGTTTTTCGTCATGGGGACACGACTTCAGGGTAGACTATCTCTACATCGGCGATTTTATCAAACATCTGCAAGAACAAAAGCACACGCATACTCCAATAGCAATATCCTGTTTCACGGCCACCGCAAAGCAAAAGGTGATTAGCGATATATGCGACTATTTCCGCCAGAAACTGGGGCTCGAACTACGAATATTTGCCGCGAGTGCCGACCGCAAAAACCTGCACTACTCCGTAATCCACGCCGATACCGATGCCGACAAATACAACCACCTGCGCAACCTGTTACTGGGGCATGGATGCCCGTCCATCGTGTATGTCAGCCGCACCAAACGCACCCATGAGTTGTGCGCTCACCTACGTGCCGATGGCATCAACGCCCTGCCCTTCAATGGCAAGATGGACCCACACATCAAAGTGTCTAACCAGGAAGCTTTTATGAGCGGAGAAACCCAGGTCATAGTGGCCACATCGGCCTTTGGCATGGGCGTTGACAAAAAGGACGTGGGCCTCGTCGTACACTACGATATCAGTTCGTCGCTGGAAGACTATGTGCAGGAGGCCGGCCGTGCCGGCCGCGACCCACATACTGAGGCCGACTGCTACGTCCTCTTCTCCGACAGCGATCTGGATAAGCATTTCATATTCCTAAATCAGACAAAACTATCGATCAGCGAAATACAACAGGTTTGGCGTGCCATACGCGACCTTACCATCGACCGCGACACAGTCAATTGTTCAGCCCTCGACATCGCACGGAAAGCCGGGTGGAACGACGAAATTGCCGACATCGAGACGCGTGTCAAAGCCGCCGTATCGGCACTCGAGAAGGCCGGCTACCTAAAGCGTGGCAACAACACACCGCACATCTTTGCCACCGGCATCACCGTCCCAAACATGATACAGGCTCGCGAGCGTCTGAACAGCTCACGTCTCTTCGATGACAACAGCCGCGAAGAGGCTGCCCGCATCATAGCCTCGCTCATCGGCAGTCGCTCACGAGCCGGAAACGAGCAGGGCGAGAGCCGCGTGGACTATCTTGCCGACCTCCTGGGTATGCGTCGCGAAGATGTGATACGCAACATCAACCTCATGAGACAGGAAGGGCTGCTCGCCGACACGCGCGATATGCATGCCAACCTCGTCCGCGGAGTGGCACATGCACTGCATTCGATGCTTCAAACCGAGCAACTGCTTATTTCCCACCTCGAACAACAGCCCGTAACACTCCTCTACAAGCAGCTCAACGAGGAAGCCGCCTCGCAAGGCATCAAACGATGCTCGGTGCGCACGTTGCGCCATCTTGTTCGCTTTCTCGCCCTCCAGGGCTACGTGAGAAAAGAGGAGCATGTGGGTTCCGGATCGGTCACCATTCAACCTTCAACCTCGCCCGAAGCCATTCGCCAAAGCCTCGAACAACGCACCAACCTGTGCCGGTTTATAGTCAACGAACTACAGAACTCCGCCAACGAAGAGGGCTTGGTGAACTTTTCGGAGATTGCACTTCTTAATAAATACAATCAGCAATCAGCCGGACTGTTCTCTGCCAACAAACAGCCCACCAGCATATCGGACATCGAGGAATCCTTGCTCTACTTGAGCCGGACAGAGTTGCTCCGTATTGATGGCGGCTTCCTCGTGCTTTACAATACGATGCGATTGAAACGCCTTGCCGAACGCCGAACACGATACGGCAAAGAGCAGTACCGCATGTTCGACGAGTTCTACAAACAACGCATACAGCAGATACACATCGTTGGCGAGTATGCCAACCTCATGGTTCGAGACTACAACATCGCACTACAATTCGTAAGAGACTACTTCACACTGGACTACCGTCAATTTATCACCCGCTATTTCAAGGGAGAAAGACGAGCGGAAATAAGCCAAAACATCACACCCGAAAAATACCGGCAGATATTCGGGGAAATGAGTCCCCGACAACTGGAAATCATCAACGACCAGCAATCCCGCCTTATCGTGGTCGCCGCCGGTCCCGGCAGCGGAAAGACACGCGTGCTGGTACACAAACTGGCATCGTTGCTGTTGCTGGAAGATGTTAAGCACGAGCAACTGCTCATGCTCACCTTCTCCCGTGCTGCCGCCACCGAGTTCAAAAAGCGTCTCATAGACCTTGTCGGCAATGCCGCCCACTATGTCGACATCAAAACATTCCATTCTTTCAGTTTTGACCTTCTCGGACTTCAAGGCTCGATTGAGGAGAGCGACAACGTGGTGCGCCGTGCGGCCGAGTTCATCGAGCGTGGCGAAGTGGAAGAGGCCAAAATAGCCCGAAGTGTTTTGGTGATCGATGAAGCGCAGGACATGTCGGCAGACGACTTCCGCCTGGTACGAGCCCTGATGCAACGGAACGAGGAGATGCGACTCATTGCCGTTGGCGACGACGACCAAAACATCTACCGCTTCCGCAGAAGCGACTCTGCTCATTTGCGCAGCCTTTGGGTAGAATACGGCGCGACCCTCTACGAGATGACGGACAACTATCGTTCCGACCGTTCCATCGTGGCGACAGCCAACGCCTTTGTGCAACAGCTGACAAACCGCATGAAGAGTTCACCCATAGCCCCCGTGAGCAAGGACGAAGGGGTGGTGGAATGGCCCGCACACTGTGCCATTACCGACGTGTCCCGATCCGGCACCACAGCCTGCCTCACCGCCACGAACGAGCAAGCCCTGCAGTTGGCCTACATCTTCCGCCAGCAAGGGCGAACGGTCCGGCTCGTGCAGGCCACCGATGGCTTCCGCTTCATCAACCTGGCCGAAGTGCGCTACTTCACCAAACAACTGGGCGACGCCAATGCCGTGCCCGAAACGCTATGGACACAAGCCAAGCAAAGAACACTTGAAGCCTACGCCTCAAGCCGAACCCTCGCGGCCATGCAAACTTTCTTCTCCTCGTTCGAACAGACCCATCGCCCTCCCTACTACCGCAGCGACCTCCGCGAAGTACTACTCGAATCGAGCATCGAGGACTTCTACTCCGTCGACGACGGCTCCGTATACGTCAGCACCATACACAAGGCCAAAGGCAGAGAATTCGATACGGTGCACCTGCTATACGATACTCCGCGGGAATACGACGAGGACGCCCTACGCGCCATATATGTCGGAATAACGCGTGCCCGCCACCACCTGTTTGTCCACACCCATGGACTTCCATTCTCGTCGGCCATAACGCTTTCCCTCAGCTTACGCGACGTGTGGCTCGACTTCTTTCGCGACCGTAAAGCCGTCGTGCTCCGCCTGCGCAGTGGCGACCCACTACACTACAACAACGGACTGCTGACAACTACCGACGGCACATCCGTAGCCCGCCTTTCTCAGAAGATGTTGAATTATATCAAATCATGGGAGGACCGGGGCTACTCCGTAACCGAAGTCGAGGTAAGCTACGTGCTGGCATGGCGGCCCCGAAACGAGGAACACGAAGTGGCTGTATGCCTGGCCAACATTATATTGGTCAACCACACACGCAACGCCGCACCCACTTCACGCTGAACCGAATCACTGCAACATATATGGCCTGGCGGCCTCGCGCTGTTCGCGGGTGGCGTTGGTGCGCCCGTCGGGCAGGATGAGGTACGTGCGAATGCCGACATTCTCTTCGTAGTATTCCACCATGTAGATGCCCGGCAGAAACTCGCTTATCATGCCTTCGGCGGTGATGAGGGTGCAGCCAGTGCTGTCGAGCAGCGCAGTCGTGCCATCGTCGTTGACCACGAGAAGTTTGTCGTCGGTAGAGCTGTAGGTACGGTAGTATTG
>JAFVAM010000082.1 GCA_017480525.1 Bacteroidales bacterium | reverse complement strand
GTGCGGCCGCCACCGCGGGAGACCATCCAATGGTCGACGCCCATCTGTGCGAGGGCGTGGCTCACGGCGCGGGCGGCGCCGCCGGTTCCGAGAATGAGGGCCTGCGCCGTGGATTGGGAGCCGGGAATTGAAAACAGAAAGTCTGGAGAAGGGGATTGTGCGTCGGGATTGGATGGTCGGAGCGATGGGGAGGGGGCGGAGGGGGACAGCGAGAGGCGGAAGGCGGGGGCGTCGGTGTTGTGGCCCACGAGGCGGTGGCCATTCTCGACAGTGACGCAGTTGACGGCGCTGATGGCTGCGGCTTCGGGGTCGAGGGCGTCGAGGTGGGTTATGATTTCTTGTTTGTATGGGATGGTCACGTTGAAGCCCAGCAGGCCTTCCTGCCGCACCCATTGGCGTAGGCCGTCGAGCGAGGGAAGTTCGAAAAGGCGGTAGGAGTGGTCCGTGAGGTGGAGGGCGGCAAATTTCTCGCCGAAGTAGCGTTCGGAGTAGGAGTGTCCCAGACGGCGGCCGATGAGTCCGAAGCGTTTCATGGTTGCGGTTCAGGTTTTTGGGGTGTCCAGAAGGTGTTTGCGTGGTTGACGGTGTCGGCATAGAAGCGGTCCTCTTCGCTGAGGTGGCTGCTGTCGATGTACCATGGGCGGTGGATGGCCGTGCAGTTGCCTGCCACGCGGATGCGCTCGCCAGTGTAGTGGTGGCCGATTTGGGTGTTGGGTTTGTGGAGCGCGAAGGTGGTGTCGATGGGTGCGAGGAAGAGGCCGTCGCCCAGGGGATGCTGCCAGAACTGCGCCTCCCATTCCTGAACCTTTCTTTTCTGCCCGTAGCAGTCGGGAAGGTCGTCGATGCGCAGGGCGTTGCCCACCTTGGCGGTGTAGGGGCGCGAGACGAGGATGCGATAGAAGCGTTCGAGAAAGTCGTCGGGGCATTCGTCGGGCAGGTAGAGGTCGGAGTCGGTGTAGACGAAGAAGCGGTTGCGGAACTGGCGATAGATGCCCGAGAGGACGAAGGCTCGAAAGCCGAGGTTCTTGTCCAGGCGGAACACCTTGTAGGGGATGGTGTCGTAGTAGGCGAGGAGGGGAGGATAGGTGGAGTGGTTGTCGATGATGTAGAGGTTGCGGTAGCCTCGCCGTTCGAGGCATCCGATGAGGTCGCGGAGGTATGTGTAGTGGTTGAAGTTGTTGATGATAATGGGAATCTGTTTGCAGTCCTCCACGTGGCGTTGGGCGAAGAGGTAGTTGCGTATTTCGAGAGTGTAGTAGAAGAGGTGGTATTTCAGGTAACGCCGGACGGTTCGGAAATTCATGTGGAGACAGTCGATTTATTTATGGATGACGGTGGAGAGGTCGGCGGCGGGGCAGTTGACCACTATGGGGCGGCCGATGTAGACGATGTGGCTGTTGCCGCTGAGCGGCACGTGGAGACGCTCGGTGCACCAGAGGATGGCGTGGCTGGCGTCGGCCATGGAGCCTTCGATGCGCTTGGCCTCGAATTTCTCGGCGTCGATGCTCGCCCCCTCGGTCATCTTCAGTTCCATCTTGATGAGTGCGCGGCCGCGGAGTTCCACCGTCGAGGCGCTCCTGAGGGTGAGGGACACGTTGTCGACAGCCATGTGGGCCATGAGGTCGGAGCCTCCGGCCAACTCCATGTCCACGCGTTTGGCCACGAAGCGGCCTTTCAGGGTGGCACCCTCGGTGAGGTAGAGTGACAGGCTCTCGCGTTCCATGTTTCCGGCGTCGAGGCTGGCGGCGGCAGAGAGCTCTATGTTGTCGAGTGTGGCATTGGCGGGCAGGACGACGGTGGCCACGGGCGAGGAGAGGCGGCGGAGGTCCTTGAGGCTGCGCAGGGCGATGCGGAGCGTGCCGTGGTCGAAGTCGACAGTGAGTCTCTTGCGGTAGGTCTCTGGCAGGTCGAGGGTGATGGCTTTTGCCGAATCGGAGAAGCGTATGGCGAAGGGGGCATCGACCACGAGCTTGTGGTAGGCCTCCCTGACCGGGACGGTCACCACCTTGTCCTTGGGGCCTTTGGCGGTGGCTGTGGCAGGCAGGAGCATCAGCACGAGTGCCACGATGGGAAACAGGATTTTTTTCATGGTTTTTTGATTTTCAATTGGTGAGATTTGGTTCAGGTTCAATTTGTGAACACATAGCTGACGATGTTGCTGCCCATGCGAAGGGCTTTCTGGCGTGTGGCGGGGGAGTCGTTGTGCACGTCGGGGTCCTCCCATCCGTCGCCGAGGTCGCTCTCCCACGAGAAGAAGCACACCAGGCGTCCCTCCCAGATGAGGCCGTAGCCTTTCGGCGGCTTGCCGTCGTGTTCGTGGATTTTCGGCAGGCCGTTGGGGAACTGGTATTTCTGGTGATAGATGGGGTGCGAGAAAGGCAATTCCACCCATTCCAGTTCGGGGAAGACCTTCTTCATCATGGGCATGACGAAGTCCTTCATGCCGTAGTTGTCGTCGATATGGAGGAAACCGCCGCCGATGAGGTAGGTGCGCAGGTTCTGCGCCTCGCGGTCGCTGAAGACGACGTTGCCGTGGCCGGTCATGTGGAGGAGCGGGTAGTTGAAGATTTCGGCACTTCCGACGTCGACGGTGGCATATTGCGCCTTGAGACCCATCTGCTGGTCCTGGTTGCAGAAGGCTATGAGGTTGGTGAGCGACGTGGGGTTGGCATACCAGTCGCCCCCGCCACCATATTTGAGCAGCGCCAGCTGCGGCTGGGCAGAGGCAGGGGTGAGGCCTGCGGACAAGAGGCCGGCAAACAGCAATATGAGTGATTCTCTTTTCATTCTTCGTTCTTCATTCTTCATTCTTCGTTCTTCACGCTGAAGGCCACGGCGGCATAGAGGGCCGCAGTCTCGGTGCGCAGGCGCGAAGGTCCGAGACTCACGGGCTGGAAGCCCTGCCGCAGGGCGAGCTGTATCTCCTCCTCGGAGAAGTCGCCCTCCGGGCCGATGAGTACCACGGCGTCGTGTCCGGGCAGGAGGGCTTCGTCCAAAGGTGTGCGCGGCTGTCCGGCCTCGCAGTGGGCGATGAATTTCTGCGTCACCGCCCCTGCCTTCTCCGCTCTGCCTTCTCCGCTCTCCATCCACTCCTGCAGGGCGATGGCGGGGTTGATGCGCGGCAGCGAGAGGTGCAGGCTCTGCTTCATGGCGCTGAGGGCTATGCGCTCCAGGCGGTCGGTCTTGAGGAAGGAGCGCTCGGAGTGGTCGCAGTCCAGCAGCGTCAGTTCGTCGATGCCCACCTCCACGGCTTTCTCCACGAGCCATTCCATGCGCGACGGGTTCTTGGTCGGAGCCACGGCCAGATGGAGACGGCAGCGCGGGGTGTCGGCCGGTGGGGTCACCTCCAGCAGCGTCTCAACGACGCAGGCCGAGGCATCGGCGGCGACGATGGCGCAGCGGTAGAGGTGGCCGCAGCCGTCGGTGACGTGGAGCTCGTCGCCCTCCCTCATGCGCAGCACACGCACAGCGTGGCGGCTCTCCTCGGTGTCAAGTGTGGCGTAGCCCGTTTCTGTTATCTCTTTGCTGTAGAACAGTTGCATAAGACATTGGCTCTTTTTTCAACTATCAACCCTGTTTTTTCACTCTTCATTCAATTGACAATTCCTTTCCTTCGGTCCAGTGGGTGCCGTTTGCGCCGACTGCTCCTCCCTCCGCTATACTATCATTCCCGTGGCCAGCACGAGGTGCGAGCGGCGGTCGTAGATGGTGGCATACTGTCCGGCAGCGATTCCCTGGATGGGTTCGCCGCTTTCGATGACCATCAGGCCGTCTTCGGAGGGATGCAGTACCCCCGGATGGAACTCCGGCGTGTGGCGTATCTTGAAGGTGACCTCGTTTTCGCCCTCCGGCAGGGAGGATGAAAGGGTGCCGTCGGGCATCGGCCATTCCCCACTCAGCATGTGGAAACCCATGAGGCGTATGCGGTCGCCATATTGCTCCTTGGGGTCGTAGCCTTGCGACACATAGAGGACATTCTTCTCGATGTCCTTGCGCACCACAAACCAGGGGCCGCCACTGAGGTAGAGTCCCTTGCGCTGACCTATGGTGTGGAACCAGTAGCCCCGGTGGGTGCCCAGCACGCGTCCCGTCTCCAGTTCCACAATCTTGCCCTCGCATTCGCCGAGGTAGCGGCGGATGAAGTCGTTGTAGTTGATTTTTCCGAGGAAGCAGATGCCTTGGGAGTCCTTGCGTGTGGCCGAGGGCAGCCCTGCCTGGGCTGCGATGGCGCGTACCTCGCTTTTCATCATGTCGCCGATGGGGAACATGAGTTTGCTTATCTGGCGGTATTCGAGCTGCGAGAGGAAGTCCGTTTGATCCTTCACGGGGTCTTTGGCGGTGGCGAGAAAAGTACGCCCGCCTATTGAGGCGGTGGTGGCGTAGTGGCCTGTGGCGATACGGTCGTAGTCCTTGCCGCGACGGTCGTCGAAGGCACCGAATTTGATGAGTTTGTTGCACATCACATCGGGGTTGGGCGTCAGGCCGCGGCGCACACTCTCGATGGTGTAGCTCACCACGTTGTCCCAGTATTCCTTGTGCAGGTTCACCTCCTCGAAACGGCAGCCGTAGCGGCGGGCAATCCACTGTGTAATCTCGATGTCCTCCTCGGCCGGACAGCCTATGTAGCCCTCTTCGTCCTCCATCCCGATGCGGATATAGAAGATGTCGGGTGTATGCCCCTGCTCCTTCAGCAGGTGCACCACCACCGAACTGTCCACTCCTCCCGAAACCAGTGCAGCAATATTCATCGCGTTTGTCGTCGTTATGTTTTTTTTCAGTTCATAACGTTGCGGGCGAAAAAATATTGTATTCTCTTTCAAATTCGGAAGAAATTCCCCACCCTTCGATGCTTCACTCCCGTGGGGTCAGGGGTGAGTCGAGGGAGTCTCCTTGGTGAGGGAGCCGCTGATGTCGTGGTTGGTGGCGCGGCCACCCGTGGCTGTGTGGGTTACCTTGCCTGCCACCTCCATGGCCTCGTCCGACACCGACGAAATCGTGAAGTCGACATGGTAGAAGTCGTTGGAGGTACCGCCGTATGCCGAGAAATGGCGTTCGGAGAGTTGCCAGGTGAGGTTGTTGCCCGACATGGTAGCGGAGTGGTCGGGTCGGATTTCAAGTACCTCGCCCTGCACGATGCCCTGCTGCGGCAGCCGCCAGCGGCCTATGATGGCACTTTCGCTTATGCTGTCGTCCTTGCTGCACGACGCGGCTCCCACCATGGCGGTGGCCACGAAAAACATCAGGGCTATCCTTTTCATCTTTTTTGTCATGTTCTTTGTCAGTTTGCGATGAGTGGTTGTTGTTGTCTTTGTTTTTTCCAGCCTCGCGCGGTATCGGCCGTTTGCGGGCGCTGGCACTATAAGAACGCTCCCCGAGGGCCAAAAACTACAGAGGTGACCTTTTTTTTTGACTATGTCCGTGGCCAAGAGCCTGCATCACGGCGTTTTCAACACATGCATAAAGAAAACTCATTCCCTTGGAACTAAATACAAAAGAACGAATGGGAACGGTCTCCTCCCGAAGACTTTGAGCACTGGCTGTTGAAACTTTTTTTTGCCAGTTTCAGAAAAATGTTGTATTTTTACAGCCAGAAAAATATGAAAGAGAAACGTTGGATAATTAGAGAAGACTATGATTTAGAAACTGTTGACAAACTTGCTGCATCGTTGGGCGTTGACAAAAACATCGCCACTCTGCTTGTAGAGCGGGGTGTTACCACCTTTGAAGAGGCGCGTCGGTTCTTCCGTCCGGGCCTGGATCAAATCCACGATCCCTTCCTTATGAAGGGCATGACAGAGGCTATCAATCGCATCAATGCAGCCATCCGCCAGCAGGAGCGCATCATGGTATATGGCGACTACGATGTCGACGGCACATCGGCCGTGGCGCTGGTCTACTCCTACCTCCGCGAGTTGGACCGCAATATCGATTTCTACATCCCCGACCGCGAACGCGAGGGCTATGGCATCTCCTATCAGGGCATCGACTACGCCCATGAGACGGGTGTCAAGCTGGTGATTGCCCTCGACTGCGGCATCAAGGCAATGGAACAGGTGGACTATGCCAAGCAGTTCGGCATCGACTTCATCATCGGCGACCACCATTTGCCCGACGATGTCGTGCCGCAGGCCGTGGCCGTCCTCGATCCCAAGCAGAAGGACTGTCCGTACCCCTACAAGGAACTCTCCGGCTGCGGCATCGGATTCAAAATCGTCGAGGCTCACCTTGAGCAGCGCATGGGAGTGCGCCTTTGCGACCTCCCCGAACAGCTCGACGCCACCCGCCGCCAGCGCCAGGAGGAGCTCAAACTCCGCCTGCTGAAGTATCTGGACCTTGTGGCCGTCAGTATCGCCAGCGACATCGTACCCATCATGGGTGAGAACCGTGTCCTGGCCTTCTTCGGCCTCCGGGTGCTCAACACCAAGCCCCGCGCCGGCATCGAGGCCATCCTAAAGTTTGGCCACGTGGATCGTCGAAAGGCCGACCAGGCCGAGGCTGCCGACGGCGGAGAGAAGGGGAAGACGGGTTATTTCGAGAAGGAACTGACCATCACAGACCTCGTCTTTCTCGTGGGGCCGCGCATCAACGCCGCCGGACGTATCCGCTCGGCTTTCGACTCTGTGCGCCTCATGCTCACCGAGGATCCCGCCATTGCCCGCCGTCTGGCCGACGACATCAACGAGTACAACCTACAGCGCAAGGAGCTGGACACCAGCGCCACCGAGGAGGCCAAGCGCCGCATAGAGCAGGACCCCTTCTACCAAGGGCGCCAGTCGCTTGTGCTCTACGACCCTTCGTGGCACCGCGGCGTTGTGGGTATCGTGGCCAGCCGCATCGTCGAGGCCTACTACAAGCCCACCATCGTCTTCACCAGGGGCAGCGACGACCTCATCACAGGGTCTGCCCGCTCGGCCGGTGAGTTCGATGTGCACCAGGCCCTTGAGAAGTGCGCCGACCTTCTGGAACACTTCGGTGGCCACAAGAGTGCCGCCGGCGTCTCCCTCCGTCAGGAGAACATGCAGGCTTTCATCAACCGCTTTGAAAGCCTGGCGCGTGAAAGCCTCGGCGAGGAGGAGGCTCTTCCGGAGATAGAGATCGATGCCGAGATTGGCTTCTCGCAAATCACGCCCAAGTTCCTTCGCATCCTCAAGCAGTTCGCCCCCTTCGGGCCGGAAAACAACGTGCCGGTCTTCCTCACACGCGAACTTGTCGACACTGGCTATGCCTCCGTTGTGGGACGGCCTCGCAACAAAGACGGAAAAATCGACGAGACCAAGCCCGGCCACCTCAAGTTCAACGCCATAGCTATCAATGAGCGCTCCAGGCCTTTCCCCGCCATAGCTTTCCAGATGGGCGGATCGTTAGGCCGCATGCTCACCGAGCGATTCGACCTCTGCTATCAGCTGGAGGAAAACTACTGGCGTGGACGCACCGAGATACAGCTCAACGTCAAGGATATCAAGTTCAATTACAGATAGGAGTATTACACAATCCATCAAGTAATACTGTTTATCACTTTTTCGACGCAGGGGAGGCTACGGATCATTTCCCCTGCGCCCTTTTTTGGTAGGATGCATAACGCTTGGTCCCGTTAGATGGATTGGTCCAAGTGCGGTAGCCCGACTTCAGTCGATGGAAGAAACCCTTTCCGTGGCGTTGAAGAGCTGTTTGTTACTGGATTTTGTCGGTTTCGTCTCGCCAAATCATATTTCACCGCCGACACCTTTGTATTTCTCAACAAAGGCCGAGAGCAATTGGAATACCTTGTTCTTTTTGGTCAGGTACATGGGGTTCAATGGACTCATCTTGGGTAGAATACCATTGAAATCGGTGCCGTTCTCGCTCACAAACTCACGTCTCAAGGATAGGGTGATAAACCGCTTTGCAGCTTCCGGGTTCAGGCTCTCGGATGAAATCAGCTCCATCGCCTCCTTTTTCTGCTGTGCCTGGGCATATTCGAAGAAAGCATCGATAATACTTGCCTTGTCTGTGATGCTGTCCAGGTCTGCATCGTTGATGAAATCCACTATCAGCCCCTCTTTCGCTCTGTTTCCCATGCTGGCGCGGATAATCCTGCGTATCTCCTCTATCAAGGCGGCTTTATCCTTGGTTTTCTTGTTGTTCTCAAAGATTAATTCGAGAATATAATCCAAGTTGATTTCCTGCGATTTCAGCAAGTCCACTTCAAACACCACGTCGTCCCAGTCAATCTTTGATTTTTCTGGCGACACGCCTGCTCTCTTTCGCCTTAGCCAATCCCGGATATCGTTGTAGGCAGATTTGTAGTCCTGAACCTTTCGCTCCGGCAATAAATCAACTTTCTGCATTTCCGCTATTTCTTCGTCTGTGACAAAGTATGTGCATTTGAATGCCTCTACCGCCTCTGGGTCGTTTGTGTCAATTTTCTGCAGTGCTTTAAGGTGTGTGTATTCATCGTAGTTCTGCAAGATGTTTTCTATCCGCAGATACTCGCCGAACAGTTTCGTAAACTCTTTCTTTGCCTGCTCGGTTTCTACCTCATCGACATTGGGGAATTTCCCGGTCAGCTCTTTTACAACCTCTATGTAGCCTCTACGCACCTCGCCCGTAAGGATGTCCTTAAAGCCCTCTAAATATTCTTTGTAGCTCCTTTCCAGCACCACATTT
>JAFVAM010000081.1 GCA_017480525.1 Bacteroidales bacterium | reverse complement strand
GCTGCCTGCTGCTGCGTCCGCTCTGTCGCATCGACCTCAGGGGCGAGCCTACGACCGTAGCCGTGGAAAGCGGGGCCTCCTCCGCTTCCGCCAAGGGTGGCAAGCCCATCCTGCTCATCCCCATCTTTGTCATCATCGCCCTCGGCATCGTGTTGGGTTCCGTCCCCATCCCCGTGGGCATGAAAGCCCCCGTCAAACTCGGCCTTGCCGGCGGCCCCCTTGTGGTGGCCCTTGTGGCCGGATGGCTCGGCGTGAAGAAAGGGTGGTTCACTACCGAATTCACCGAAGGCCACGGTGTACACATGCTGCGCGAGGTGGGCATCGCCCTCTTCCTGGCCAGCGTGGGTCTCAGCGCCGGCGGTGGCTTCGTCGACACTGTCAAGGTGCACTACATGTGGGTCGTCTACGGCGTCATCATCACCATGGTGCCGCCGCTGGTGGTCACCCTCTTCGGCCGCCTGGTGCTGAAGATGAACTACTATACGCTGATGGGCTTCATCGGCGGCAGCCACACCGACCCGCCGACTCTGGCTTTCGCCAACAACATGGCCCCCGAGGGCTGCAAGCTGCCCAACATGGGCTATGCCACCGTCTATCCCTTGACGATGTTCCTCCGCATCTTCACCGCCCAGCTGCTTGTCCTCATGGCATGAAACGGCTGACGCTTGTCCTAATGATTTTGGTTTGCGTATCGGCTTCGGCACAGAAGCCGATACGCATCTATAGTACCTACGCTGAATCCCGGGTCTCACATCAGCTGATGCAATGGATGGAGAAGGGTGGTTGCAAAACGACCTTCGGCGGACGGAACACGGGCCGCACCATATACGTGGGCCTCACGCCGGAGATGAAATCCAGATACCGGCCGTTGATAGACAGCCTGCGCGACGATGGCTACTTCATCCTCGGCAACGGGCGCGACGTGGTGATCTATGGGGCAGGGGAGAAGGGGACGCTCTATGCGGTATATGCTTTTCTGGAGATGGTCGGCTGCCGCCTCTATACGCCGGAGGCCATGGTGGTGCCCGACTTGTCGCAGCTGCAGCTGCCGAGGTGCCGCATTGTCAGCAACCCCGCTTTTGCCTATCGCGACGTGGAATATTACTATCCCAACCACAGCCAGCTCTATGCCGACTGGCACCATCTGCACACCAAGGCCGACCGCGACCGCCTCTTCGGCATGTATGTGCACACCTTCAACAAGTTGCTCCCCACGGAGCGCTATTTCGATAGCCATCCCGACTGGTATTCCCTCAACAACGGTCGCCGTAGCCGCGACGGCCAACTCTGCCTTGCCAACCCCCAGGTGTTGGAGGAACTCTGCAAGCGGCTGGCCGACACCATCTCCGCTTTCCCGACGAAGAAGGTCTGGTCCGTCTCGCCCAACGACAACTACAACGCCTGCGAGTGTCCCGCCTGCCGCCGCCTCGACAGCCTCTACGGCGGACAAAGCGGAACGCTGCTGTGGTTCGTCAACCAGGTGGCCCGCCGCTTCCCCGACAAGACCATCGCCACCTTGGCCTACCAATATACGCGACAAGCCCCCGTATCCTCTGCCGGGGTCAGGCCCGACACCAATGTCCTCGTCATGCTCTGCCCCATTGAAACGGGACGTCAGGCACCTGTCGGGCAGGCCGACCCCTCCTTCCGCAAGGACATGGAGGACTGGTCGCGCCTCACCGACAACATATACCTCTGGGACTACATCGTCCAGTTCCGCAACTTCTGGAATCCCTTCCCCAACCTCCACGTCTTGCAGCCCAACATCCAGTTTTTCAAGGAACACGGCGCCCGCATGATATTCGAACAGGCCTCCGGTGCCGACAACATCTCCTCATGGATGGACATCCGCTGCTACATGACGGCCAAGCTCATGTGGAACCCCTACCTCGACCTCGATTCCCTCATGGCCGACTTTTATCAGGGCTACTACGGTGCAGGGTCTCCCTATGTGAAGCAGATTGTCGACACCATGACCGCCACCCTCGTGGCCAGTGGCCGTCGTCTCGACATCTATGGATTCCCCGTCGACGGTCTCTTCTATGAACCTGGCAATCCCCATGTGGGCTACCTCTACCCCACGTGCCAGGAACACTACTACGACCTCCTGCGCCAGGCCGAAGGCGCCACGCGCGACAGCACCCTTCTCGAACGCCTGCGCTTCTTCCGCCTCGCGCTCGACTTCGCCCATCTCGAATCCAACTATGGCGATCCCTCCGGCGAGGAGATGCTGGCGGAGATTGACAGCCTGGAACGCAACCTCGAACATTTTTCCGTGCCGCAGATGATGGAAATGGGCTGTACGCCAGTCGAATATGCCGCCACCATGCGCCATTGGGTCGACAAGGCCTTTAGTCCCAATCTGGCCTATGATGCCGACGTATACATCCGCCATCAGCCACGTGCCCCCTACAACGAAGGCACCCTCTCCGACGGCTTGGTCGGCATCATGGACTATCGCAACACCTGGCTTGGATTTTGGGGCGACACCCTCGACGCTGTCGTCGACCTCCGCCAGCCCACCGAAATCCGCTCCATTGCTCTGGACTTCTACTTCTATCCCCTCTCGTGGATTTTCAATCCGCAGTGGGTACTCTTCCAGGTGTCCGACGACGGCGAGCATTGGCAGCCGTTCGGCGACCTGCTCCGTCCCGAGAACCCCGAAGTGCTGGCCAAGCCCGAAATCTACACCCTCCGCTGTGAACTCACCGCCCCGCAGACCGCTCGCTATGTGCGCGTTGTGGCAGCGCCCCTGCCGGAAATCCCCTCATGGCACCGCGCTGCCGGGCAGAAACCCTGGATTTTCACCGACGAAATCATCATCAGATAACCTTCTTCAAAAAAACTACAAACACCAATCATGAAACATCTCTGCAATACACTCCTGTCCCTTTCCACCATTCTCCTGCTCCCCTTTGCCGCCCTGGCACAGGATGCCGATGCCCCGCGTGCGGAGCAGAAAATCCGCATCAAACCCTACGGGTTCGTGCGCAACTATCTCAACGTCGACAGCCGCAAGACCTACACCGTTGTCGGTGGCGAGTACAACATGCTGCCCTACGACGCAATCTGGAACGAGGATCAAAGCGAAGACCTCAACGATGTGGCCTCCATGCAGTTCCAGGCCCTCACCTCGCGCTTCGGCATCGACGTCTCAGGCCTCCGTCTGGGACGTGGCAACCTCTCGGCCAAGCTGGAAGGCGACTTCGGCGGCTTCGGCTCCAACAACCACGAGCTGCGTCTGCGCCTGGCCTACATCAAGTTTTCTGCCAGCCGAAGCGAGATTGTCGTCGGTCAGGACTGGCATCCCCTCTCCGGCAGCATCATGCCCGAGGTCCTCGGCATGGCCGCCGGTGCACCCTTCCGGCCCCACAGCCGCACCCCGCAGCTCCGCGCCACCCGCCATTTCAACGACGTCTGGGGCTGCACCGCTGCCCTCCTCGGACAGTTGCAGTACATGAACAATGGCCCGGCCAGCGCCTCCGACCCCACCTCCACAGCCTCGCTCTCTTTTGCCACCCAGTCGCTGGTGCCCGAAGCCTTCCTGGGCATCAACTTCAAACAAGGCCCATGCTATGTGCAGCTTGCCTTCGACGGCCAGATTCTCAAACCCCGCACCCACGCCCTCGTTGGCGGCGTCACCAAGAAGGTCTCCGAGTCGGTCCTCTCGCTCACCCCCACCATCTATGCACAGTATGTCGAAGACCTCTGGGTCGTCAAGTTCCGCACTCTGCTGGCCGAGAACACCAGCCACCTCAACCAACTCGTTGGCTATGCCGTCACCGGCGTGGGAGACGACGGCAGCTGGGACTACCAACCCCTCCGCGCCAGCATCAGCTATCTCAATGTGGCCTACGGCAAGAAATGCCGCGTCAACCTCTTCCTCGGCTATATGAAAAACCTCGGAGCCAGCGAGGACCTCTATGACTTCGGCACCGGCAACTATCGCATCTACATGAAAGGCGGCGAGGCCTTCACCCACCTCAACAGCATCTATCGCATCGCCCCTTCCGTCAGCTACAACACCAAGGACTTCAACATAGGCCTCGAATACGAGTGGACAGCCGCCACCTTTGGCGACCTCGACAGCAGAGGCGCCGTCCTGAACAACGACAACCTCCACCAAGTCTCCAACCATCGCCTTTGCGCCTTGGTGAAATACAACTTCTGACAGGCTGGCGACATTTTTTTCTTTCACGCTCCAAGCAACTGTCACACAATTCATAACGGCCAAGTCCAACCCCTTGGCCGTATTTTTTTTGCAGCGTAACAAAAAAAAGTCGTATTTTTGCATCGCCATTCAACCGAAGCCAAGGCGGGAATTTTTTTGCCTTGCCAGAAGCAGAGGGAGGGTGGCAGGACATAATGGAAAAAGACGTGTAACTTACGCGTTATCTGCGGCTCTAAGAATCTCGCAAATTCTAAAAATCCAACCGCACGGTAAAGCAAGGGTCTGCGTCCATTTGGTTGCATATATAGATTGTGCTTCCCCACCGGGAGCATACGATATGGTGCAGCGTGGGCTTCGGGCATTGCTTATCCTCGGTTGGTAGGCATGCGAGAGCCTCTTAGAGCGGGATAGGCAAAGCAGTTAGATTCCCGCGCTTCTTTTTTTGTTGTATCCCTACCCCTTTGACAAGAAAACCACTACAGCAAAGTCATTGGCACTTCGGGAATCGGCCGCAAAAAAAAAACAAACACACACAACAAACTATGAAAAAGAACAGTATGTTGATGGCCGCCGCCCTTGTAGCAACTGGCGTTATGGTTTCCTGCGAGGCTCCGAAGACCGTCACCACCGTCGAGGAACACTACTCGCAAGCCCGTGTGCTCGACGTGCAGACCAAGGCCGACATCAAGACCGTACAGGGCGAACTCAAGGTAAATCCCGTACGCGTCGAGGATCAGTGGATTTTCTCGCGCGAAGAGGTGAAAGCCCTCGGCAACCTCAACGAGATCCACGCCCGCGCCGCCTTCAAGACCCTACAAAAGCATGAGGCCGACGAACTTGTGGCTCCGCTCTACGATGTCCACTCCAACCCTGACGGCAGCTACACCGTCACCGTCCTCGGCTACACTGCCAAATTCGTCAACTGGAAGTAAAACCAACAACACACAAAACCATCATGAAGAAAAATCTTTTTGCCATCCTTTTCGTTGCCCTGAGCTTTGCTTCGCAGGCACAGATTATCCGGGCAAACAGCGTCAAAGTCGGCGAGACCAAAACCGCCACACCCTCCTCGACGGTCACCACGTTGCGTGTCGGCTACCTCTCCGAAAGCCTCACCGCAAAATACAACAGCAGATCGTCATCGGTGGATTTCTCCGGGGGCTACCTCGCTCTGGATTTCAACCACTCGTTGTCCGCCAATTTCGGCATCGACTACGGCTTTGTGACCAGCATCGGCACCTACAAGGAGTTGGACAGCCCGCAGCTCGACCTGCGCATCCCTGTGATGCTCTCCGGCACCGTTGCATTGAGCGACGGCCTCAGCCTCAACGGCTACGTAGGCCCTTCGTTTGTCATCGGCATCCTGTCCGATGGATACGACCACGACTTGTCGCGCTTCGACATCGGCCTCAACGCCATCGCCGAACTCCGCTACAACAAGGTCAACTTCCACATCGGATACGGCAAAGGCCTTCTGAACCGAGCAGACGATGACGACGATGACTATTCCTACAAGTTCGGCCAGTTCTACGTCGGTGCCGGTCTCTCGTTCTAAAAGAAAACAGATAGACTGTCATGAAAACAAAACTGTTTCTTATCGGTCTCGTGCTCTTCGGCCTCTCGGCCACCGCGCAGGTCAACCCCATCCCCATCACCGAGGACAACGGCGCAAGAATCATGACGGGATTCGAGTCGCTGGCCTTCCAAAGCGATGAGACCACCTTCGTCAACGCCTACCTCTTTGTTGTCGACAACGTATGTTCCGTGAAGAAGGACGCCATCGTCTCCACCGACTTCGAGGCCCACAGCTTCAAATTCACCATGCTGGTGGGTTCTCCCGAGGACTCCAAGCTGAACAACGTCTATCAGATGGACGTCAGCATCCGCATCCAGGACCACCGCATGGTGTACTACATCAACAATATGCAGGTGATTCCCGGCAAGAACAGCCTCTCCAAGACCAACACCCTCGTCGACAAACTCACTCCGGAGAAACGCGCCGCCCATGGCGACATCCTGGCCGACCTCTCCGTCAGCGTCACGGCTGCCATGCACTCATTCATCGACTTTGTCTCGAACAACAAACCCGGCAAGGTCACGCACTGGGAGGCAGTGAAGACAGCCAACGCCGTCAAGGGTCTCACCATGGAAGAAGCCAAGCTGGCCTTCGGAAAACCGCAGTATGTCTCCGAGAACCGGGGTGAAGTGCAGTGGATGTACGGCAGCTCCTTCTACCTGTTCTTCAAGAACGGCACCGTCTCCTCTGTCATCCGGTAGCCCACACTCCGGGGCCAAAACAGCGGAGGCGACACCGGTCCACAGTCTGTCCCCAGCGCATCTGGAAATGGCGTTGTTTTTCAACGCCATTTCCAAAACGCAACTGTACAAATTCTTTTGATACTGAAAAAAAAATATCTTTTGCCGTCGGCAAAAGATATTTTTTTCAGTCTGTGGTCGAAAGATGTGTGTGGCGGACAGTGTCACTCGGGGGTCACTGTGGCTTCGCTCTCGGCGGCGAGGGCCTGGTCCAGCTGGCGGCTGGTCTCGCCCTTCTCTATCTCGAAGAAGACATGCTCCTCGTCGGCGGTGATCTGGATGGTGTCGCCCGGCAGGATGTCGGCCTTGATGATTTCGTCGGCCAGGTCGTCCTCTATGTAGCGCTGGATGGCGCGGCGCAGCGGTCGTGCGCCGTAGTTCTCGTCCCATCCCTTGCCCACGATGAAGTCCTTGGCTTTCTCGTCCATCGTCACCTCGAAGCACATCTTGCGGATGCGCCCGAAGAGGCCGCGCAACTCGATGTCGATGATGCGGTGTATCTCCTCGCGGCCCAGCGAGTTGAAATAGATGATGTCGTCGATACGGTTGATGAACTCCGGCGCGAAGGCCTTCTTGAGGCTTTTCTCGATGACGTCGCGCTGCATCTGCGCCTTCTCGGCCTCGCGGGCGGCAGTGGCGAAACCCACGCCGGTGCCGAAGTCCTTCAGTCGGCGGCTGCCGATGTTGGAGGTCATGATGATGATGGTGTTCTTGAAGTCCACCTTGCGGCCTATGCCGTCGGTGAGCACACCGTCGTCGAGCACCTGCAGCAGCACGTTGAACACGTCGGGGTGCGCCTTCTCGATCTCGTCGAGGAGCACGATGCAGTAGGGCTTGCGGCGAACGCGCTCGGTGAGCTGGCCGCCCTCCTCGTAGCCCACGTATCCTGGAGGCGCACCGATGAGACGGCTCACGGAGAACTTCTCCATGTATTCGCTCATGTCGATCCGGACCAGGTTTTCCTCCGAGTCGAACAGGTACTCCGCCAGGGAACGCGCCAGCTGGGTCTTGCCCTCGCCCGTGGGCCCGAAG
>JAFVAM010000080.1 GCA_017480525.1 Bacteroidales bacterium | reverse complement strand
CGGATATACTCCAATCCAGGAGAACCCAATATACTGTCGGGAAGCACTATGGCTGTTCTACCTACTTCTTTCAATAGCTGCAAGATCCTTTCTATGAAAAGCTGTTCGGGAGGCACACTGCTTTGCAGACGGTCGGTTATATGCCAATTACCATCGCTGTCTATCTGCCAAATATGGCCCAAGTCGAACTGTTCAAGTATCTGAGTGTCGCGGATGGGGATCTTTGAACCAAAAGGCGGATTGGTCACAATCACATCAAAGAAGCCCAAAGTATTGTGGTTTTTGATGCTTCCACCATCTAAATGAAGGGCTTGCTCCAAATGCTCTTTGGTGGTGCTATTCCATTCCTGTGGCGGGAGCAGGGTATTCAACTGAAGGACATTGCCGCTGCCGTCGTTGTTCATCACCATATTCATCTTGGTGGCTTTCACAAGGTCGGGATTAATGTCGAACCCAAAGAAATTCTCCCTTGCAGTCTCCGATATCGTCTCGTGGTATGCCTTTTGTATTTCACTGTTCCAAGAAGCCTTCTCACCATACAGCTCTTCAAAACGTTCTTCGAGGCGTTCAATCACCTTGTTCATAGCTGTTACCACGAAACCGCCAGTGCCGCAACTGCTATCCAGCACTTTCTCTCCGTCTTTGGGGTTAATCATATCCACAGCCATCTTCATCACATTACGCGGAGTGAAGAACTCGCCCCTGTCGCCACGCAGATTGGCACCGACAATTTCTTCGTAGGCTTTTCCCTTGATGTCGATATTGGTGTTCAATAAAGCATATTTCTGCAATTCGGCAACAATGAATGTCAATGTCCTGGGAGAGAGTTTGATTTCATCATTGGAAGCGAAGATCTGGGAGTTCTTCTTTTTAACAGCCTCGAATATGGCACTGATGCGTTTATACACGGTAGCCTGTCCGTCCTTATAGTTGCGTTCCTTGCTGGTTGTGTAGAACTGTATGGGTTCAAGCACCTGATGCTCGTCGTGAATCTTGCAGAATATCACTTTCAGGAACTCGAAGAATGCTGGTTGCTTCTGCAAGCCTTCGTTGATGTAGATGATATTGTGGCAAGTGCGGAACACAAACAACAAGTTGTCATCGTATGCCTTTTTGAGCGTATTTCTATTGGGACGTTCGTTCTCGTCGGTTGTGCCGTCGGCCGAGGGAATGTCGTTGTATTCGCTGTAGACAAAATGGCCTTTTTCGTCGACGGTCTTTCGGTAGACTGTCTTATGCAGGCCATTGGTCCACATTCCCCACTCGCAGTTGTTGCAAGCCGACATATAGGTCTTCAGTTGCTCGATACCATTATCCTTGTCCGACGGCTTTATGGCCTCTTTCTTGCATTCTATAATAATCTTGATGCGATGCTGGTCTTTCTTGTCCGCCTCGGTCGAAACATCGTCCGAAAACACCACAATATCCGCACGCTTACGCCCCGACCCCATTTGGATTGGATATTCGACCGCGATCTTTTCTTTGAGGTACTTATGTTCGTTCACAAGGCGTTTCTCAACGGTCTGACGGACATATTCCTCCGGGGTATCATTACGGATAGTTCCATCTACATAATCCCTGATTTTACCCTCAGGGATGGCTATAACTATGTCTGGGTTTGTCATTATCATAAAATGTTATTTCAGACTGCAAAGATACGACAATTTTCCGAATTGGAGAAATCTATTTTGCTCCAATCATTCTCTCGGCAACAGGGGTTGAAGTGAGCAATATAATACTGCGGGCGCACAGTGATGTGCGCCCGCAGCAACTGTAAACCGTAAACGGTAAACCGGGAACCGATTAGTCCTGGATGGCTTTGATGCCGGGAAGGACTTTTCCTTCGAGATATTCGAGCATGGCGCCGCCACCGGTGGAGACGTAGCTCATCTGGTCGGCAAGGTGCATCTGCTTGACTGCGGCCACCGAGTCGCCACCGCCCACAGCGGCGAAGCAGCCCTGCTTGCAGGCGTCGGCGACGCTCTGTGCGATGTCGCGCGTGCCCTTGGCGAAAGTGTCAAGCTCGAAGACGCCGGCAGGACCGTTCCACAGGATGGTCTTGCTCTGCATGATGATGTCGCGGATGGCCTTGCAACTCTCAGGGCCGCAGTCCATACTCTCCCAGCCGTCGGGAACCTCACCGCTGGGGACTATCTGCGTGTTGGCGTCGTTGCCGAACTTGTCGCCAATCACGCTATCGACAGGCAGATAGTAGCGCACACCCTTCTCGTCCATGCGACGCATGAGTTCCTTGGCCAGGTCGAGTTTGTCGTCCTCGCAGATGGAATTGCCTATGCGACCACCGAGGGCCTTGGTGAAGGTGTAGCGCATACCACCGATGATAATCATGTTGTCGACCTTGTCGAGCAGGTTTTCAAGTATACCAATCTTGCTGCTCACCTTGCTGCCGCCGATGATGGCAGTGAAGGGACGCGGAGGATTCTGCATCAACTTCTCGAGGTTACGCACCTCGTTCTCCATCAGGAAGCCGAAGTACTTGTCGTTGGGGAAGAAACGGGCGATGACTGCCGTTGACGAGTGTTCGCGGTGGGCAGCACCGAAGGCGTCGTTGATGTAGCAGTCGCCGAGGGCGGCCAGCTGGCGGGCCAGCTCCTCTCCGCCTTTGGTCTCTTCGGGGTAGAAGCGGATGTTCTCCAGCAGCATCACCTCGCCACCCTCCAGCTCTTTGGCCATCTGCTCGGGCACACCGCTGCCAAGCAGCTCCTGGGTGAAGCGGACAGGGCGCCCCACAAGGGTTTCCAGATACTTGGCCACGGGTTCCAGCGTCAGCTCGGGTTCGAAGCCGCCTTTCTTCGGACGGCCAAAGTGGGCCATAATGATGACGGCGGCACCGTCCTTGAGCAGTTTCTCGATGGTGGGCATCGACTCGCGCATACGAGTATCGTCGGTGATTTCTTTCTTATCGTTCATCGGGACGTTGAAGTCCACGCGCAGCAAAACCTTCCTGCCTGCGAAATTGATATCTTTGATTGATTTCATAATGATAATGGTTTTATGGATTTCCTCATAAACTCTCTCTTATGCCTCGACGACGGATGCTTTTTCTTCGTGTTCCGGTTCCTCGACGGCCATGCCGATATAGAGGGCCGACAACATGGTGAACACGAAGGCCTGCAGGTAGGCCACCAGACACTCCAGCAGGCTGATGAACACACAGAAAAACACACTCACCACCGACACCGCACCTCCCACCATGGTGCCGAAGAGCTGGCTCATGATGTAGATGATGACGATGAAGCCGAGGATGACGATATGGCCGGCAGTCATGTTGGCGAAGAGTCGAATCATCAGCACGATAGGCTTCGTGAAGACTCCCACCAGCTCAACCAACGGCATCAGGGGGAACACCTTCAGCCATGCCGGAACACCGGGTGTGTTGAAGATGTCAGTCCAATAGTGTTTGTTGCCACTGATGTTCGTGATGAAGAAGGTGATGAGGGCGAGCGTCGCCGTCACTGCCAAGCTGCCGCTGATGTTGGCACCGGCAGGGAAAATGGGAATGAGACCCAGAATGTTGCAGAAGAAGATGAAGAAGAAAAGCGTCAACAGGTAGGGCAGGTACTTGCGGTAGTGCTTCTCGCCAATCATGGGGCGGACAATGTCGTCGCGCACAAACACCACCAGCATCTCCACCAGGCTCTGCAGCCCTCGGGGTGCCTGATTGGGGCGCTTCTTGTAGCCGTTCTTGGCCACCATGACGATGACGATGAGCAGCACCACGGCAATCATGATGGCTGCCGAGGTCTTTGTGATGCTCAAGTCGATGGGCTTCACCTCGCCCTTGCCCGGTTTCAGTACACGTTGATAGAGATGTCCCTCACCGTCCATGTATGCGTTTTCCGGCACTTCGCAGCCTTCCAGAGGCTCCACACACACAATCTCTTCCTTCGTCAGGACTCCGCCCACAAGGGCAAAGGTGAGGTTATAGCCTTGATAGACAGCATGTCCGTTATGGAACTTCGACGACATGAAAACCTCCAGATGCCCGTTGTCGATAATGATGACCGGCAACGGGATGGCCACGGAATGTTCCTTGCCGTCCTTCGACTTGTAGTCAAACAGGTGCCACGAGTGGGCATCGGTCACATGGCCTATAATCAGCGAACCGGCATCCAGCGGCGCTCCTTCCTCGGCCCTTGACGCCATCGGCGCTCCCATGAAAACCATGGCGAAAACCATCGCCAAAAACTTCTTCGTCATATCTTTATGTGTTTATTCCTTAATGTTTACTACTGCTGTGTTGTTGAAGATATCGATTTGTAGGGTGTCGAAAAGCCCCAGCTGGTTGGCGTCGTGTCCCATAGGAGGGGCTGCCGCCAACTGACGCAGCGACTGCTTCATCAGCCGCTGCAAAGCCAGCGGACGACTTATTCCGCAACTCTCGGCATAATGGCCAAGGCGTACAGCCTCACGCTCGCTGAGCGTGAGGGTGTACTTCTTGGTCTTGGGTCTTTTCTTTTGAACCATTTGCATTTTCAATACATTATATTGCGGAAAGGTGCCACAACGGCATCGACTTGCTTTACTGCCTCTTGGTCATCGAGTGTATCGATAGCCAGGTCGCGCAGAAGTGAGAGGATGCGCAGGTTGTACATCAGGTCGTTACGTGCGCCATCGGCCTTCGTACCCTGGAAACGGCTCAGATAGGTCACCAACTCGCTATAGTAGTTGAAAGCCCTCTCCCACTGTGCCTTGGCTTTTTCCTGTCCAAAGAGTTCCTTGTACATGGCAACCACATCGATAGGATTGTTTCCAATCGGCACATAAACCGTGTATAGGTCGGGGACGAAGTTGACCTCAGGGAAGGTGGTGTCGTAGAGTTCCAGGAGCTGGCGGGCCTTGTCGTTGTTGCCCTTGCCCATCTCCTCGTTGGCCAGCAACAGCACCGTCTGGTGCATGATGGGGACAAACTGCTGACGGCTCACCGGGTCGATGTAGATGTCGCGGTCCAGATTGCCCCACTTCAGCGGCTCGCCGTCCACTCCGTTGATGAAATAGTCGGCACTTCCCTCGGTGAAACGGCTCTGCTTTGGGTAGGGTATCATCCTGTAGTTCAGTCCTTCCTGGATGGTGTAAGTGTAAATCCAGGGGAAGATGTCGGGAATGCGCGACGAACCGGGGTTCATCAGGTCTATGTCGCGCATGAACTTGTTGGTACCCACAATGTCGAGGAGCATCAGCTCGTGGCGGTAAATCCAGTCGCGCTTGATTTCCCAGCGAATGACGGTGTCCATCCGGCTGGCCTCTTCAGCGGTGACGACACCGGCCTCCACAAGGGCGGGGATGTCGAGCGTGATTTTGAAACGCTTGGTGGGCAAGGCCATAAAGCTTTCACCCATACGGGGTTCCGTGATAGTGAAGCGCTCGGGGTAGTCGCGCAGCAGCGCGAGCACATCTGTCACCTCGAGATAGTCCTTCGACTGGTCCATGACATAGAACTGGTCTTTGCCGAGACCATAGTACTCCTTGGGCAGCGTGAAGGGCAGCGCCTCGCTGTCGTATAGCTTGTTGAAGAGCTGCTCCACGTACCAGTACATTCCGCTAAGCGTATAGTTGAGGATGCGTACATCGGTGCGGGTTCCTTCCACCTCCTGGGCATACCACAGGGGGAAGGTGTCGTTGTCGCCGAAGGTGACGAGGACACAGTTCTTGCTTATGCTCTTCAAGTAGTTCTGCGCAAAGTCGCGGGCAGCGGTCTTCTCGCTGCGGTCGTGGTCGTCCCAGTTCTGGCAAGCCATGAGCATCGGCACACCTGCGAAGCACAGGACGAAGACCACCGGCATCACCACCTTGTATGCCTTCTCCTTGTTCTGCGAGACAAGGGAGCTGATCCACTCTGCCAGCGCCATCACGCCGAGGCCTATCCAAATGGCAAAGAAACTGAACGAACCCACGAAGGCATAGTCGCGCTCGCGCGGCTGACGCGGAGGCCTGTTCAGGTAGATGGCGATGGCCAGACCCGTCATGAAGAACATGATGAAGACGATGAAAGCGTCTTTCGGGTGGCGGCGGACATGATAGACAAGGCCGAGGATGCCCAGCAGCAGGGGCAAGAGATAGTAGACATTGCGGCTCTTGTCGTTCTTCATGCTCTCGGGCAGGTCGCTCTGCGGGCCGAGACGCGCCTCATCGAGGAATTTGATGCCGCTGATCCAGTTGCCGTGCAGGTAGTCGCGTTGGCCGTCGTCGTTGAAGTAGTGGCCCTGCTCGTCGTTCTGCCGTCCGGCAAAGTTCCACATGAAGTAGCGCCAATACATCCAGCCCAGCTGGTAGCGGTTGAAGAACTTGAGGTTCTCGCCCATGGTGGGCTTCATGCCGTTCGCCTGGCGTCCGGTCCAGAGTTCGTAGAACTTCGGATGCTGACGGTCGTTGTCGTTGCTCCACATGCGAGGGAAGAAGCCTGTATGCTCTTCCTTGTAGATATACTTCTGCGCATAGGCGGCGGGCAGGTAGCAGTCGTGCCCCTTTTCGTCCTTGCCACGGATATATTTCGTGTATCCACGTTGGGCGTCGATGGGGCGGCCGGCGGTGTAATACTGCCCCGTCAGCAGCGGCGTGTCGCCATATTGCTCGCGACCCAGGTAGGCCCTCATCGACACGGCGTCCTTCGGCGCGTTCTCGTTGAGGGGAGTGTTTGTGTTGGCACGGATGACGAGCACGAAGAAGGTGCTGTAGCCAATCACCAGCATGGCAAAACTCAGCACAGCGGCGTTGACCACGGGGTGGTTCTTCTTGTGTGTGTACCACAGCCCCCAAACGACGAGAGCCGCAATGAGAGTGAAGAAGAAGATGGTACCGCTGTTGAAAGGCAAGCCTAATGTGTTGACAAAGAAGACGTCGACAGCAGAGTCGACATTGACGATACCGGGAATGATGCCCCAAAGGATGATGCCCAGCAGTGCCACAGAGACGACACCAGTGAGCAAGAAGCCTTTCCATGTCGTCTCGGGCCATTTCTTGAAGTAGACCACATAGCAGATGGCAGGCACCGTCAAAAGGTTGAGCAGATGGACGCCGATGGCCACACCGACGAGCAGCGAGATGAGCACCAACCAGCGCAGCGAGCGCGGGTCGTCGCTCTGCTCCTCCCATTTCAGGATGGCCCAGAACACCAGTGCTGTGAAGAAACTGCTCATGGCGTAGACCTCGCCCTCCACGGCCGAGAACCAGAAGGTGTCGCTGAAGCAGTAGGCCAGCGAACCGACGACGCCGGCGGCAAAGACGCCCCAGGTCCTCCAGTCTTTCAGGCTGGGGTTCTTCGGGTCGGGAAGCAGGTGCTTGCCCAGGAGCGTGATGCCCCAGAAGAGGAAGAGGATAGTGAAGCCGCTGCACACTGCCGACATGACGTTGACGGCATGGGCGGCGCTCTCTACGTCGCTGAACATGGAGAAGAGGCGACCCAAAAGCTGGAAGGTCGGTGCTCCGGGGGGGTGACCCACTTGCAGTTTAAAGGCGGTGGCGATGTACTCACCGCAGTCCCACCACGACGCCGTGGCCTCCGCCGTCATGATGTACACAGCACAGGCGATGGCACAGATAATCCAGCCTATGATGTTGTTAGCGAGATGGTATTGCTTCATTATTTAGGGGTTTAAAGATTCCAATTTATGGGTTGCCGTTTGAAGTTCAGGGTTTAAACGTTTTTGAAGTTCACGGTAACAGTGATTCCTCAAGGGTATGCGTGCTTCTGTTTCCTTCGTCAACCACTTTATACTATTAAGACTTTAAAAATTTGACATCAGTCGCGCAGGATAGGCATCGTCATGCAGCGGGCGCCGCCGCCGGCGCGGGGCAGTTCGCTGCCCGGGAAAGCCGCCACAAACTTGTCGTAGCTGTGCATGTCCACCTTGCCGTCGACAATGTCTTCGGCGTTGAGCACGGCGAAGCCGGCCTTGTCGAGGGCATCGATGGTGTGTGTGTTGCGTCGGTAGCCCATGATTTTGCCGTCGCCCAGCGAGAAGAAGTTGGCGCCGCTGTGCCACTGCTCACGCAGCTGGTTCCAGGGGTCGCTGCCACCACCCACGACGGGTTCGATGTCCCATCCCAGGCTGTGCAACCCCTCGATGATGTTTGAATATTTGCTGTAGCTGATGTTGCCTTTTTCTATGGTTATCAGCGTAGTGTCCTTGCCGGCAAAAAGTCCCGTCTTCTTCAGCATGGGTTCGAAAGCCATGCACTGGTGCTGTCCCAGGAAGGTGAACACCATGTCGAGATGGATGAAGCTCTCTGGGCTTTTGGGCAGTTCCTGCACGAGGATGTGGAACCGCTCGCGCTCCTGGGCGAAGTTCTGCGCCAGATATTTGATGCCCTTGGTATTGGTACGTATGCCCTGGCCGATGCAGAGTAGGTCGGGCGAGGCAATCTGCACGTCGCCGCCTTCGGTGCGTGCGTCGCGGTCCCACGCCATGGCGTTGAGGGTCCCCGTCTTGAAGAAGTGCTTGAAGATGGCCTCGTAAATCAGTGTTTCACGCTCTCTTACCTCGAAACTCATCGAGTTGATGAGCACACGGTTGTAGACCGTGCTGGAGGCGTCGCGTGTGAAGAAGAGGTTGTAGAGCGGCTTGAGGAGGTAGCGGTCGTCGCTCACGCGGTCCCAGCCGGGGTCCTCGTAGCCCTCGATGAGGATTTTGGCCAGCTCGGCGGAGGGGAGGTCCATCAGCGTGTCGCTGAGGTCGTCGTCGCAGTCGTCCATGTCGCAGCTTTCGTCCACCAGATGGCGGCGTATCTCTTTGTCGTCGAGGAGTTTCTCGAGGATGTCCTCTACATAGTAGCAGTTCGTCCATTTCTCCAGCACACCGCTGAAATAGTGGTATTCGGTATCGACGATGGGCTTGTTGAGGATGTCGCTGTAGAGTGCGTGGGCAGCGTTGAGAGGGGTCATGCGTTCAATCTCCACACCGGGACGATGCAGCAGCACAGCGCGCAACGTCCCCGTCTCCGACGACACATTGACTTCACAAGGAGTGATATTTTTGTTGTTCATTCTATAGTTTATTCATTAATACACAACAACTTCACCCTTTGCGGGTGAATATTGTAGATTTGCAAATATACAAAAAAGAGTGGAACTGCAGAAATAAATGGGGAGTTTTTTTTGCACAATCTGCCAACAAACGCTCCGAAACGACACGCCGCGTCGCCGAAACCCCACCCCCGTCTTCCCCACCCTCGCTGTGCCATCTCCCTGCCAACGACCTGTCATCACCCTACCAACTCCTACCATGGTGGGAGTTGGTAGGGTGTTGGTACGGTGTTGATACGGTGTTGGTAGGGATTTGGTACTGAGAGTCAATATGTTACATGTTCATAAAACAGCTAAACGGCACACAACGTGGTTGTTATGTGCCGTTTCAGGGCTGTAACTGCTTGATTTTCTATTCCACGGTCAGACGCTCGGCAGGGGCCGTGGCGCGGAACTCGGGGGCATACATGCACTGCATGGTGACAGGGCCGGCGAGGAAGGTGCCGGGGTTGGTGATATAAACCTCATACTCAAATACGTAGCGTCCTTTGTCGAGGTGTTCGATGTAGCAGCGGGTGTCGGTGCCGTTGTAGACGATGTAGTAGGCGAGTCCGTCGCTCCAGCGCCATCCGGCGCGGGTGGAGAGCGGTTCGGTGCACGAGGGGCGGCCGTCGACAAGTTCGAGGTAGTCCATGGCGCGGTCGGCGCGGATTTCGATGCGGACGGTGAGGCGGTCGCCGACATGCAGGGTGTCGCCCTTTGCGAGGTAACTCCGTTTGAGGGTGATGCCGCTCTCGGAGGCGGGGATTTTGTCGATGTCGTCGGAGAAGAGATAGCTGACGGAAGCCCAGGCGATACCGGGGGTGGATTTTTTGAGTGTTATCAGCGACGAGCGGCGGGCGGCGAGGGTGTCGAGGGCGGGACCTGTCCAGCGCTGGCTGATGCGTCCTTCGGCGGAGGTGGCAGGTGCCGTCACGGGTGTGCCGAAGACTGTGAGCGAGACGGGTTCGGCCTCCGCCGAGGGGGCGGGCGCGCCGACCATGAGGGCGGCGATGGCGGCGGCAGTGGCGCGGTCGTTGCCCCAGTGAGTGGTCTGCTTCTGCTTGAGCAGCCACTGCTGCATGAGGCCGATGGCGGCGGTGTCACGGGGCGTAATCTCGGCGAAGGCCTGGATGAGGAGGGCCTGGGTCTCGATGGGGCGGCTGTACCAATGCCAACCGCTGCGGTTGTCGCGCCAGTAGAGCCCCATCTCGTCGCTCTGGAGGCTTTTTTCCTTGATGCGGCGGAGGAGGTCGAGGGAGGCCTTGC
Organism: Bacteroidales bacterium; assembly: GCA_017480525.1. GTDB lineage: Bacteria > Bacteroidota > Bacteroidia > Bacteroidales > P3 > Colimorpha. The sequence goes on along the minus strand of JAFVAM010000080.1, from coordinate 4,945 downwards.
GGTCGCCGTGGCGGTGGAAGACAAGGGCCAGCTGGGCCTGGGTGTAGAGGTTGTCGTAGCGGCGGTAGTTTTTCAGGGCATTGTTGTAGTAGAACTTGTAGGCCTCGGTTTCAGAGAGGGCGATGGCGCGGGTGGGCAGGCCGGAAGATGGGGTTCCGGCGGTGTAGAGGGAGCGCATGAAGAGGTAGTCGATGTCGGTGGGTTGCCAGTTGTAGCCTTTCTTCAAGTAGGGTTTGATATAGTGCTCATAATATTGCTGTTGTTCGCGGTCGACATATTGGAGGGCGGAGCGTTGAGAGTTGAGAGCAGAAGGTTGAGGGCTGTGAGTGGCGAGTTTTTGGAGGACTGACTGGGTGACCCAGAGGCTGCTCTTGCCTTCGGGCATCCAGGGCCATCCGCCGTCGGGATTCTGGAGGTCGAGAAGTTGTTTGAGGATCTGGCTGTCCTGGCGGCGCATGGCGGCGGTGTCGAGATAGTTGCGCACGGCGCGCATCTGTTCCTCCTCGCTTTCGGCAGCCTGCAGCCACGGTGTGGCCTGGAGGGCGGTCTGCTTGAAGTCCTCGTTGAGCGACAGGGGGCTGGCAGGGGCTGTAGTGTCTATATCTTTTATCAGACCGATGGCATCAATGGCCTGCTGCCCAAGTCCATTGATGTAAAGCTGGTTGGCGAGGTAGAGTGTGGAGGGGTTTTCGAGGGTCTTGAAGTAGGGCATAGACTTGACGGCCAGCCAGATGGGGTTGCTGACGGCCTCGGCTGCCACGAGCAGGGGGTGGCGCGAGGTGTCGGCGGCAAGCCATTCGGGCAGGTGGTAGGTCTTCTCGCCGACGCCGTTGATGTACATGGCCTGGCTGACGGCGACGGCCTGGCGGTTGCCGAGGACGGGAACCTGGCCCTGTTCGCCGTCGCTCATGCCGTCGGCCACGGCGGTGATGCGGTAGATGGCTGCATAAACACCCTGCGGCACCTCGACAGGGAACAGCACCTGCGCGGCATCCTTGACGGCGATGTGTTCGGTGTGGAGGCACAACGTGTCGCCCGTAGCGGCATCGGTGAGCAGCAGCTGTACCTCCACGGGTACCTCTCCACCCTCCGCTTTCACTACTTTGGCCATAAGGGCGAGGCTGTCGCCCTGGCGGAGGAAGCGGGGCATGTTGGGCTGCACCATGAGGGGTTTGGAGGTGACAAGGGTTTTGTCGAGGGTGCCGATTTTGAGGTCGCGGCTCACAGCGAGGCCGCGGACGTTCCAGCGCGTGAGGAGTTCGGGAACGGTGAAGCGGTAGGTGGCGGAGCCGGTGCTGTCGGTGCGCACGTCGGCGGCGAAGAATGCCAGGGGGCTGAGGTTCTGGCGCAGCTGCACCTCGGAGTGGTCTTCGACGTCGGTCTGCGGGATGGTTTCGTCCATATCGCCGTCGATAGCGAAGTCACCGGCAAGGGATGCAGCGGATTTGTCGGCGGCCAACGAGATACCAAGTCCTTCCTCTTCCTCGGCCAATTCCGCCACCGTCGCGAGCGTGCTCTTGGCCATAACCCTGTTTTGGGCAAACGTGCTGGCAGTGCTAAATCTGGACATGGGAACGCCGCGATAGCGCGGCAGAGCGTCGACGAGGGTCCACACCGAGGGGTAGGAGCCATTGTAGGTGTGCCATTTGCCAGTCGAAAGCCAGTCGGCGCTGCCTAAATAATAATCTATACTGCTGAAGTCAATACACGTCGAGTGGTTGCTACGCCACGGACTGAAGTGCCAGCCGGACCGTTGGTAGCTGTTGAGGGCGTCGTCGTACATGGAGAGGACGAGGGCTGTGGGTTCGGAGTTCTGGATTTCTGTGTTTTGATTTCCGGACTTGTTTTTTTGGAAGATGTGAGGACGGGCGGTGATGGTCCATTGCTCGGTCTGTCCGGGGAGGAGGCGGTCGCGGAAGGTGCTGATTTCCACGTCCAGTTTCTTGTGTGTGAATGGAACCTCCACTTGCTCGGCACAACTGACCCTGACGCCCTCGCGGACGGCGAAGAGTTCCATCTGGAAACCTCCAAGCATCGCGCTGTCCACATCGATATACTCGGTGTGGATGCGGCCGTCGGAGCAGTCGATGCGACGGAAGAGGCTGTCTTTCTCGCCGATGCGGAGGGTGTAGTAGATCTGAGTGCCTTCGACGGGAGAGCCAAACTGAAGCGCAACCCTCTCCCCCACTTCGGCCTTGTTGCGGTCGAGGTCGTGCCACAGCAGGGAGTGGCTCTGCACACGGCGTTCCTCCTTGCGAGTGAGGCAGATTGTGCGGGTCAGCGTCGAGGCTCCATGGGCTGCGGCGGTGATGCGATAGTAGCCCGAGACGAGCGGCGGCAGCGGTACTTTCAGTTCGCCGTTCTCCACATTCCATTCGCCGCCGACCACCATGTCGGCCACAGGCCAGGAGGAGGGCTGGACATCGGCGGTGTCGTAGGCGAAGAGGGGAAACAGTCGCTGCCACTCTTCCCTGCTCATGGTGTGGTGTACCTTGCGAGGAACCATCACCCGAGGTGTGAGCACGGTCTGCGTCGGGCATCGCAGGCGTTCTACACGCAGCTGCACGGTGCCGTCGAGTGGGCGGTCGTTGGGGTCGTGTAGACGCAGGGTGAGTTGAGGCAGGTCGCTGTAGTCGGACCCGTTCTCGTCAAAGTCGATGAAGGAGTTGCGGAAGCCCACACGCAGCGCGGTGGAGGCCTCGTGGCTCTCTCCGTTGAGGTCGGTGACGTCGGCATGAACCGTGTAGAGGAAGACGGTGTTGCTGTCGAGCATGTAGTTGCTGTCGGGTTCAGGCACAAAGGCGATGGAGAAAGAGCCGTCAGGGTCGGCGGTCGCCTCGCCCTCGATCACCCGGGCAGAGGCTCCATTATGCCAGTGGTGCCAACGGTAGAAGTTCTGCGCGGTGCGAGTTACGCTGTAGTGTACCTTTGCTCCGCCCACGGGTACGCCGCTGTAGGCCGTGGCCATGCCCTTCACGGAGTATGCCTTGCCGAAGGCTGGCGCATGATGCTCCTCGGTGGGGTTCAGCGTCACCATGAAACGCGGCTGCCTATACTCCTCGACGCGGAGAGACTCGGTGGCCTGAATCCCACTCTCCGAGTACACCCTCAGCGTGTATTCCCCTGCCACACGATCGGTGGGCAGAACGAAGGTGGTGGCAGCCACGCCGTAGTCGTCGGCGGTGAGGCTGTCGGTAGCCACCTCGCGGCCATTGGGGTCGCGGAGCACCAACTGCATGCGACTGCCGGGGGCCACCATACCGTCGAGTCCATCAGTGGTGTAGGCCAGGATGGCGGAATGCACGGTGTCGCCGGGCCGGTAGATGGGGCGGTCCACCTTCAGCTGGATGCGCAGCTTGCTGTCGGAGGCGGCTTGGCCATGGAAATTGTTGTAGATCTCTTTAAAGCGGTAGCCGTCGCGCTCAATCACAATCCTGTCGCCCCAACGGGTGGTCTCGATGTCGAAATGGAAGCGTCCGTCGGCGGCCGTGACGGTGGTGGCGAGCAGTTTCTCCTTGCCACTCGCGGTGGTCACAAGGCGCACATCCTGTCCCCCGATGGGGAGGCCGCTGCGGCGGTCGAGCAGCATATAGTTGCCGTGGCTCAACTTGACAAGTTCCATTTCGGTGCAGCGTACCTCATAGACCATGCAACCCTCCTTGGAGAAGTCCTCCGACGGCGACACCAGCAGCAAGTAGCGTCCGGCCTTGAGGGGCGGCAGGGCGAAATAGGCCTCCTCGCTGCGGTAGCTGTCGTTGCCAGGTACGGCCAGGTCGAAGCTGCATACCGATGAGGTCTTCAAGATGCGCGATTTACCTTCTTTGGGCCTGAGATAGCCTTGGTCATAAGGCACCACGCGGAACCACAGGTGGTCAAGGCTGCGATACTCCACCCGCTGCAGCGAGGGTTCGCCGGGCATGACCGAGAGGCCTTCGATGGCTATCCGGATGATACGGCAGGTGAGACCGAAGCGCAGGTTGGCACACTCCACGCCGCCTTCGCTCTTGGGGAAAAGGCTGATGGCGGTGTCGCAAAAGTGCACGGCCTCCACAGTTTCAGCGCAGTGGCCGGCAGCCATCTGGTAGAGTTTGGTGACCATCGGGCTGCGGGTGCCGCGGTATTTGTTGATATACTGCTGGATGGTCTGGAGGGAAAGCTTCTGATTGGGAATATCATCCATGTAGTTGAGCAGGCGCAGGTCGTGCCAGATGCGGAGGTCGTCAGAGGGGTCGCCGTCATGGAAAGCGCAGAGGCGGCGCTGCCACTCCAGGCGGTCTTTCGGCAGCAGGCGCACCTGGTCCTGCATCATGGTGACCAGCATGTCGTAGACCGTCGGCGTCATGTTCTGCGTCTTGCCCTCGTGGCAGAAGGCGCGCACCTGTTCCACGGGGGTGCGCTGTAGGAGCGCGGTGTCGAGGAGGGCGGTGTCGAAGGCGCCGAGGAAGGAATAGCAGAGGGCACGGTCGAGGTCGTCAAGCTGCGGCAGGAGGCGGCGGTAGCGCACCACAGCGCTGTCGTAGGAGTCCTCCTGATAGCGGATTGCCGACTGCGTCATGCAATAGGCCGCCGTCAACCGCTCACGGCTGCTCGTGCTCTTGCCGAGGGCCTTTTCGGCGGTGGCGTAGGCACTCTTGTAGGAGGCCGCCTCCTGCTGTTGCTTCCATGTCTTCTCCCAGCCCGTCTGCGCCGCAAGGGGCAGTGAAAGGGCGATGGTCAAGAGTAAAACAAAATGTCGCTTCATACCATTCTCTTGTTAAACAAGGAGACGTGTAAAAAAAACACGTCTCCTACAAAAAATATCCAAAATGATTATCCGCAATTGGCATTACTACGGTATTTTCTGTGTTTAAATGTGGGCATGTAAGAAACTGATGCAATCATAAGTCTATCGAAAGTCCTGTCGTTAAAATACATGCGGTTGAACTTGTAGCAAAACTCATTCAGG
>JAFVAM010000079.1 GCA_017480525.1 Bacteroidales bacterium | reverse complement strand
CCACCCGGAGAACGTGCGGGGCAGCCACGCCTGGAACATCCGCCTGAACCTCGACCAGGCGCTCGGCGACTATTTCCGCCTGCAAAGCGATTTCAGGATGAGTGCCGGTCAGCGCTATGGCTTCCTCACCCTCCTGCCCACTCAGCAAGAGCGCACCGAGAACCGCCAGAGTTCCCTTACTCCCCGCGAGAACCTCTCCCTCTCGATGGACGACAACTGGCTCAAGGCCAGCGTCTTCACCGAGATCAGCGCCGAGCGCCTGCGCTACACCGCCTCGCCCGAACAGAACACCACCCACTGGAACAACAACTACGGTCTGCGTGCCGAGGCCCCCTACGGCAACTTCGTCTTCTACACCACCCTCACCGAGCGCACCAGCCGGGGCTACACCATCGGCAGCATGAACCGCGACATCCTTGTCTGGGACGCCGCCATTGGGTGGAAATTTCTGAAGAACAAAGCACGCCTCGGACTGGAGCTCGACGACATACTGAACAACGAGGACGGACGCTGGAGCCAGCAGACCGCCTACCAGCAGACCACCTCGTGGCACGACTTCCGCCACCACTACGTCGGCATCAGGTTCACCTACCACTTGGATGCAAAGAAATAACACCGAGGCGTTGAGGGATGAGTAAAGTGTATCGCAAATAGACAAGGAACGCCTAAGACACGTCAAAAAAAGTCAGCCGTTTTCGCTTTTTTTTCCGAAAACGGCTGATTTTTTTGGAGAATATGAGATAAGTAACCGTTAAAAAATAACTTGGTACAATGATGATGAATAGAACACAGAGACACAGAGGCACAGAGCTTTATTCTTATAAGGTTAAAAACTCTGTGTCACTGTGTCTCTGTGTTCAAAAATCGTCCCAAGTTGTTTTTTGATTATCACTAAATAAAATCTTGCTTGACAATTTGTTTTGAACCTAACAAGTAGGTGACTGCACATTATACACAACTGTCCATTTCCGAACAATCGAGTGTCCGGAAATGGACAGTTGCTTTTGATGCCATCGCTGATTATCAGCGGGTTACGAGTTTGGCACGGTTTTGGCATACAAAAAATGTAAATCGTAAATTTGTAAATCGTAAATATGACAAGGTATTTCCGACAAGCACTCGCGATGATGCGCGAGGAGAAACTGTACTCCGCGATGTATATCGCGGGCACGGCGCTGGCCGTGGCCTTCGTGATGCTCATCGCCGAGGTGTATTACGTGAAGGTGGCCGACATCGCGCCCGAGAGCCGCCGCAGCACGACGTATTGGCTGGATTGCTTAGAGTACCAGAACAAGGATTTGCAGTACATGGCCATCATCACGCACGACATGTACCGCGACCTGTTCCTGACCATGAAGACGCCTGAGGAGGTGATGGCCATCATGCCCATGGGCAGCAGCCATGGCCCATACATCAAGCTTGCCGACGGCAAGCACGACCGCGAGGTCAGCCTGAAGAAGACAGAGCCCCGGTTCTTCCGCTTCTTCGACTTCCGCTTCGTGGAGGGTGCGCCCTTCACGCAGGACGATTTCGACGCAGGACGGAACGTGGCGGTCATCACCGAAGAGCTGCGCGACCTCATCTTCGGCCACGGACAGGAGACGGTGGGCAAGACCGTCAGCGTCGGCAATGTCGAGTGGCGCGTATGCGGCGTGATCGAGACGCCGAGTGTGCTGATGGAGCAGGCAGCTGCCGATGTCTATGTGATGTACAGTGCCGGGGGCATTAACCAGTTATATACAACCGACTGGCATGGCTTACCGCTGGCACTCTGTTTCAGCGTGCCGTCCTCGCGCCGCACGGCATTCATAGACGAGCTGAAGGCAGTGGAGGCACGCTATAATGCCGTGCACCGCGACCAACCCGTCGATGTCACGGCCAAAGTGACAGCCTACCACCACCAGGTGCTGGAGTCCTTCGGCTACATGTTCGGCTCCTACAGCGATAGCAGCTACTGGTGGCTCACGCCCGTGATGCTTCTGCTGCTATTGCTCATCGTGCCGGCACTGAACCTCAGCGGTATGGTGGCCAGCCGCATGGAGCGACGGCTGCCTGAGATGGCCATCCGCAAGGCGTTTGGTGCCAAGCGGTGCTGGCTACTCAGTCAGGTGGTGACGGAGAATATGGTGCTGACGCTCATGGGCGGCTTCGTGGGGCTGTGCTTAGCATGGACGGCGCTCTACGGCTGGCGCGACTGGGTGTTCTACATCCTCTCCGACAACCGCAGCCTCTATGCCGCCACACCCATCATCCGCGGCGAGATGCTCTTCGGTCCTGCCATCTTCCTCGTCGCCCTGATGGTGTGCATGGTGCTGAACGTGCTGGCCGCCACCGTGCCCGCGTGGTGGAGCCTCAAGAAACCAATTGTTGAATCCATGATGCTAAAGAAATGAAACAGTTACGTGAACTCTTTGCCCGCACCTCATCGCGCTGGCTTGCCATAGAACTCATTCTCGTCACCTGCGCCTGCATGTGGGCCTTCGACCCTGTGCTCGTCAACGCCTACGTCACCCACCAGCCCATGGGCTACGACCCTGACCAACTGGTGAGCATGGAGGTGGGCAGCACAATGACAACGGCTGTACGATTGAATGCTGACAACTATCAAAACACCATCGAACAGGAGCAGCTGCTCGAAAAGATTCGCGCCATGGACGATGTGCAGCAAGCCTATCCTGCCAACGGAGGTACAATAGGTTTTGACACAAGCACCGGCAACGGTTTCTTCTACAACGGCGGTGATTCCCTGCTGTCCGACAAGTACTATTTCCTCCCCGAGAGCAAGATGTTCGAGGTGTTCGGCATTCAGTCGCTGACACCCGGCGTGCCCACCGAGGAACTGACAAAGGACTGCGAGTGGGATAAGTCCATTATCCTCTCGCGCACCGCAGCCATGACCCTCTTCGGCACCACCGACGTGGCGGGCCGGACCATCCGCGGCGAGGAAAGTCTCTACAATCAGGACATCGGCGACTTCGAGAGTAAGATTCATGACTTCCGCATCCGCGCCGTGGTGGAGGATGTGCGCACCAGTGTCTTCGACCGCGACCACGATAACGTCTACATATGTAAATACAGCGGTCTGTGGAACTATTCCATCATCGTACGGCTTCGGCCGGGCGTGGATGCCCGCCGATTCATGAGCGAGCGGAAGCGCGAGGTGGAGCGCGACCTCGTGACGGAACACCTCTATGTGCGCCACATGGAGAGCGGCAGTGAGACCCTCGGGCGACAGGTGGAGAGCAACTGGCAGGGCCGTCAGAGTCGGCGCAACCTGCTCATCTCTGCCTTCTTCGGGGTAAACCTGGCCTTCGGCGTGCTGGGAACCCTGCTCATGTACACCCGTCAGCGCCGCGAGGAGGCCGGTGTGCGCCGCGCCTTCGGTGCCACGAAGTGGAGCGTCTTCCGGGGCTTCATCAGCGAGGCGTGGCTGCTCACCACCATCAGCGTCCTGCTGGGCTGCGCCGTCTATTTCCAGATTGCTGCCTCGAAAGGACTCTGTGATGATTTCATGGGACACAACCTCACCGTCAACTACTGGTTCGATGATTTCGGCACCCACTTCCTCGTGGTCTCCGTCATCGTGTACCTTATTATATTATGCGCCGTGCTCATCGCCACCGCCATCCCTGCATGGCGCATCTGCAGGAGCGAAATTACCGAAGCATTAAAAGAAGAGTAGCCCCACCCCCGCCCCCGCCCGCGGAGGGGAGGGGAGTGATTACCTTTAAAATATCAAATGAAATAGTATAAACAATAAAAAACAAGAACAGAAATCGACAAGAAAGTAAACGACCACTACGCAACGAATGTTGAAGGTCAAGAACTATCTACTCCCCTCTCCCCCGCGAGAGGGGTCGGGGGTGAGGCTGTAATTCGCCTTACCGGGATCAACAAGATCTACCGTACCGACGAAGTGGAGACACAGGCGTT
>JAFVAM010000078.1 GCA_017480525.1 Bacteroidales bacterium | reverse complement strand
CGTGCGCAGCGGCAAGGAACCAGTGTATGAATTGAAGTCGATGGACGAGTTCAAAGCCTGGTGCGAGGCTCTTTAGGAGTATGGGAAAGTTCGTAGTAAAAACGACTGGGCCATTCCGCAAAGACCTGAAACTGGCCAAGCGAAGGAATCTGCCATTGAGTGATTTATACAAGGTCGTTGGACTGTTAGAGAATGGTGAACCCCTGCCCGCCAACCTGCATAACCACATGCTCACTGGCGACTACAAGGGCTACTGGGAGTGCCACATCAACCCCGACTGGTTGCTGCTCTACGAGAAGGACACCGAGATACGTATCATCTCGCTCTACCGTACCGGCACACACGCCGACATCTTCGGCAAAGGCAAGAAACGGTAGCCCCGAAGAGATCACGGGGTAGAAGTGTGTCAGGAGTGATCAAGGGACCTGTCCCCGCTGATCACTACGGTCAAATTTGTCCAAAACGAAAAATATTCCGCCAAAAGCGGTGATTTTCTCAGATTTTTTAGCTTACCTTTGCCATGTCATTGATGATTTTGCTTGTCTTTAAACGCAGCACTAAGGTAAGTGAAAAATCTGACATGGCCAAATCCTGGGCCGCTCGGCTTTGCCGCTTCGCGCGTCGAAGAACTTTTTGTTGCTCAGGAACTTATAAAGTAATTTAAACTAAAGTGCTGCGGAATTAAGGATGAAGAACATCATAGCTTTGATCGCTGCCCTGCTCAGCGCCACGGTGCAGGGGCAGGCCCTCGACATACAGAAGGGCACCTACTATTTCGACAATTCGCTGACGCGCTATGCCGTGGTGAAGTTTGTCTACGGCAGCGACTCACCTGCCCTGACCCACGTGGTGAGCATGACGCCCGAGGGTGGCGACCTCTGGTCGGTGACGTTCGACGACGACGTCACGGGCGTCTACCGCTACGTCGTGGCCGCCACGAGCATGACCGACGGCACCTATCAGCAGACCTTCACCAGCGTGAAAGACTACATCAGCCTGACACTCGACGAGCCACGCACCATCACGAGCGACAAGCCCATGCCCGTGGGCTGGATATACACGCCGACAAACAACGACAAATGGGCGGCAGCCGAATGGCGCATGCCCTCAGCCCAGGCCTATTCGGGCACGCTGCCCGTAATGTACATTATGACCGACGCACCGGTGACGTCGAAGGACGTCTACGTCACCGCCACCTGCTACATCGACGCCATGGGACTGGAGGGATGCGACCCGCTGGGCAGTGCCGGACAACCTCTGACGCTTCAGATCAAAGGGCGGGGCAACTACACCTGGAAAGACTTTGCCAAAAAGCCCTACCGACTGAAGTTCGACGAGAAGGTGAAGCCACTGGGCATGAAGAAGAGCCGCCACTTCGTGCTGATGGCCAATGCCGACGACAACCTGGCCTTCCTGCGCAACACTGTGGGGCTGCAGCTGAGCCGGATGATAGGGCTGGCCTACACACCGTGGCAGGAGCCGGTAGAGGTGGTGCTCAACGGCGACTACATCGGCCTCTACATGCTGACGGAGAAGATTCGCGTGGCAAAGAACCGGGTGAACATCGTCGAGCAAGCCGACCTGGCGACCGACCCCGACAGCATCACTGGCGGCTGGCTCTTCGAAATCGACAACTACAGCGAGGAGGGACAGGTGACCATCACCGAGGGCAACGGCGAGAAACTGCGCTTCACCATGCACACACCCGAAGAACTGTCGAGTCAGCAGCTCAACTACATCACCTCGCTGCTCACGGCCACCGACCACGCCATCTATGCCACCGACAAGAGCAGCACAGCGTGGGAGCAGCTGATAGACATCGACTCGCTCGCCTGCTACTACATCGTGCAGGAGGTGATGGACGATGCCGAATCGTTCCACGGCAGCTGCTTCATCCACAAGCAGCAGGGTCAGGACACAAAGCTCATCTTCGGCCCCGTGTGGGATTTTGGCAATGCCTTCCGGCGCGGTTTCGACAAGTTCATCTATCAAGACTCGCCGTTCGGGCAGAACTGGATTGGCGAGATAGCCCGCTACCCCCGGTTTCAGGAACGCGTGAAGGAACTGTGGCGCCCGTTCTTAGGCGACAAGTATCCCGCTCTCGACGCGTTCATCGACCAGTTCATCAGCCGCATTACCACAGCCGCCATCTGCGATGCCAACCGCTGGCCATCCTACGGCAACGCCAACGCGGAGGAGCGCAAGAACGAGTTCAAGCGGCGCATGCACGAGAAGGTGGCCTTCCTCACCCGCCAGTGGGGCGAAGGCATCAGCGGCATCGCCGACATAGCCCGCGCCGGAGAGCCGGCGCAGTCAGCCGGCGCCGACGGCCGCCATGGCTGGTACACCCTCGACGGCCGCCGTCTGTCCGCCCGTCCGTCACGTCCCGGCATCTACTCCCACGACGGACGCAAGGTGGTCGTACGCTAAAAGCCGGTCCACTTCTTTTGTACCTCTGCACAGTCATCATCAAGTGTTAAACTTTCTGAAAAATCGGGGATTTTAACACAACTTTTTCGGAAAGTGAACTTTTTGTGCACTCTAAATGCTTAATTTTGCAGCCGAAATCCATTTTAAACGACAAAATTATGAACGAGAAAGAATTGAGAGAATTACTGGCACGAATGAGAGAATGCGGCATTCGTGCAGAGTTGTGCGACAGTCCCGTACCGGTGAGCAGCAATCCGGTGAAGTGCGGCATGCCTGCTGACGTGGGCGACATGAATATGGACGACTATTTCCTGCTGCCGAAGTCGATGCTAGGTTTGCACCCGGAGGTGTTCATCCCCGTCTCAGGCGACTCGATGATGAACGCGGGCTATGAAGAGGGCGACCAGCTGCGCGTGAGGCTGGAGCAGCGGGCCATGGACGGCGACAATGTGCTGGTGTCGGTGGATAGGGAGTTTACGGTGAAGACGCTCTTCCACGATGAAAGTGGGCAGATGTGGCTGGTACCGCAGAACGAGCTCTACGATGCCATGCTGATGACGGAGGATCAGGACGTGAGTATATATGGTGTCGTGGTGGGTGTGGAGAAGCGGACGCCACGCTCCTCGTGGTCGCTTTGTGCCAAGAAGGTGAGCCAGACGAAGCGTAAGATGGCTGCTGCACAGAGGCTGGAGGACTGGCAGGTGGATGATGCTATCAGGACGATCAGCGGGAAAGTGGTGCATGCGCGCCAGTGGTATGCCGTATACAGGGCCATGTTGGACTGCAAGGTGGCTGATGACGACACGTACGTAGCTTTCTGCGACCGTGTCGCCGATCTGTTGCCCGACCATGCTCATCTGCCGACGGCACGTGAGCTGCAGCGTATGGCGGTGGGCTCGTTCAGCAAGCCCGTAGTGCTGTGGAGCGAGAAGAACGCGCCTGTCACCGGCATCCGCTTCCGCGACTATAAAGCTATTGCCGTGGCAATGACAGACCTGCTTTCAAACTCTCCAAAAACTCTCCAAAACTCTCCCCAAAAAAGACAAAACTCTCCAGCGAGGGCGTAAAAAGGGCAAAACTCCCACCAAAACTCCCACAAACTCCCACCGGGCGACGGATTCTTTCCGTCGCCCTTTTTTTATCCCTACCTTTGCATCGTCAACCAAACGGAAACGCGAGTTGACGGCGGTCTTTAACTTACTGACACAACGAACCCGCGGGAAGGCCCGCGGCACTTTTGGAGTTAAAGGAGTTGAAAAAATGGTATGATTAAGATACTGACCCCACCCCTGCCCCTCCCCTACAAGGGAGGGGAGTGGCTACCGCCTTGCCCGCCGCAGGGACTCCGTGAGGCACTCCCCTCCCTTCAAGGGGGAAAGGCAGGGACTCCGTGAGGCACTCCCCTCCCTTCAAGGGGAGGGGCAGGGGTGGGGTCTGTAACTTTATTCATTTGTACCAAGTTTTTTTTTATCATTACTAAACGAATTATTAATTAACAACGGATTACACGGATTACACGGATTTTATCGTTGCTGATAGCCAGCAGTTTTAATAATCCCTGTAATCCGTGTAATACGTTGCCGAAATTATATCCTTAGTTAAAAGAATCCGTGTAATCCGTTGCCGAAAATAATCCTTAGTTAAAAGAATTCGTTTAATTCGTATAATTCGTGGTTAAATTATAATCCGCAGTCTTACACGAAATAGTCTATCTGCATGGCGCGGCGCACCTCGCTCATGGTCTGTGCAGCCACCTCGCGGGCCTGCTCGGTGCCGCGGCGCAGTATGTTGTATATTTCAGGTATGTCCTTCTCGAACTCAGCACGACGCTCGCGGATAGGCTCCAGGAACTGGTTGAGTATCTGGTTGAGGAACTTCTTGCACTTCATGTCGCCCAGACCGCCACGACGGTAGTGGTCCTTCAGTTCGTCCAGGTTCTGGTACTCGGGCCAGAAGTTGGCGAAGTCCTGATCGGTAGAGAACGCGTCAAGGTAGGTGAAGACGGCGTTGCCCTCCACGTGGCCAGGGTCGTTGAGGTTGATGTGCTAGGGGTAGGTGTACATCGAGCGCACCTT
>JAFVAM010000077.1 GCA_017480525.1 Bacteroidales bacterium | reverse complement strand
TCTTCATGCTCTCGCGGGCGGGCTTGAGGTATTGGCGCGGGTCGAAGTGGTCGGGATGTTCGGCCAGATGCTTGCGGATGGCGGCGGTCATGGCCAGGCGGCTGTCGCTGTCGATGTTGATTTTGCAGACGGCACTCTTGGCAGCCTTGCGCAGCTGCTCCTCGGGGATGCCCACGGCAGCCTTGAGGGCGCCACCGTTGGCGTTGATGGTGTCCACCGCGTCCTGCGGCACGCTGCTGCTGCCGTGGAGCACGATGGGGAAGCCGGGCAGCTTCTCCTCGATGGCCTCAAGGACGTTGAAGGCCAGCGGTGGCGGCAGAAGACGGCCCGTCTGAGGGTCGACGGTACACTGTTCGGGTTTGAACTTGTAGGCTCCGTGGCTGGTGCCTATGGAGATGGCAAGAGAGTCGCAGCCGGTGCGTGTGGCGAAGTCGATGACCTCTTCGGGCTTGGTGTAGTGGCTCACCTCGGAGGCCACTTCGTCCTCTACGCCGGCCAACACGCCGAGTTCACACTCGACGGTGACGTCGTACTGGTGGGCGTATTCCACCACCTGGCGCGAAATGCGGATGTTCTCTTCGTAGGGCAGGGCGCTGCCGTCGTACATCACGCTGCTGAAGCCCATGTCGATGCAGCTCTTGCAGGTCTCGAAACTGTCGCCGTGGTCCAGATGAAGCACAATCTGCGGATTGGGGCAGCCCAGTTCTTTGGCGTATTCGACGGCGCCTTCGGCCATATAGCGCAACAGGGTGGGGTTGGCGTAGTCGCGCGCACCCTTGCTGACCTGGAGGATGACGGGGCTTTTGGTCTCGACGGCGGCCTGGATGATGGCCTGCATCTGCTCCATATTGTTGAAATTGAAGGCGGGGATGGCATAGCCGCCACAGACGGCTTTCTTGAACATTTCGCGGGTGTTCACAAGCCCTATCTTTTTGTAGTCTACCATGATGTTTATTGTTTTGATTGTTTGTTTGCTTGAGGGACCGGAGGAGGGCGGGTTCGTGGGTGCGGGCAGTTTTTGTAGTCTTAATTTGGGACTGCAAAGATACAAACAAAAAACGATATGGCAAAATTTTTGTTTTTCGGCTTGTGCGCGGAAAGCGGAGAAAATGGCTTACATGTCGATGTCGAGGCCGATGGAGAAGGTGCGTCCCGGTGTGGCGGGAGCGTTGTTGTAGTAGTAGTCTGGCACGTAGTCGAGCAGGTTGTCGACGGAGAGCGAGAGGGTGGCAAAGCGATTGAATTTGTGTAATGCCGTGAGACGGAGGAGAGCATAGGAGGGGTGGGTGCGCGTGGTGGTGGTGGAGAGGTCGAGATAGCTCACATATTCGTCGCATTTGACGGCGGAGAGAGCGCGGAGGTGGATGGCAAGGGCCGTGGTGCCGCCTTTCCACTTGCGGGAATAGTCGACGCGGAGGGTGGCGCTGTGGGGACGTGTGGAGGGGGAGAGAGGAGCGCTGGTGTGCGAGGTTTCGTGGGTGAAGGTGTAGCCTATGCGCAGACCCAGCCCGCAGGTCCAGCGTGTGGAGAGGGCAAGGTCGGTTCCCGCAATGTCGACAGGCTGCTCGTTGGCGTAGCGCATGCCGCCGAGGGTGTGGTCCCAAAAGGTGGAGATGCGATCGTAGACCCGATGGTAGAAAAGGCTCGACGTGAGGCGCGTATTGCCGTGGCGGTATTCGGCGGCGAGGGTGGCGTTGTGGCTGTGTTCGGGGTGGAGGGTGTCGTTGCCGTAAACGGTGAAGAGACCGGCCATGTCGAAGTTCATGAACATCTCCTTGAGTGTCGGCGCACGGAATCCATCGGACAGGGTGGCACGCAACGTGACGTTGTCGCCTATCTGTAGCGATGCTGTGAGCCGGGGTGTTATCCGACCCGTGGCGGAGGCGGTGAAGTGGTCGTAGCGCAAGGCACCGACGAGGTTGACCCGCTCGGTGGGTTGCCAGTCCCACTGGACGAAAGCGGAGGCGGTGTACTGGCGGTGCCGACTGTCGGGAGCTAACTGGTAGCTCATTAGGAAGTCGCGTAGCAGTTCGGCTCCGGCGGTGAATGTAGAGTGCGGGGGGGAGAACGTGGAAAAGAGG
Organism: Bacteroidales bacterium; assembly: GCA_017480525.1. GTDB lineage: Bacteria > Bacteroidota > Bacteroidia > Bacteroidales > P3 > Colimorpha. Next base: position 23,575 of record JAFVAM010000077.1, on the reverse strand, counting down.
AGGCGGGCGGTGTGCTGCACATTGCTGTAGGTCCTGACGTCGAGGTTGTCGCCGAGGGTGAGGCGGCTCTTGTCGTATTGGTCGAAGGCGTAGGTGGCCGAAAGTGTGGTATTAGTGCCGATACGGGCGTTGGCGGAAAGTCCTGCCGAAAAGTCGCGGTAGCGGTCGTGAAGGGTCTCGTCGCTTTCTCGTTCTCGGAAGAAGTAGGCTGCACGGGCTGAGACATCGAGCCACTGGAGGGGGTGATAGGACAAACGCTGCGAGGCATTGAGGCTGTGTTGTCCGAAGAGGGTTTGATAGTCGCCCGGCGAAGGGAGGTCGACTTGGTGGCGCGAGGTGTACTGCAGGTGTGTGGTGCTGGAGAGTCGGTTTCGGGCAAGGGCGATTGAGGCATGGTGTCGCTGCTCTCCGTAGGATCCACAACGTGTGCCGGCAGATAGGGAGAAGGGGGTGGTGGGAGTATCGCTGACGAGGTTGACGACGGCCCCAACGGCGTTGGAACCATACAGCGCAGAGGCGGCACCGTTGAGTATCTCTACGTGGCCGAGTGTGTTGACGGACAGCCTGTGGTAGTCGATGTTGTCAAGTGTTTCGCCTGCCAGGCGCTCGCCGTCGACAAGGAAAAGGAGGCTTGCGCCTCCAAAGCCGTGCAGGCGGAAGCTTTCCTGCTGGTTCATGCTGAGTGTGAGTTCGAGACCGGGCAGTTCGTTCAGCAGGAGTTCCTGGACGTTGTAGGTGTTGGCGGTCTGGATGTCGCTGTGTGAAATGATGGTGACGGGAACATCGTCCGAAGGTTTGGGAGTGCGTGTGGCGGTAACGACAAGGGTTTGAAGGTGGTGTATGGTGGTGTCGGGCGACGGCAGCTGCTGTGCGATGGCTGCCGCGTGGAAAAAAAAACATAGCGTCAGGAATGGTTTTGCGATGGTCATGGGAGAGGTGGTAGTGGAGCGCTGGGTGTGGAGAGTGGATATCGATAGTGGAGGGTGAGGATTCCTTTGACGCCTTCGGCGCTTTTGTATTTGTCGAAGCGGAGGGCGACGACGCTTTCGTCGGAAAGGCGGACGAGATAGACACGTTCCGAAGGAGTGTAGTGTGGCGGCATGATACTGAGATCCACGTCCATCCAGCACGAGATAACGGGGTTGACGGGGGTGGAAGTATAGCCCAAAATGCCGTCGACCATCTGGCTCATGTCGGTGACTACAAGGCTGTCGACATCGGGAGTGAAAGACACGAGCGACAGGAAGTTTTCGGCAGTGGCGAGGTCGGAGGCGGGAAGTTCGGCGGCGGCACCGTGGTGTGTACAGGCATCGTAGCGGTGAAGGGCGATGTCCCAATGGGAGGGAGTCTCCTCGGCGAGCAGCATGTCGGCACTGTCAATGGTCAGGCTGTGGAAGTCGAGATATACCCAACGACTGTAACTGCGCACATCGACGACGATGATGCCTTCATGTTCGCCGTCGGACGGCGAGAGGAATCCCGCTTCGGCGACGACCTGTCGAGGTTCGTCGTAGAAGTCGGACAAAACATCCTCGCAACCGCCGCACAGCATCGACAAGGAGAAGAGTGCAACGGGCAGGAGAAATCTGCAAGAAATGGACCTATCGGCTTTCAAAGAGTATCTCAATGGGCATGGGCATGCCTTCTGGTGCGACAGCGTATTGCAGTGTAGTGGCTTGGTCTGTGTGTGTGCCGGAGAGGGTTATAGCGTAGTTCACGTCGAGAAGGGTGACGGCGGTGGACTTGGAGAGGCTGTAGATGCCGTCTCCGTCGTGTCTCACCGACACGCCTTTCAGTTCCATCTCCGGCACATTTCCATGGCTGCCAGGCAGTTCGGGCAACACAATGCTCACCGTTGAGCTGCTCTGCTCGCGGATGGTGATGGTGGTTGTGAAACTGTCTGTTTCGCGTCCCGACACCGACATCTTCAGCGTCCCTTCGTAGGTGCCGGCCACTTCGGCGGCAATATTTTCATCCTCGTCGCCGGAACAGGCGGAAAAAACGATGAAAGCCGAAAGTATGGCGAATAAAAAGAAGTTACGCAGTTTCAGCGTTTTGTTTGTTGTTGTCATGATGTTATGCAGTTGTTATTTCTTTTGCAAAGATAGCGTCTTACAATGTAAAAAACGGCAAAAACCTTTCCCAAGCGACAAAACCACCCCCTGAGGCGACATGGGCTGGAATGTGGAGAGCGGGAGGTGGAAGTGGTCATCGGTTGGAGGGGAAGATGCCGAAGACGGCGGCACCGCTGCCCGACATGCTGGCATAGACAGCACCGCGGCGGTACATGTCCTCTTTGAGGTTGGCGACGGCGGGATGGGCAGGGAAGACGGAGGCTTCGAAATCGTTGATAATCAGGTTTCGCCATTCTTCTACGGGCTGTTTCACGGCTTTGCAGAGGTCGGGGCGCGGGATGTTGAAAAGGGATGTGTCGAGGTTTTGATAGGCTTCCTTGGTGGAGATGTGTTCACCTTCCGGCATCTCGATGACGATGCGGTAGCCACGCAGTGAAAATCCGCGCAGGCGTTTCAGATTGTCTCCGATACCGGTGGCGTAGGCCACGCGGTTGCGGATGAAAAAGGGACAGTCGGCACCGAGTTGCTTGGCATGTTCGGTAAGGATGGGGTCGGAGAGACCCAGGTACTTCTGGTTGAGGAGTTTGAGGGTGAAGGCGGCGTCGCTGCTTCCGCCGCCGAGGCCTGCACCGAAGGGTATGCGCTTGTTGAGCCGGATACATACCGGCGGCACACCGTACTTGTCGTGGAGGAGCTGCCATGCCTTGAAGCAGATGTTGTCCTCGGGAGGTGTGTCGAGGGGAATGCCGTCGAGTTCGATGCGCGGTGTGTCGCTGTCGACGATTTCCAGGGTGTCGGAGAGAGCATGGATGGGCAGGAAGATGGTTTCGATGTTGTGGTAGCCGTCCTCGCGCCGTCCTGTGATGTGGAGGCCGAGGTTAATCTTGCAGTGTGGCTTGGCTTTCAGTGGTAGGAAGTACTTTCTCATAGGCTTGTATTATTTGTGTCACCAGCCGGTGGCGGATGACGTCGCTGTTGTTCAGTTCGATGATTTCGATGCCTTTGACATCCTTCAGGAGTTGTGTGGCTTGCAGCAGGCCGCTTTGCTGGTGGCGTGGGAGGTCGACCTGGCTGAGGTCGCCGGTAATGACAAACTTGGCGTTGCGGCCCATGCGGGTGAGGAACATCTTGATTTGTGCACTGGTGGCATTCTGAGCCTCGTCGAGGATGACGAAGGCGTTGTCCAGTGTGCGTCCGCGCATGAAGGCCAGCGGGGCTATCTCTATGGTGTTGTCCTCCCAGTAGGAGAGAAGTTTCTGCTGGGGAATCATGTCGCGCAGGGCGTCGTAGAGGGGTTGGAGGTAGGGGTCGAGCTTGTCGCGCAGGTCGCCGGGGAGAAAACCCAGGTTTTCGCCGGCCTCGACAGCGGGACGCGTCAGGACTATGCGGCGCACCTCCTTGTTTTTCAGAGCCCTGACAGCCATGGCAACAGCTGTATAGGTTTTGCCTGTGCCGGCGGGGCCCACGGCGAAGACCATGTCGTTGTCGTGGATGGCTTTCACGAGGCGTTGCTGGTTGGGGGTGCGGGCTTTGATGAGGAGGCCGTTGCGGCCGTGTACCAGCACCTCGTCGCTGAGTTCAGCCTCGGGACTTGCGGGCATGTTCTCCACATGGGGGTGGCGCACCGAGCCGTCGCTGTCGCTCTCCATGATACCCATGATAGCGTTCTCTGTGAGGCGGCCAAACTTGTTGTAATAGGTGCGCATGGCCTGCAGCTTGCCCTCGAACCATTCGATGTCCTCGTCGCTGCCGATGGCTTTCAGCATGTCGCCACGGGCCACGAGTTTCAGTTTGGGGAAGAGCAACCGCACAAAGCCAAGCAGACGGTCGTTGGTGCCCCAGAACTTTGCATAGTCGATTTCTTCGAGGGAAAATATCTTTTCGTTTGGCACGTCGTTCATGTGGTCGTTTTTTTGTTGTTTTGTTGTTGTATGCTTGCATCTGAACATTGTGGGGGATCAGCGCAGTTCGACGATGGTGACGCCCACGCCTCCGAGTTCCACTTTTTCGGGGTGGAATGAGCGAACCTCGCGGAGACCTTTCAGTTCTTGGTGGATAACCTGCATGAGGATGCCATAGCCTTTGCCGTGGAGGATGCGCACCTCTTTTTCAGAGAGGAGCAGGGCCTCGTCGATGAACTTGTGTAGCATGTCCAGCGCCTCTTCGGCGCGGTGGCCGCGCAGGTCGAGGGTGGGGTTGAAATGGGCGCGTTTCTCGTTCATCTCGTTGTAGATGGAGGCAAAGGCCTGCGAGGTGTTGCTCTTGGGTGCGGGTATTTTCTGTTTGGCGGTGGCCTGCAGTCGCGAGAGGGGAATGGTCATGCGGATGCTGTTGCTTTCCACCACGGCTTTCTTCCCTTTGATTTCCACCACCTGGCCAAAGGTCTCCTGGCCGTCGATGCGGACGATAGTGCCTACGTCGACGGGCAGGGTGGGGGAGGGTGTGCTGTGGGGCGAAAGCCTGGCTGTGCTGGCAAGTTCGTCGTCCTTTGCCTGCTGCTCCACATTCTTTTGGACAGCCTGGGCCAGTTTCTCTCGAGCCATTCGTGTAGCCGTCTTTTCCGCCTGGGCGGTCTTGATGTCGCTGATGGTGCGCTCCACGGTGCGGTTGGCGTCAGTCAGGATTTGCTGTGCCTCCTTGCGGGCGGCACCGACGATTTCGCGCTTGCGCCCTTCAAGGCTGTCGTGCAGACGCTGGTATTTTTGGGTGACTTCGTTGAGAAATTCGTCGGCGATGCGCAGTTCCTGTTTTTTCTTCTCGATTTCTTTCTTGTCCAGTTCGAGTTGCTGGAGCTGGTGTTCGAAGTTGAGTTGTTCGCGCCCCACCTTCTCGCTGGCGCGGTCGAGGATGTCCTTTGGGAAGCCGATGCTTTCGGCAATCTCGAAGGCGAAGCTGCTGCCGGGATGGCCCACGGCGAGGCGGTAGAGGGGACGCATGTGTTCGGTGTCGAAGAGCATGGCGCCGTTGAGGATGCCGGGCATGCGGTCGGCCAGGAGTTTGAGGTCGGCAAAGTGGGTGGTCACCACTCCGAAAGCTCCTTTGTCGTAAAGTGTTTCGAGTACTGCCTCAGCAATGGCGCAGCCACTGCGCGGCTCCGTGCCGCCGCCCAACTCGTCGAGCAAGAAGAGCGTTGCCTCGCCCGCTTCGGCGAGGAGGGCTTTCATGTTCTGCAGGTGAGAGGTGTAGGTGGAGAGGTCGTTGTCTATGCTTTGCTGGTCGCCGATGTCGATGAAGAGAGATGTGAAGAGGCCGCACTCCGACGTGGGGCGCAGTGGCACAGGCATGCCGCATTGCAACATGTACTGGATGAGACCCACGGCTTTGAGCAGCACGGACTTGCCGCCGGCGTTTGGCCCGGAGATAATGAGGATGCGGTGGTCGGAATGGGGGGTGGCGGGTGCCGAGAGCTGTAGGCTGAAGGGTACCACGTCGTCCTTCTTCTGCAGATAGAGGAGGGGATGGCGGGCGTCGATCCACTGGATGCGTGGTTCGGGATGCAGGATGGGTACAGAGGCACCCAGATCGATCGCTACACGGGCTTTGGATCGCAGGAAATCGATGCGGGCAAGAAAAAGGTATGCCTCCTGGAGCTGAGGAAGAAGCGGGCGGAGACGGTCGCAAAAGGACAGGAGGATGCGCTGGATTTCGTGGCGTTCGTCGAAATCCAGCTCGCGCAGGTCGTTGCCCAGTTCCACCACCTCGCTGGGTTCCACGAAAGCCGTCTGGTGTGTGGCACTCTCGTCTTGGATGAGACCGCGCATTTTCCGACGATGCGTTGTGAGGAGGGGGATGACGGGGCGTCCGTCGCGGATGGTCACCTCGGCGCCTTCCGGCGCCCACCCTTCGCGCTTGGCGCGGGCCAGGGCGCTGTTCACCTGGGCGTCCACCTCGGCGGCTTTGCGCGCCTTGGTACGCCGGATTTCCGCCAGGGCGGGCGAGGCGTTGTCGAGGAGTTCGCCGTGGTCGTCGATGAGCTGTCCCAGGCGCGAATTGATGACGTTGAGTTGCGAGGCTTTGCCGCCGTAGCCCAACTCTACCTCGATGGCCAGGTTGCGCAGGGCACTATATTTTATGTGGTCCTCGGAGGTGAGGAAATGGTAGCATTCGCGGATGGTGCGCAGTGAGAGCTTGAGGTCGAAGAGATCCTCGAGGGACATGAAGGTGTTGCCCACGCGGAGGCGGGCGAGGGAGTCGGTGAGGTCGATGAAGTCCTGCTGGGGAAACTCGCTCTCCATGAGCACTATCTGGCGCATCTCCTCGGTGAGCTGCAGTTCGTGGCTCAGGCGTTCAAAGTCGGTGGTGAATGCCATCTCGTCCACCATGCGCCGGGCGAGGTCGTTGGTGGTCTGTTCCGCCACCATCTGGCGTATGCGGTCGAATCCCAGCTTCTGTTCTATATTGTTTCCCATAGTTTTTATTGGCAAAAGTTATACCCCGGTTAGTCGAAGTCCAGGTAGAAAGGCCACCGCTGGCGGAAGGTGCGCAGTTTCTCCATCGAGAGGGTTGCAGTCGTCGTTTCCATCGGAAATCCTTTGTAGTCGACGATGGCGCTGTCGCCGCTGTACAGGCCGCCGTTGCCGTCGGTGCCGGTGCGGTTGCATCCCGCCACATAGCAGAGGTTCTCGATGGCGCGGGCCTTGAGAAGAGTGGTCCAGGCTTCGCGGCGGCTGGCGGGCCAGTTGGCGCAGACGAGCAGCAGGTCGTATTCCATGCCTTCGTTGCGCAGCCATTTGGGGAAGCGCAGGTCGTAGCACACGGCAGGGTGTATGCGCCAACCCTTGTATTCAAACACCTTGCGCTCTGCACCACGGGTAATCTGGTCGGCCTCGCCGCTGACGCGGAAGGTGTGGGCCTTGTCGTAGTGGTCGAAGGAACCGTCGGGGAAGACCCAGTGCAGGCGGTTGTAGCAGCGGTTGCCTTCGCGGACAATCCATGTGCCGACGAACATTATGCCGTGCCGCGCAGCAGCCTCCTGCGCCCAGCGCAGTGTCGGACCGTCGGCGGGTTCGGACAGGGCGGCCATGTGTTCGCCGAAACCGGTGGTGAACGTCTCGGGCACCACGAAGATGTCTGTGTTCGCCGCTGCGTCGGCCATGGACAGAGCCACACGCCGGCGGTTTGCCTCGGCGTCGCCCCAGACGATGTCGTGCTGGCAGAGGCTGATGGTTAGTCCTTCATTTTCCATCTCTGATTGTTGCCAGATCTTCTTCAAGTTGCTGTTGCAGTTCCTGCGGCGAATCGAAGCGGCGGGTGTCGCGCAGACGGCGCATGAAGCACACCTCCACCTCCTGACCGTAGAGATCGCCCTCGAAGTCGAGCAGGTGAACCTCCAACAGGGGTTTCTCCACGCCGAAGGTGGGTGCTGCGCCGAGGTTGGCCATGCCAAGTCTGGAGCTTTGGCGTTTGGATTTTGCGTCTTGAATCCTGAGACTCACGGTGTAGACACCGTCGAGAGGCAGCATCTTGCGTGTGTGTGTGAGGTCGACGTTGGCGGTGGGGAATCCGAGGGTGTGCCCCACGCCGCGACCGTGCGCCACGGTGCCGCAGACGGCATAAGGCCGTCCGAGCAGCGATGCTGTGGTCTCCACATCGCCGCGCAGCAGGCTTTCGCGTATGCGCGACGAACTGATGGCAGTGCCGCCAAGGGTGAAAGGGTTGCCTGCCACCACCCCGAAGCCCAGTTCACGCCCCAGGTCGGGCAGCAGAGGAAAGTCGTCGTGGACTTTGGAGCCGAATCGGTTGTCGTAGCCCAGCAAGAGGGTGCGCATCTGCACATGTCCGTAGAGTTCTCGTGCCAGCGCACAGGCCGGGAGCGAGGCAACTTCGCGTGTGAAAGGCAGCACGGCCACATATTCCGCTCCTGCCTCGAAGAGCAGGCGCAGGTGTTCTTCCGGGTCGTCGAGCCAGTATTCGCTTTCGCGGCGGCCCAGGACAAAGGAGGGGTGGCTGGTGAGGGAGACGATGAGGGGAGTGTGGTGAGAGGCAAGCTGACGGATGAGGTCGCGATGGCCGCAGTGGACACCGTCGAAGACTCCCACGGTCACCGCCGTGGGTAGATCCACGTGTTCCACGGCTCCCGCCGTGCTGTATAGTTTCAGTCCAAGATTCATCGTTTGAGGGTTATCGTGGGGTTGAGCATGACGTGGATGCCGGTGGCCACCATCGTGGCGTGGCCGCGTTCTTCGGGCGGCATACCCACTTCATATTGCGTGTAGGGGAAGTAGTGTATCATCTCGGCCTCCGTCATCACGCTGCAGGCGTGGAATCCGCGCCATTTGTATTGGAGCTTCAGCGTCAGGTTCTGTATGCGGTCGAAGGTGATGTTGTTGTCGTTGAGGGACTTGTTGCTATAGTGGGCGCAGCCCATGAGAGGGATGAAGTTTTCTCCGTCCCACCAGTTGGCCTCGAAACCGATGCTGCGCCAGCGCAGGCGCAGGGTGGGGGAGAACGCCCAGCCGGAGGAGAAGTGGATGGAGGTGTCGCGCTGCTGCTTGAAGCGCAGACCCAGCACCTCGAGGTCGGCGCCGAAGTCGCCCTCCTCGTAGCGGACCCCTGCACCGAAACCGAAGTTCACTTTGTTTTTCGTGTGGAGGTAGACAGGTGTGTCGAGGCCTTCGCCGCCGGTGTGTTGCGCCAGCAGGTAGAGGGGCGAGTAGAGCGTCCATCCCTTGCCCAAGGGCAGCTTGAGGTGGGTGGCGGTGCCCACGTAGAACTGTTCCTGGTGCTTGCTGCGGTCGAAGATGAACTCGCGCCAGTCGGCCCAGGCGTCGATGTCGATCCAGGGGCAGTCCACCAACATCTGCACACCTGCCTCGGGGTCGGCGGCGTAGGAGAGTTCGCGGTTGTATAGCGGTGTGGGCAGCCCGTGGCCGTGGCGGTTGTCGAGGTTGCCGATGACCACGGCAATCCACGGTGCGAAGTCCACCCTCGCCTGCACCCAGGGCTGCACATGCACACGTGCCGAGGTGTCGCTCCACGTGGGATGCGCCGAGGTGTAGGAAATCATCGTGGGGTAGGCGTGGGCGCCCCAGAAGTTGAGCCAGTGCGCCCCCACCTCCAGGTGCACGCGCTTCTCCACCTGCCACGCGATGCGTGGGCGGAAGTAGAAGCCCGGCAGCGTGTAGCCGTCCATGCGCTTGAGGCCGTATTCGTTGTCCTTGAAGAAATGGTGGTTCTCCACCACCAGCGTCAGCCGCCCGGTGCTGTCCTCCTGGGCGGAGGCGGAATTGAGAATCGGGAATTGGAAATTGAAAACTATGCCGACGCAAAGCGCCAGTTTCAAAGAACCACGTGTGAATTTCGACAATTTCATTCTCCCAGCCATATTTCGATGATTATCTCTTGATGTTCAATGCCCGATTTCCATTTTCAGAGGCTTAGAGAGCCTTCTTGATGGCTTCCTCGATGTCCTTGTCGCGGAGGTCGCGGCCCAGGATGGTGCCGTCCTTGCCAATGAGCATGATCTGCGGGATGCCGCTCACGCCATAGGCATCGGTGGCATTGCGGGTGCTGTCGACGAGCACGGGGTACTCTATGCCAAGGTCGTCGATGGTGCCCTTCAGCGCTTCGGCGCGTTTCGCAGCGTCGCCGCGCTCCCACACGTTGAGGCCTACGACGACGAGGCCTTTGCCCTTGTATTTCTTCCAGATGCCCACGAGGTTGTTCTTGATTTCCTGGCGGCAGGGGCCGCACCACGAGGCGAAGAAGTCCACCAGCGTCACGTGGCCTTCGGACAGGTCGCTGAGTTTGCCGTCGCTGAGGGTGCCGTCGGCGGCGCGCCACTGGCCGCTGATGTCGGTGTAGCGGTGGCCTACCGAAGTGGCCTCGGCCTGGCGCAGATACTCGTGCATCGCCTTCAGAGGCTCGTGGTTGGCCACGACGGGCGACGCCACGCTGAGAATGCTGTCGAGTTCGCGGAAGCTCATCGTTATTTGGACGAGGTTTTCCAATGCCATGGCTCCCAAGATGTTGTCACGGTTGTTGTTGTACAATTCGCGCAGCATGGCCTCCATGCGACCGGTGGCGATAGAGGAGAGACTGTCGATATTCTTCTCGGCCTCGTCGCGCTGAGCCTCGTCGGGCGTGTTGTAGAGAGCCATCCAGGGCTGCATCTCCTGCTGGATGTCGGCCACTTGGCTCATTGTTCTGATGGAGAAGGAAAAGAGGCTGTCGTTCAGTGGGGTACCCCACAAACTGTCGGCGGTGAGGTGGATGTCGCCGGGTTCCACGATGAACTGTGTGCCGAATCCGCTCCCCGAGACCAGGGCCACCCAGCCTTCGCGCACTTCGCCGCTGAAGCGGAAGCGGCCGTCGACCACCACCGTGCTGTCCGGTGCCTGCGAGCGGTCGCTCTGGTTCACCAGATAGATCGTCTCGCCGTCGATACCGTCCAATCCGCTGCCTTCGACTGTGAATTTGTTCTTGTTCCCACAGCTGCACAACAGAGCCAAAACAGCGGTGCAGCAAAGCATTTGATATGTTCTCTTCATTGTATGGAATATTGTTTTCGCGGTGCAAAGATACATAAAAAATTGTATTGCGCGGGAAAAAAACTCCCTGAACCCTGCCGCCACCCTACCATCTTCTACCGTTGTGAGTGTTGGTCAGGGGATGGTAGGAGGATGGTAGGAGGATGGGAAGAAGATGATACCTATAGGGTGTTGACAGACAGGCTGTTATGGAGGGGGTGATTTTTGAGTGTGAAAACTTGCGGCGTTGAAAAAGTTTTCTGCTTGTTAGTTTCTGGTTTTCAATGTGTAATGGTGTGTTTGGGCGTTGGTGTGCAAACTTTTTGCCGCCATGTCGGAAAAAAGTCGTATCTTTGCAAATTAATATTTTTAGGATTAAAAATTATAAAACATGTATACAGACACCTCTAAATTCATTGGCGAAGGCCTCACCTACGACGACGTGCTGCTCGTCCCCGCTTACTCCGAAATCCTCCCCCGTGAGGTTACGGTTGCTTCCCGTTTTTCGAAACACATCGCGCTGAACACGCCGCTGGTCAGCGCCGCTATGGACACTGTCACCGAGGCCGCCATGGCCATCGGCATGGCCCAGGAGGGCGGCATCGGAGTGCTCCACAAGAACATGAGCATCGAGCGCCAGGCCAACGAGGTGCGCAAGGTGAAACGCGCTGAGAACGGCATGATTATCGACCCTGTGACGCTGGACAAGAGCGCCAAGGTGAAGGACGCGCTGCACCTGATGGAGGAATACGGCATCGGCGGTATTCCCATTGTGGACGACAACCGCATGCTCATCGGCATGGTGACGAACCGAGACCTGCGTTTCGAGCGCGACATGGAGCGTCCGCTGAGCGAGATTATGATCACCAAGCTCATCACCACCCACGAAGGCACCACCTTCGCCGAGTCGACGGATATCATGCAGCAGAAAAAGATAGAGAAGCTGCCCGTGGTGAACGAGAAAGGCCAGTTCATGGGCTTGATTACCTATCGCGACATCATGAAGACCAAGGAGCGCCCCAATGCCTGCAAGGACAGCAACGGACGTCTGCGCGTGGCCGCGGGTGTGGGCATCACGCCCGACATGATGGAGCGTGTGGACGCCCTTGTGAAGGCCGGTGCCGATGCCATTGTCATCGACACCGCCCACGGCCACTCCATCCGTGTGGTGGAGGCACTCAAATCCGTGAAGGCCAAGTATGAAAGCATCGACGTGGTGGTGGGCAACATTGCCACCGGCGAGGCCGCTCTGATGCTGGCCGAGGCGGGTGCCGACGCCATCAAGGTGGGCATCGGCCCGGGAAGCATCTGCTCCACGCGCATCGTGGCCGGCATCGGTGTGCCGCAGCTGACGGCCATCTGCGAGGTGTGCGGTGCATTGGCACAGAAGGGTTTGGACGTACCCGTCATCGCCGACGGCGGCATCCGCTATAGCGGCGACATCGTCAAGGCCCTGGCGGCAGGCGCAAGCAGCGTCATGGTGGGCAGCCTGGTGGCCGGCGTCGAGGAAGCCCCCGGCGAGACCATCATCTTCGAAGGCCGCAAGTTCAAGAGCTACCGCGGCATGGGTTCGCTGGAAGCCATGCAGAGCGGCTCGAAGGACCGCTACTTCCAGGACAAGGAGACCGACGTCAAGAAGCTCGTGCCCGAAGGCGTGGTGGGTCGTGTGCCATACAAGGGCACGCTCAGCGAGGTGCTCTACCAGATGGTGGGTGGACTGAAGGCCGGCATGGGCTACACCGGCAGCGCCACCATCCAGGACCTCCAGAAGGCCAAGTTCATCCGTATCACCGACGCGGGCCGCACCGAGAGCCACCCCCACGACATCGCCATCACCCGCGAAGCTCCGAACTATTCGAGATAAGTGTCTTTTGCGAACCCCTGTTTCTGGGTTCCGAATTCTGAATGAATATTGAAAGGATAATATGAAGAAGATTTTTTTCCTGGGCCTGATGGGCCTGATGGGTCTGGCTCCCGCCGCGGCACAGCAGAACGACAACCCCGTGGTGATGGAGGTGGGCGGACGGCAGATCCGCGAAAAGGAGATGATGAAGGACTTCATGGCTTCGGTGGGCAACGGCCTGGTGGAGCGCAAGGCCAGCGAGGCCGAGAAGCGCGACGCGCTGAATGAGTATGTCGACCTCTACGCCATCTTCCGCGCCAAGCTGATAGACGCCCACCGCAAGGGGCTCGACACCACCGAGGCGCTCTACAACGAGCTGTCGCGCTACCGCAAGGACCTCGCCGCCCCCTACCTGATCGACTCCACCATGGAGGAGAAGGTCATGCGCGAGGCCTATGAGCGCAACCACTACGCTGTGCACGCGCAGCATATCCTGGTGCGAGTGCGTCAGGACGCCGCCCCCGAGGACACCCTGGCGGCCTACCAGCGCGCCTTGGACCTGCGGCAGCGTGTGCTCGACGGTGCCAACTTCAACACTGTGGCCATCGAGGAGGTGCGCCGCGTCAACCCCAGTGCACAGGTGTCGCCCGACGAGGGCAATCTGGGTTGTTTCTCGGTGTTCGACATGGTCTATCCTTTCGAAAATGCCAGCTACAGCCTCAATCCCGGCGAGCTGAGCATGCCCGTGCGCTCGCGTTTCGGCTACCATATCATCAGGGTGCTGGAGCGTGTGCCGTTCTATGGCAAGGTGACCATCCAGCACCTCTGGCTGCGCGACCAGCGTCGCTCTTCGGAGGCCGAGGTTGCCTACAACCGTCTGATGGAGGGCACCTCTTTCGACATCGTGGCCCGGCAGAGCGACGATGTCTCCACGGCCGACCACGGCGGCTACCTCTTCGACGCCACCATGCGCCAGCTGCCGCCGGAGTATGTCCTCGTCATCAGCCGCCTGCAGGAGGGTGAAGTGTCGAAGCCTTTCCTGACGCAGTATGGTTGGCATATTGTCAAGCTTGTGAAGCGCGAGGAGATACCCCCCTACGACAAGATGCTGCCCTACTACCGCCAGCGCATGGTCCGCGACCCGCGCGGCGGCGAGTCGCGCCGCTCCTTCGCCGCGCAGGCCCGCAAGAAATACAACCTGGTGGACTACACCACCACTCCCATGCCCCAGCCGACCAAGAAGGCCAAAGGCAAGAAGACCAAGCAGGAACCGGTGAAGATGATGGCTTCGCTCGACTCGCTGGTGGCGATAGTGAAACCCAATGTCTTCGACGGCGAATGGCGTGTGAAGGACAGCCTGCTGGGCGACACCACGGTGCTCGCCGAGGTGGGCGGAAGGAAGTACGCCCTCCGCGACGTGGCACAATATATCCTCCGCGAGCAGAAGGTGGAACGTGTCGTGGAGATGAACTACTATGTCCGCTGCAAGTACGACGAATTCCTTGACAGTGTAAGCATCGACTATGCCGACAGCCAGCTCGAGAAAGAGCATGCGGAGTTTGCCGAGGTGGTGGAGGAATACCGCAAAGGTCTGCTCATATTCAACTACAACGAGGTCATGATTTGGCGCAAGGCCCTCAACGACAGCGTGGGCTTTGCCGACTACTATGCCCGCGAGAGTGCCAAGAAAAGCATCTCCAATCCGGAGGATTCTTTATATTTTTGGCGCACACGTGCGCGCGCGGTTGAATTCTATGTGGAAGACGGTCGATGCCTCGACTCCGGCAAGGCTGTCAAACAGCTGCGCAAGATGTTGAAAAAGAACAAGTCGTCCAACGAGATGCGCGATGCACTCATGGCCATGGTGGACGGCGCGAACTGCGCGTCGGCGGAGCCGCTGGTCATGTCGCTCGACATGCTGGAGCAGGGGCGTTCCACGATCCTCGCCGACGACCAGTGGAAGCGTGGCGTCTATGTCAGCCAGCACGACAACGGCTATGTCATCGTGGCGGTGCAGGACATCCTGCCGCCGGCCCTCAAAGGGCAGATGGAAGCCCGCGGCTACTACCTCAACGGATGGCAGAACGAGGTGGAACAGAACCTCATCCAGAGCCTCCGCGAGCAGTATGGTGTGAAAGTCAACCACAATGTCGTCAGCAAGATACGCTTCTAAAATCCTCGCTTCCGTGGCGGTGTTGTCGTGGCTTGCTTCCTGCGGAGCAGGCGACGGTGTCGACACCACGCCCTTGGTGGCGAAGGTCTATGACCGCGAGCTTCACCGAAGCGACCTCGAAGGTTTGGTGCCTGCGGGCTTGGGCGAAGATGACAGTCTGGCTGTGGTGAAGAACTATGTCGACCAGTGGATCCGGCAGTCCGTCCTTCTCGCCAAGGCTGAGAAAAACGTGGAGACAGACTTCAGCCGTGAGCTGCAGGAATACAAGAACAGTCTCCTGGCCTATGCCTACGAGCGGCAAATTGTGGACCAGTTGCTCGACAGTACGGTGAGATTTCGGGAAATAAACGAATATTTCGCCTCCCACAAGGGAGATTTCCTGCTGAAAAACAGCATCGTCAAGGCCGTCTATGTGGTGGCTCCGCTTAAGTCGCCCGTGGTGGGCAGGCTGAAGAAAATCATTGAGAAGCCATTGTTCCGCGACGAGGAAGTGATGGAACTTCAGGAGGTGGCATCGCGCCACGGACTCAACGGCTACTACGATGCTACGGCGTGGATTCCCTTTGTTACGCTGCAGGCCAGTGTGCCTGTGACGGCATACAACGAAGGCCTTTTCCTCCGCCAGCACCGCACCATCACCCTCAGGGACGACAGTCTCTTCTATGCTGCCCGCATCCTCGACTACAAGGTGAGCGACGACGTGATGCCGTTGGAGCTGGCGCGCGACAATATCCGACTGATTATATTGAACCACAGAAAAATAGAGATTCTTAACAACCTACAGTCCGACCTCTTGAAAGAAGCCGAAGAGGGGGGGCATGTGGTCAGAAAATTATAGGAACTGAAAAAAACGAAAGAGAGATGAGAAAAGCAAAAAGAGCAGCGATTGTGTTTGCGATGGCGACGATGGCGGGGCTGACGGCCCACGCGCAGCCTGCGGCATCCAGCGGCACCCTGGTGGACGGCGTGGCTGCCGTTGTGGGAAAGAATATCGTCAAATATTCCGACATCGACAGAACCTACGCCCAGATGCGTCTGCGCTCCGGCGCGGGCAACGCCGAGGCTACGCGGTGTGCCATCCTGGAGAACCTGGTGCTCTCGCAGCTCCTTATCCACAAAGGCGAGGTGGACAGCGTGGAGGTCAGCGACGCCGAGGTGAACCAGTATCTCCAGCGCTTCCTCGACAACGATATGCAGCAGTACGGCTCCCGTGAGGCCCTGCGCGAAGCCACGGGGTTCTCCTACGACGAACTCAAGGAACAGTATGAGCGCATGATCAGAAACAGCCTCCTGAGCCGCAGTGTTGAATACCAGATCACCGAAGGCGTCAAGGTGACGCCTGCCGAGGTGACGGAGTTCTTCAACAACCTCCCTGCCGACAGCCTTCCCATGATGTCCGAGCGCTACGAGCTTTCGGAGATTGTCATCGAACCCGTGGTGTCGGAAGAGGAACGTGACCGTGTGCGCACCGAACTCGGCACCCTGCGCGAGCGTGTGGTCAACGGCGAGAGCTTCTCCATGCTGGCAGCGCTCTATTCGCAGGACCCCGGCACCGCCCGCAAGGGTGGCGAGACAGGCTTCTTCGCCCGCGGCAAGATGGTGCAGGAGTTCGAGTCTGCCGCTTTCGCCCTCAAACCCGGCGAGGTGTCGCCCATCATCGAGACACAGTTCGGCTTCCACATCATCCAGCTCATCGAGCGTCGCGGCAACACTGTCAATGTGCGCCATATCCTCATCTCGCCCAAGGTGTCGCCCGAAGACCTCCTGCAGGCGCGTATGAAGCTCGACAGTCTCGCCACCGAGATACGTTCCGGCAACCTCTCTTTCGAGGACGCTGCCAAGCGCTACAGCACCGCCGCCAATGCCAAGCAGGGTGGCTTTGTCACCAACAGCGTCGACGGCAGCAGCCGTTTCGACGCCGATGCCGTCAAGCAGAGCTACTATTCCGTCGGCATCCCCGGCATGGATGTGGGTCAGATTTCCAACGCCACCGCTTTCAAGACCGAAGACAACCACGATGCCTACCGCATCGTCCGCCTCAACAGGAAATATCCGTCGCACAGGGCCAACCTTGTCGACGACTACGACAACATCTACAATGCCGCCTTGGCCGATGCCAAGCAGAAGCGCATGCTGGAGTGGGCCCGTCGGCAGGCCGCCAGGACCTACATCCGCCTGGCCGACGAGTTCAAGAACTGCACCTTCGAAAACCTCGGCCCTTTGGGCAGATGAGACAAGATAAAGACATACACAGGAATTGAAAGTTGTAAGCGCAATATGACCGACAAAGAACAACTGGACCTTCTGGTCGAAAAATACGCCGCCCTCAAGTCGGAGATGGGCCATGTCATTGTTGGACAGAACGAAGCCGTCGATTCGCTGCTGCTCACCCTCTTCACGGGAGGCCATTGCCTCCTCCTCGGAGTTCCGGGATTGGCCAAGACCCTCATGGTCAACACGCTGGCGCAGACCCTCGGCCTCTCGTTCAACCGCATCCAGTTCACCCCCGACCTTATGCCCTCCGACATCACGGGCAGCGAAATCCTCGACCGCGACCGCAATTTCAAGTTCATCCAGGGTCCCCTCTTCGCCTCTGTGGTCCTCGCCGACGAGATTAACCGCACCCCGCCCAAGACGCAGGCCGCTCTCCTCGAGGCCATGCAGGAGCGCAAGGTCACCGTCAGCGGCACCACCTATCCGCTGCCCCGTCCTTTCTTTGTCCTCGCCACTCAAAACCCCATCGAGCAGGAGGGTACATATCCCTTGCCGGAGGCACAGCTCGACCGTTTCATGTTCAATGTCCGCCTCGACTATCCCTCCTTCGACGAGGAGGTTCAGATTGTCAAGCAGACCACCGTCTCGCAGCACACCTCGGTGTCCCGTGTGCTCGGCGCCGACGAAATCCTTGCCTTTCAGGAGGCCATACGCCACATGCCGGTACCCGACAATGTGGTGGAATACGCCGTGGGCCTGGTGGGACGCACACGCCCCACAGCCTCCGACAGTCGGCAGGGGCTGGCTGCGAAGTATATCTCCTGGGGTGCCGGCCCTCGCGCATCGCAGTATCTCATCATGGGCGCCCGCACCTTTGCCGCCCTCCGGGGCAAGTATTCGCCCGACGCCGACGATGTCCGGGCCGTAGCCTGCAATGTCCTCCGCCACCGTATCGTCCGCAACTATTTCGCCGAGGCCGAAGGCATCACCACAGACCAGATTATCACCGAGCTTCTCAAGTCATGAAAAAGCTGTTCACAGCCGCCGCACTCTTCGCGGCGCTCCACATGCCGTTGGCCACGCTCAGTGCGCAGTCGGGGCTCTATGTCCCGTCGCTCAAGCCTGTGAAAAACATGCAGAAGGCCCTCACCACCCCTGAGGTCTTCCATCTTCTCCTCGCCATTCCCGGCGATGACTCCACCTTCCTCGTCGACGACCTCGACCTCCTCGACTCGGCCTATCGCATAGCCTTCTCGCCCTCCAACCCCATGCTCTACACCATGACCGTGGAGAGCTATGGCGGTTCCGACGAGGCTCTGGCGCGCCACCGTGCCGACGCCGTGGTGCGCTATTTCGCCATGCGCTGCCACTCCGCCTTCCCCATCCGCTATGCCGTCAACCCCATCCGCTGTTCCTGCCACGGCGACACCACGGAGACCATACGCTTCGAGGTGCCTCTGTCCACGGCGGTCTACAACAGCGCCCAGCTCCCTTCCGAGCGCCTCATGCTCAACAAGAGCGTCCCCTTGGCCAACACCGTCCTCGTCACCTTCCGCAACAATCCCGACGAGTGTGTGGGCACCGTGCGCGGATGCTTCATGCCCGAAGCCGACAGCCTTGTCAGGGGCTACTATGCACAGCTCCTCCTCTCCCGCGGCTCCATCTATTCTGTCGACGGCACCAAGGACACCTGCCCCGGCAACTTGGAAATCAAGGTCGACGACCACCTCGACTATAAGACCACCGTTGAGCGCTACAGCCTTGTCCCGCATCCCAAGCAGATTATCGTCCAGGCGGGCTATGTCGTCGTCAGCAGCAACTTCGGTCGCGCACCCGGAGAGTGCGAACTCGAACAGAAAGACTCCGTCTTCCTCCGCATCCCCGCCACCCCCGAACAGGTCGAGGCCAAGCTCAAATTCTTCGCCAAGGTGAAGACCTCGCGCGGCATAGAATACAAGTCGCTCCCCACGCGCAAGCTCCCCGGCAAGGGCGAACTCATGCTTCAGGCACCCATCAGCGTCGCGCAGTTCGACACCATTTACCTCGGCAAACGCATCTCCGAAAAGGAACTCAAGGACTATTTCTACGAGGTCGACAGCCCCACCGAGGCCGCCGCTTTCGCTGTGGGCAAGCGGTTCTTTGTGGCCTACCGTGTCGGCAAGCATGGCGAGTACGAGCTGCGCAAGGCGCTCCGGGCCCTCTTCCGCATCGCCCCCGACCAGGAGGAGGAAACCCCTGCGAAGGGTGTGGAGAAAAACAGCCGCCGCCGCATCGCCGACCCCGACGAAATCATCGAATGACATGCTGCGCAGGCACCCCTGCCTGCGGAATAAATAATCAATAAAACAGAAACCAAAACCCAAATCATGGCTTACTTGCAAACCGACGTGACCAAGGTCACCACACGTGTCCTGCAGAACATGAAACTTCACGGCGAGAAAATCGCCATGCTCACGGCCTACGACTACTCCATGGCCTCGCTCCTCGAGAGCACCAAAATCGACGTTGTCCTCGTCGGCGATTCCGCCGCCAACGTCATGCAAGGCCACAAGACCACCCTCCCCATCACCCTCGACGAGATGATTGTCTACGCCACCTCCGTGGTCCGCGCCATCAAGCGCGCCCTCGTGGTCGTCGACATGCCCTTCGGCACCTACCAGGGCAACTCCAAGCAGGCCCTCGCCTCCGCCATCCGCATCATGAAGGAGACCGGCGCCGACGCCATCAAGATGGAGGGCGGCGAAGAAATCCTCGAGAGTGTGCAGCGCATCCTCTCCGCCGGCATCCCCATCATGGGCCACCTCGGCCTCACGCCGCAGAGCATCAACAAGTTCGGCACCTACGCCGTCCGCGCCACCGAGGAAGAGGAGGCCGAACGGCTCAAAAAGGATGCCCTCATCCTCCAGGAGGCCGGATGCTTCTCCATCGTGCTGGAGAAAATCCCCGCCAAGCTCGCCGCCGAAGTCACCTCCGAACTGAAAATCCCCACCATCGGCATCGGCGCAGGCCCCCACACCGACGGCCAGGTTCTCGTCCTTCAGGACATGCTCGGCATCACACAGCAGTTCAAACCCCGCTATCTACGCACCTACGGCACCTTCGGTGAGGACATCACCAACGCCATCCGCCACTACATCAGCGACGTCAAGAACTGCGACTTCCCCAACGACAAGGAGCAGTACTGACTGCTCCTTGCCAGTACCCTTCCCCATCGGGGCAGAAAGGCGAAAGTGTAACGGAAAATGTTACACTTTCGCTTTTTTATCGCTTTTCATAACAGCCACATTTCCAGGAATGAGGAGGGTACCATCCTCTTCCCATGGTCTTACCATCCTCTTTCCTTCCTCTGTCCAAGATTTACCACAGTGGAACATGGTAGGGCGATGGAGCGGGGATGCCATGCCGCAGGCCTCCTGCCGGGGGGCGTTCCAGCCTGCCGGGTGACGGAACAAGGAGGTTGCCTACAAGGATCACGGAGGATGCCTGCACATGCAATGTCCTTGTGCTGGAGGGTGGGCATTTGCTTTTTTGTTGTGGAAAATTCATTTTTTTTGTATATTTGTATATCCCTCTGTCAACGATAGAATTGCTGCAGAGGTTGACTATTAACTACTTGCGCTGCTTCCCACAACTCCTGTCTACTTCCATTTGCTGTCTGTCGACAATGTGAACGGGGGGGGGTAATTGTATATTTTTAACCAAAAAAGATGAGTACGAGCAAAAAAATATTAATCTAAAAAAACATTATGAAACGGTATTACATTTTTCTTGCCTTTGTGGCAATGTTGATTCCTATCGGGACCCGGGCCCAGTTGTCTGGATGCACAGACACGACGTGCAACGTCACCATCCTGATGGAGGACGATTATGGCGACGGATGGTACGACGAAGAAGACTACAACTTCTATGTCCGCGTCTACCAAGGATCCACACTCCGTGGTTCCGCCACGATCAGCAGTGGCTACAGCAGCCAGCAGACCGTCAGTGTCTGTGCCAGCGACCCTGTGCGGTTGGTATTCAGCGGTTACGACGACTATGAGGAGAGTTTTTTCTCCGTCGTGACGGGTGGGGGAGACACTATCCTGTCGAATGTCGCCTGCGCTGACTACGACAGCGGCGATGAAATCATCACGTTTGCCACCCCCTGCGAGGCCATCACATGCCCCGCACCTGCGGGCTTGACAGTCACCAACCTGCAGTCCAACGAGGCCACCATTGCGTGGTCCGCCCGTGGCACGGAGACCTCCTGGCTCGTCAGCCTCAACGGCGGCGAATGGGAATCAATCAGCTCCAACCCATACACCTTCACCAACCTCGCCGAGTCTACCGTGTACACCGTGCGTCTGCGTGCTTTTTGCGGTGTGGACGATACCAGCACCGCGGCCATGGTCACTTTCGTCTGCATGGACAGCTCTGTTGTCAGTGATTTTCCCTATAGCAGTGGCTTTGAAACCGGACAGGACCTTTATTGGCAGACCTTCAACAGCAACAATGGCTGGCATATCGGCAGCGCCACCAGCAACGGAGGCAGCAACGCCCTCTACATCAGCAGCAGCAGCGGAGCCTCCAATGCCTACTCCACTTCGTCCGCTTCCTTCTCCTACGCTGTCCGGGCTTTCGACTTCGAAGATGCGGGTGACTATGCTTACTCCTTCGACTGGAAAGCCTACGGCGAGTATTCCTACGACTACCTCCGCGCCTGGATTGCCCCTGGCTCCGCCACTTTCACTGCGGGTCAAAGCCCTGATGGCGGCACCTCGACCTACAACTACAGCACCGCCACCCCCACGGGTTGGACAGACCTGGGCAACGGCGAGATGAGCGAACAGTCCAACTGGCAGAATGTGTCGGGCATCTTCTCTATCACCACACCTGGTACATACTACATGGTCTTCATGTGGGCCAACGACGACAGCTATGGCTCCAATCCCCCTGCCGCCATCGATAATGTTTATGTCAACAGGCTCTCCTGCCCGGCTCCCGTCAACCTTGCCATCAGCAACATCGACGCCACCGGCGCCACCGTCAGCTGGCACCCGGTCGGCTCCGAGACCTCCTGGCAGATTTCCCTCAACGGCGACAGCCCCGTGACCGTCAACGACACGTTCTATGTCGCCACAGGCCTCACTGCCGCCACCTCCTACAGCGTGGCTGTCGAGGCTGTCTGCGGCACCGAGGATGTCAGCTTGCCCGTCAGCGGCAGCTTCACCACCCTCTGCACCAATCTCGATGTGCCTGTCGCCATCGGCTTCGAGCAGTACTCCCTCCTCGCCCCCGTCAATTGCTGGACTGTCGTCACCGCCTCCGCCTACTACTACAACGGCCAGTACTACACCACTCCCGCCGCATGGTACAATTCCGAATATGCCCACAACAGCGACAAGTCCCTCTTCTTCTATCCCACCACTTCGGCCAACCTGATTGCCACCCCCATAGTGAACCACGCGGGCAACGACCTCCACGTCAGCTTCTGGACCAAGGGCTATATGTTCAACACCACCGGCACTTTCGAGGCCGGCATCATGACCGACCCCTCCGATGCCTCCACCTTCCAGGCCCTCTGGACCATGGGCACCGACAGCACCGCGGACCTCGAGGAATATGAGTTTGTCACCTCGTCGCTCTCCTCCACCGACCAGGTGTGCGTCGCCTTCCGCGCCACCACCACCGGCCAGTATGCCTACCTCACCGTCGACGACATCCTCATCGAACCCATCCCCTCGTGCAACCGTCCCGCCAGCGCTACTGTGAGCAACGTCACCACCAACAGTGCCGACATCGCTTGGGCTTCCTCGGCAGGTGCGGGCTATCAGGTGGCCTACGTCAGCGGCACCGATACAATCTACCTCCCCGGCACCATCACCGACACCAGCACCGCCCTCACGGGTCTCAATCCGGCCACCTTCTACCACGTCAACGTGCGCGTCGTCTGCTCCAGCGGCGGTTACAGCGGTTGGCGCGAGGTCTCCTTCTCCACCGCGTGCGAAGCTGTCGCCTCCTTCCCTTACCATGAGAGCTTCGACAACGGCACCGGCTGCTGGACCCCCTTTGACGTGGACGGCGCCGGCAACGGCTGGAAGAGCGCGACCATCAGTGATGTTACCGCCTACGAAGGCACAGGCTGCATAGGCTCCTTCTCCTGGAACGGCAGCGAATACCATGCCGACGAGTGGCTCTTCTCCCCCCACTTTGTGTTGCCCAGCGCGGACACCGTGACCTTCAGCTGGTACGCCCGCGTCAACGACGAGTACCCCGTGGACCGCTACGCCGTGCTTGTCTCCACCACCACCACCGACACCGCCAACTTCACCCTCCTCACCGACATCACCCCGACATCCAACGACGGTGTATGGCGTCTCCACACGCTCGACCTCAGCACCTATGCCGGCCAGAGCATCTACCTCGCTTTCCACCATCACGACAGTTACGACCAGAACTACATCCTTATCGACGCTCTCAGCCTCACCGTGGCCAACGCTGGCAGCTACCCGCCGCAGCCCGTGCAGTACACCGTCAGCGCCGCTACGGCCGACGCCACCATGGGCAGCGCCACGGTTTCGCCCAGCGGCATCGTCAACGAAGGCACTCAGGTGACCTTCACGGCCACCGCCAACAGCGGCTACCACTTCGTGGCCTGGACGAGCGGCACCACGCAGGTCTCCACCGCCAACCCCTACACCGCCACCGTCTCCTCCAACCTCGCCCTGACGGCCACCTTCGAGGCCGACGGCCAGAACCCGCCGCAGCCCACCACCTACACGGTGACCCTGCTGACGGCCAGCAGCACGATGGGCAGCGTGTC
>JAFVAM010000076.1 GCA_017480525.1 Bacteroidales bacterium | reverse complement strand
GGCCGACTTCTCATAATGGGAATTATCGGCACTGTCCGATAGGCGATGTTCATTATCTTTGGAGCGATTGTACAACTAAAAACAGACGATTATGCTACAGCAATTCAAAGAACATTTGGAACAACATGGGATGTCGGCCAATACGGTGGCGGCATACGTCTATGCCGTTGAGGAATACGAAAGACAGCACCGCGAACTGACGAAGACAAGCCTGATTCTGCACAAGAACTACCTAATAGAGCAATATAGCCCTCGGACGGTGAATCTGCGACTACAGGCGCTGAACCGCTACTTGCGTTTCTGCGGCAAAGAGGGTTGGCGCCTGAAATCGGTGAAAGTGCAACAACGGCCTTATTTGGAGAATGTCATCAGCGAGGCTGATTACGAATACTTGAAAGCCAGTCTGCTGAGGGACGGCAACCGCGACTGGTACTTCGTAGTTCGGTTTCTTGCTGCAACGGGAGCGAGGGTGAGCGAGCTGTTACAACTTAAAGCCGAACATGTGAGTCTGGGGTATATAGACCTGTACGGGAAAGGTGGCAAAGTTAGAAGGATATACATCCCTCGCAATCTGCAAAAGGAAGCTGTCGGCTGGTTGGCGGAGCGAGGGCAGACTTCGGGCTACCTTTTCCGCAACCGCGGTGGCGGACGCATCACCGCCCGCGGTATAGCACAACAACTGAAAACCATAGCCATACGCTACGGCATAGACACGAAAGTGGTGTACCCACACTCGTTCCGTCACCGCTTTGCGAAGAATTTCATCGAACGCTGCAACGATATAGCTCTATTAGCCGACCTTATGGGCCACGAGAGCATAGAAACCACACGCATCTACCTGCGCCGCACTGCAGGAGAGCAGAGGGAAATAGTAGACAAAGTAGTGGATTGGTGATTTTGGGGTGGAGCTGTAGTCGGCTTGGCACAGGCTGTTCCACAGGTCGCTTTGATGACTTTAATCCAATGCGCGTTAATTTATGTTAAAACAGAAAGGCCTTGTAGAGATTTGGGGGAAACGCGGTTACAATGTATACGAAAAAAAAATTGTTTGGCGTTTTTTTTTACCTAATAACGATAGAAAGATGATGAAGATGAAGAAAAAGATACTCATGTGGCTGGCGGCTCTGATGGCGGGCGTGGCGACGCAGGCGCAGACGATTATCGACAATTGGGGCTTCAGCACCGGCGTGGACAGCACGCTGTGGGTCGACCTCGGGGTCAAGGACTCGATGCTTATCGATCCGGGAATGAAGATCTCCGGTGTTTCGGGCGTGGTGGACATCGGGTTCCCGGTGGAGTTTGCCGGCACGACCTACACGCAGTTCTCCGTGAACATCAACGGCACCGTGCATCTCGGTGACCGGAGCCTTGCCAGCAGCGGCTATTATTCGCAGCCTCTGGGCCGCGACGCCGTCAACTACCCCAAGGTGGAGCCTTTCGGTGCCCGGGGATGCTTCGACACCCTCTGCTACACACGCATGGCGCGCACCACGATTGGCGGCGAACAGGCCGTGGTTGTGGAGACACGCTTGCAGGACTACACCAGCCTGAATCATGTGAGTTTCCAGGTACACCTCCTGGCTGCGGGAGTGCGCATCGTCTACGGTCCGTCGGACGGCGGTTTCGATCCCTCGACGCAAAACGGATGGGTGGCCGCTTCGGGTTCGAATTGTGATGTCGTCTTCGTCGACTTTGCCACCCACAGCGCCGTGCGCTGGGACAGCGGCAACAACCCGGTGCAGCGCAATATGGTGTGGCCTGCCGAGTGGCGCTGGTATATGCTGTCGCCAGACAGCATCCTGTGTCCCTATCCAGCCTCGGTGAACACTACGGGCAACAATCCTGCCAGCCTCACGCTGAGCAGAGGCGACGTGGCAGACCTGAGGGTGAGGATCCCCGCTGCCGGTATCGACACTCTTTGGTTGTCCAGCAGTAACTATTTGACAATCAATAACCGCTTCAATCCGTTCACCACCTATAGCGGCACCGTGCAGCGCGTATGCGACAGCACTCATGCGAGCCTGCGCACGCGCAACTTCTCGTTCAGCACCGTCTGCGGCCCCTCGGTGGCACACCTGCCGTGGAGCTGCGGTTTCGACAACCAGCAGCAGGGTGCCTGCTGGGAGACGTCGCACTACGACGCCGTCATGCTGGGTCCGCGCTGGGGCTATTCGTCGAGTGCCATGCGCTGCGGACAGACCTATGCGGTGAACTACGACACATGGTTGGTGTCGCCCGAGCTGAACCTGCCCGACGGCGACGGCATCACGTTGGAATTCTCCTACAAGAGCGAGGCCCTCTCCGGCACGGTCCCGACGGTGGAGGTGCGTGTGGTTGTGGTCGACACTACTGCGGGTCTGCCTTCGGAGTCGCAGTGGACTACCTTGGCTGTGCTGAACGAGGTCGTTGGCAGCTACACCACCTATCGTTTCTCCCTCGATGCCGTTCGTGGCCATCGTGTGAAGGTGTGCTTCGCCCGCACCGGCAACGGAGGGCGGTATGTATATGTAGACAACTTCATGGTGAGGCAATATCTGGAGCCGGAGATTGAACTCCTTCTTTTCGACAACGCCATGCAGCCCCTTGCCACCTCGCCCTGCTACGCCCATGTGGGCGACACTCTGGCTGCCGTCTGCCATCTCCTCACCGGCGTAGCCATCGGCGAGAGCCATGCCTGGACCTCGTCGATGCGGGGAGCCTTCGCCGCCGATGACACGCTGCGGTGGGTCTACACCGAGGATGGCGTGGACACCCTGACAGTGGTACACACGAACATCTACGGCAGCGACACGGCCACGCTGGTGGTCAATGTCGCCGACTGCCGCCCGGTGTTGGCCTACCCATGGCGGGAACACTTCGAGCGTGGCATCGACTGCCGGCAGCAGGAGGGCGATGGCACGGGCTGGCAGCATAACGCCACGGGCGGCGTGGACGGCACGGCGGCAGCGGTGCGTGCCACCGGTCAGGTGGCTACAAAGCAACTGGTGTCGCAACCCATGGTGATACCTTCCGATGCCTATATGCTGCGGATGTCGTGGCAGATGAAGCGCGGCAGCGCAGCCTGGCGCCGTGTGGCGTTGCTGGCCTACGATGCCTACGAGGCGACGGCGACGCAGGTGGCCGACACCCTCCTTGTGGTGGAGGGAAGCCAGTTGACCACCGCCTACAGCCGTTTCGAGGCCGCTCTCGACAGCCTGTCGGGCCGCACGGTGAGGCTGGCCTTCGACGTGGTGGGTCAGACTTCGAGTGCCATCCTCTATCTCGACGACATCGAGGTGCGCTACATGCGCGAACCTGTGCTTGCTGTCGAGTCGCCGCACCATGCCTCGCAGGGCGGCACCGCCCGTTTCGCCGCCCACTTGTCGGAGGGCGACACTGTCGGCTTGGTCTACAGTTGGCACTCGTCGCTCACAGGCCAAAGCCTTTCCGACACCTCCGCCAGTTCCATTTTCAGCGTCGCCTACGCTGCCGATGGCGTGGACACCATCGTCCTCGTGGCGACCAATGCCTATGGCTCCGCCTTCGACACCCTCCTCCTCCAGGTCTGCCCTGTTATCGACACCTTTCCTTGGCAGACAGACCTCGCCGACGAGTCTGGCATCCAGTGTTGGGACATCGTTGGATATACATACGCCAGCCGTAGTTCGAGAGTCACCAACGAAGACGGAGGGGCAAGTTCTTCCCACGAGGGCATCCTGAAGTCCAACGCTGTGGGGGCGTATATCCTTCTGCCTCCTATGGCCATTCCCGCCGATGCCCACAACCTGGCGATTTCGTTCAGTGTTGTGCGTACATGTTTTCGGGTGTTGGTGTGCTCCACCGGCAGCACCGACACAGCCGACTATGTGGAAATAGCCTCGTGGCCTTGCCTCACCGTAGACGCCACCCGCAAGGTCCTCCTCGAACCCTACGCCGGTCAGACCATACGGTTGGCGCTGGTGTCTAACACTCGGTCCTCAGTGGAGCTCTATTCCGTCGCCGTGGACTACGACACGTTGCCCAAGCTCCACGATATAGTCGTGCCCGCCAAGGCCGTCACCGACAGCCTCGCCCTCTGCACTGCCCTCATGCGCTATGGCTCTACCGACAGTCTGCGCTACGAGTGGCACTCCGCCATGGCTTCCGCGGGCCTTGCCTCTTTCGTGGCCAGCGGCGACACCCTGCGCATACGCTACAGCACAGGCGGTGTGGACACCATCACCCTCGTCGCCCTCAACGCCTATGGCACCGACACCCTCGTGCGTACCTTCACGGTGCAGGACTGCACCCCGGCTCTCACCCTGCCGTGGCGCGACGACTTCTCCGAAGGATTCGATTGCTGGTATGCCCCTGCGGGAAGCAATTGGCGACTCTACACGCCGCAGTATACCAACTACATCATGCTCGCCTCCGATGGCACCAGCGACACTGTCGACAGTTGGATTGTCTCCAAACCTCTCCTCATACCCACCGACACCGCCTTGCTTCCGCACCTCTTCTGGGATGCCAGTACGAACAATGGCTACTTCCAGCACCACTACGAAGTGCTGGTGGCTCCGGACAGCAGCTACACCGACCTCTCGGCCTACGTTCCGGCCTTTGTCCACGACACGACGCTGCCCTTGGTGCAGAAACGCTATAGTGCCGACCTAACGCCTTGGGCGGGTCAGATGGTGCGTGTGGCTTTCCGCAACCGCCCTGTGCATTGGACGTCGGGATCCATCGCACTCTATGTCGACAATGTCGAACTCCGTCCCACCGCCGCGCCTCGTGTGGCGCTCTCAGGACCTTCGTCCGTCCTCAATGATGCCGAGGCTCTCTTTGAAGGCACGCTCCTCGAGGGCGGTGCTGACAGCCTGCATTTCTCCTTCCATTCGACGCTCCGCGACACCAGCTTCTCCTCTCGCTCCTCTCTCCAGACCCTTCAATGGCGCTTCCGCTACACCGGTCCCGGTATCGACACCGTCACCTTCGTGGCCACCAACCGATTCGGCAGCGACACCGCCCGGTTCTTTGTCAATGTGAACTTTGTCTACCAGCCCGAGGTGACGCTCTACCCCCAATATCCCTACTCCATCTATGTGGGCGACACCACCTACTTCTACGCCACGTACAACAACTGCTATTTCGACAACCACAATTTCGAATGGCTCTCCACCATGGCCGCCGCCGGTCGGGCCATTACGGAGGTGCGCGATTCGCAACTCTATGTGTTCTACCTTGCCGGGGCTTCGGGCAACGATACCGTGCGCGTGGTGTTCAATACCAATTTCGGCAGCGACACCGACTGGGTGTCCTTCCCCGTCCTCAGCCACCCCCTTCCGCAGGTGGTCTCGCTCACCTGTCCGACAGTGGTGCAGAGTCCCGACAGCATCCTCGTCCAGGCCGGTGTCAATGGCTGCTCCTCCAACGGCCTCTCCGTCTCATGGCATTCGTCGCTCCTCGGAGCCTCGTGGAGCAGCCCCGTGAGGCCGGCGGGATTTGCCCAATGGCGACTGTTCTATCCCGTCGGCACCAGTGGCACCGACACCGTCACCGTCATCGCCGGCAACGCCTATGGCGCTGACACGGTGGTGAGTATCGTCCGTGTTCAACATTGCACGGTCATGCCGGTACCCTATTTCGAGGACTTCGAAGGCCTTGAGGCCACGGCTTTCGACACGGCGGGCTTCCTTCCGGATTGCTGGCACCCACTGTGGACGGGCTCCGAGGCATTGGCGCCCCATGTCGTCGACCACTACCGCAATCTCGACCTCCCCGGCAATGCGCTCTTCTTTGGGTGTGGCAGTGCGTACACCCAGCCGCTGGCCACTATCGCCACCGTCATCCTGCCCCGCTTCGATGCCGATATCCACGAACTTTCGCTCTCGCTCACCTATCGGGCCGAAGGCATGACCTATGGCAACCTGTCGGTGGGATATGTCGACAGCATCGGACTTTTCGTCCCGCTGCGCACCCTTGACCCTCACACCGAATTCTTCCGCGACACTGTCCCCTTCGGCGACCATTCCATCCCCTCGGATGCCGTGATGGCCATCCGTTGGCGCTTAAGCAGGTCATACAACGGTGTTTTCGGTGTTGTGGTGGATGATGTCCACGTCTTCCGCGACAGCACGCTCTATCCGCCCGAGAACCTTGCTGTGGGCGAAGTGGAGACTTTCTGTGCCACCCTTCAATGGGACAGCGTCCGCATGGCAGAGCATTATCTGGTGCAGATCGACGGCGTGGCCGACACCGTTGTCGACGGCCCGGATGCGACCCTTTGCGGCCTCGCCACCAACACGCACTATACGGCCCGCGTGGCCTCGCTGCGCAATGGCGCCACCGACACAAGCCGCTTCGCCGAGGTCGACTTCCTTACCGAATGCCGCATTGTGGACCTTCCGGCCTTCTTCTCGTTCGACTCCACCAGCAGACTGCCGGCCTGCTGGGGCTCCTCACCCAGCAACGCGGCCGTTGTCATTTCTCCCAATTACAACACCGAAGGCGTCCTTTATCTGGGTGCCGCATCGGGCAGTGCCTTCGTCTTTTCACCTCTTGTCGAGGCTCCTGCCGACGAGTTGCTGGTCTCCTTCTGGGCTTCGTCGGCTGAGGACAGTGCCGACTTCGAGGCCGGAGTGCTGACGGTGCCGGGCGACACCACCACCTTCGTGCCACTCTACCGAGGCATGGCTGTCCGGCAGCCGGCCTTCGTGCAGTTCGGCACCATGTCGGCCCCTGGCGACCATGTGGCTGTGGCCTTCCGCCACGCTGCCCGTGGCAACTACCTGATTGTCGACAACCTCACCATCGACCCCCTGCCCTTCTGCCCGCGGGTTTATGGTGTCGAGGTGCAAAGCGACGACCCCCGCAGTGCCGTGGTGTCGTGGCGCGCGGCTACCTATGGTGTCGCCTCTCTTGAACAATACGAGCTTTACCTAACCGACCGCGCCGACAGCACCCGTCTCGGCCCCTGGACGATGCAGAACGACACCGTGGTCCACCTCGACGGCCTGCAGCCGGGACATGTCTACGACGGCGTGATACGCAGCATCTGCATCGACGACACCGCATGGACGCCACCTTTCGTTGTCGCCCCGGCGGCCACCTTCTGCGCCGAAGAAATCTACACTCCCGACGATGGCAATGACGAAACCCTGCGCGACAGCAGAGTCATCCCCGTTTCCGACTTCCGGTTCTCCTACTCCCAGACACTCTATTCCTCGCTCCTTGCCGCGCCGCTGGACACCCTCTTCGGCATCGCCTACCATGTCCTCTTCTCCAACGGGAATGGCTCCGACCACCTCATCGACGTCTACATCGGCCAGACCATGGCCGACACCTTCACGGCGCCCATACCCGCCAGCCGGCTCACCCTCGCCGCCCACGACTATGTCCTCTCCCTGCGCGACACCGGTTGGGTGACCATCAACTTCACCACCCCGGTGCCCCTCGACGTTCGTGGCAATCTCGTGGTCACCATCGATGACAACACCGACTCTGTCAACATTAATCAATATGTCCTCTTCGCTACCCACAACAAGCGCATGGGAGGCACTCTCCACTATGGCGACAACTATAGCAACCCCCATCCCGACAGCCTTGACTTTGAAGCCACGATGATGAACCGCATCGTGCCCGACATACGCCTGCTGGGGCCCTGCAGCACCCTGCGCTGCCTGCCCCCCGTCGTCGAGGCCGAGGCCGACACCCACAGCATCCGCCTCAGCTGGGACCAGCGCGGCGTGGAACCCTTATGGCGTGTGGAATACCGCCAGGTGGGCGAAATGCTGTGGACCGTCGACGACACCGTCTACGACAACGACGCCCATATCCTCTCCGGCCTCTCTGCCGGCTGCCTCTATGAGGTCCGGGTGGCCTCGATGTGCGAGGGGGGCGACACCCTTTGGAGCCTGCCCCGCTATGTGCGCACCCTCTGCGGCCCCGTGTCGCTGCCCTACTACGAAGACTTCCGCCTCGACGAGGAGCAACCCTGCTGGCAGTTGGGCCGCAACACTATCCTCAGCGACGGCAGAGGCCTGTGGCTCCTGGGCAGCGGCGAGGTCCCCGTCGTCTCGCCTGCCTTCGACGCCGCTCTCGACACCCTCCAGATGCGCCTCACGGCGCGGGGCGGCGGTTTCGGCGTCACCGCCATGCTCTATGTCGGTGTCTGCGAGGCCGACGGCAGCGACCTGCAGTGGATAGACACCCTCGTCCTCTCGCCCGACACGCAGGAGTTCACCCTCTTCTTCGACCGCTATAGCGGCTCCGCGCGCCACATCGCTCTCTTGCCCAACATGTGGGGTTCCACCATCTCCGACCTCGCCGTTGAGCCTGTTCCCCCTTGTCGTCCTGTCGGCAACCTTGTCCTCAAACGGCTCGAGAGTACCGCGGCTACCGTGGCGTGGAACCCTGTGGCTGGTCAGAGCCAGTGGACCGTATACCTCGACAGTGTCGCCGTGGGTACCACCGCCGACACCACCTACACGCTCACCGGCCTCGCCCCGCAGTCGTCCCACACCGTCAGTGTCGCCCCCGCCTGCTACGACGCATCCCTACCGCAGTTCAACCTTTTCAACCCGCAGTTTGCCGTGGCCTTCACCACCCTCTGTCTGCCGCGGCCGCTGCCCTATGTGGAGGACTTCTCGGCCTACGACGACCTTTCGCAGCCCGACTGCTGGCACATCGCCCTCGGCGGCGACAACGGCTTGGTGCGTGTTTTTGCCGATTCTCTCAATGCCCGTCTCCAACTCTACGACTATCTGTCGAGCTTCGACGGGGACACTGCCACCAACTTCGCTCTCACGCCCATGCTTCTTGGCGACGGCCACCGTGCTGTCATACGCTTCCGTGTGAGTGTGATGCGCGGAGAAGGGGAAGACGTCGACGTGGGCCTGATGGACAATCCCGCCGACATGGCATCGTTCCAATCCCTCGTCCACTTCGACAGCTTCCAGGCCGACAGCAGCTTTGAGTTCATCCTCGACAGCCTGCGTGGCCCTGTGGCCCTGGCTTTCCGCTGGCGCGGATATACCAGCGTCATGGTGAGCGAAATCATCGTCCACCACTTCTACACCGTCAGCGTGCAGATCGCCGACAGCACGATGGGTACCGTCGCCGGTGGCGGGGAATACGAATACAGCGATGTGGCGCCCCTCGTGGCCACACCCCTGCCGGGCTATCAGTTCGTGGCCTGGAGCGACGGCAGCCGCACGGCGGAGTACCATGTCATCGTCACCTCCGACACCCTCCTCACAGCCCATTTCCGTGCCGCCGACCCCGCCGCCATCGACAGCCCTTCCGCCTCGCCCGACGCTTCGCTTGCGGTCTATCCCGTCCCCGCCGGCGCCACCCTCACTGTCTGCCTCGGCGAAGCCTTCGGGACAGAAGTCGGGGTCCAGTTCCTCGACCTCCATGGACGCACCGTCCTCGACACAAGACTTAAACCTCAAAACTCACAGCCTGCAGCTCTCGATGTCTCCTCCCTGCCGCGCGGCGTCTACTTCCTCCGCGCCACCTCCGAGGGACGGACGGCACTGTGCAAGGTCATCCTCCAGTGACACCTGAAGGTGACGCCGCACCTCAAAATGGCGAAAAGTCAAATGCTTGAAAACCAGCGTTTTGAGTGAAATGTTAAAATAACACTTAAAACGCTGGTTTTCTGTATCTTGTAGGCACCATCTTCTTCCCCGCTTCTTCCCCGCTTCTTCCCCGCCTCTTGTCAACCCCTACTGCGGTAGAAGATGGTACACTCTTGGAGGGGTGGGGGAGGGGCTATCGGGCATAGCAGGCCAGTTCCAGGGGCTGGCTGTGGTTGACGAGTTCGGCGTCCATGTTGAGCTTCTTCTGCTTGGGGCGGAAGCCGAAGCCTATGCCGCCCGTGGCATGGCCCGTAGAGATGACGTTGCGGTGCTGCTGTTCCATGCCCGTCGGGAGGTTGAGCGAGTTTGAGAAGCCTGCTACGTTGCCCAGGCCGACGTTGAAGAAGAAGAAGAGGTCGTCGGAGGCGTAGTAGCGCATGCCCAGCTCCAAACGGCTGCTCATGCCAAAGCGGTTGAAGCTGTAGTCGGTGCCGCCGGAGGCAAGTTGGTTGTGGAGGATGGCCAGGCCGAGGGTGGCGCTCATTTGCAACTCGAGGTTGGCGGTGAGCATCGTGGAGAACCGCACATCGAGGGCGATGTTGTGGATTGTGGCCTGCTCGTCGTTGGCGACGAAGGCGGTGTTGAAGGCCGAGTGATCGTAGCGCAGGCCGTAGTAAGCGCCGCTGACATGACGCATGCCGAAGCCGAAGGTGGCGGTGGTTCCGGTGTAGGAGCGTGTGTCGTCGGCCTGGACAGAGAGGGCGGGGTAGTCGAAGAGCGTCGCGACGCCGAGGCCTACGCTGTATTCAGGTTGCCATTTCTTTTCCTGCCCCATGGCTGTTGCCGCCACGGCCAGCGTTGAGATGAGGATTGCTGTGAGTTTTTTCATGTCGTTGCGTTTTTTTGTTTGTTTTCAATTTTATCCAATAGACGTAGACGCCACTCCGAATCTTACAACAGCGATGCAAAAAAAACTTCTCCGTTTTGGAAAGTTTTTGTATTTTTGCAGGATGATAAATCGCAGTTTCGTCAGATGAAAATTGTGTTGTTGAGTGAAGCACAGGGTTTTAAGGGATGTGTGCCTGGCTGGGGCAAGGAGAAGATAAACCACTGTCGTCGAGCGGAGCCAAAAGACTCCTGCCGGGAAAATCAGCGTGGCGGAACGGATGCGGACGGAATAATTTAAAACAAATCGGGTATGGAGTATTGCACGTATAGGCACTTTCAACCGTGTGGTCCGCAATAGGGACGCCACCAGCGGCAACCCCGGGTCCGGCTCGCCGGACTGCATGTCGCCGTGATGAAAAAAAATGTTTTGTTGAAAACAGAGGATTGAAAAAAAATGGATAAATACAACCAGCGTGGTGTTTCGGCCACGAAAGAAGACGTTCACAACGCTATCAAGAATATAGACAAGGGCCTTTATCCCAAGGCGTTCTGCAAGATTATCCCCGACCTGCTGGGGGGCGACAAGGACTATTGCAACATCATGCATGCCGACGGCGCAGGCACCAAGAGCAGCCTGGCCTACATGTACTGGAAAGAGACGGGCGACCTCTCGGTGTGGAAGGGTATCGCGGTGGATGCCATCGTGATGAACACCGACGACCTGCTCTGCGTGGGCGCTTTGGACCACATCCTCCTCTCCTCCACCATTGGGAGGAACAAGCAGCTGGTGCCCGGCGAGGTGATCTCGGCGGTTATCAACGGCACCGAGGAGTTCTGCCAGACCATGCGTGACATGGGCATCGACATGGTGCTCACCGGAGGCGAGACGGCCGACGTGGGCGACCTCGTGCGCACCATCATCGTGGACAGCACGGTGACGGCACGTATGCGCCGCGCCGATGTGGTGGACAACGCCCGTATCAAGGCCGGCAATGTCATCGTGGGCCTCGCCTCCTTCGGCCAGGCCACCTACGAGACCGCCTACAACGGCGGCATGGGCAGCAACGGCCTCACCTCGGCACGCCACGATGTATTCTCTCATGTCTACGCCGAACGCTACCCCATGTGCTATGACCGCGACCTGTCCGAGGAGGTGGTCTTCTGCGGCTCGAAGCTGCTCACCGACCCCACCGAGGTGGCGGGTGTCGACGCAGGCCACATGGTGCTTTCGCCCACAAGGACCTACGCCCCCATTGTCCGCAAGGTGTTGGACGAGTACCGCTCCAAAATCGATGGCATGATCCACTGCTCCGGCGGTGCGCAGACCAAGGTGCTGCATTTCATCGGCGAGGCGGACAACCTGCACGTTGTCAAAGACAACCTCTTTCCCGTGCCGCCCCTCTTCAAGATGATCCACGAGGAGAGCCAGACCGATTGGCAAGAGATGTACAAGGTGTTCAACATGGGCCACCGCATGGAGCTCTACACCGACGAGGCCACGGCCCGGGGCATCATCGACATCGCCCGCAGCTTCAACGTCGACGCCCGCATCGTGGGCCGCGTGGAGGCCTCCGACCGTGCACAGGTGACCGTAAAGAGCGAGAACGGACAGTTCGAGTACTTCGCAAAGTGAAAATTGAGAATTGAAAATGGAGACATCGTTTGCAGAAACGTTTGAGAACCGCAAGCAGTTGCGGTTGCAGAGCTGCGAGGCCGACCGCCTTTCGGCGAGGTCGTTCAACCTTGTCCTCACGGGTATGCTTGTCTATGGACTGCTGCTCAACGCGGTGATTGTCTACTACTTCGCCGAGCCGCTGATGACTGCACTCAGTGGCATGAGTTCCTGGATGCTGCTCATAGGCTATATTGTGCCTACCCTTCTCGGCGTTATGCTTGCTGCCAGGTCGTCGAATCCCGCTGTGTCGTTTCTGGGCTACAACCTCGTGGTCCTGCCCATAGGTGTCATGCTGGCGCTCATTGTTCCGGGACTTCCTGCGGATATCGTCATCAAGGCTATGCTTCTCACAGCCATGGTGATCGCCACCATGGCACTGCTGGCCATCGTCAGGCCGCAGTTTTTCCTCGGTCTGGGCCGCACGCTTTTTTTCGGCCTTTTCGCAGGCATTCTTGCCGAGGTGGTGGCCACCTTCCTGTTCGGCTATCGCGGCGCTCTTTTCGACTGGATTTTCGTCATCCTCTTCTCCGGATATATCGGCTACGACGTTGCCAAGTCGCAGGCCTATCCCAAAACGCTCGACAATGCTATCGACTCGGCCTTGGATATTTACCTCGACGTCATCAACCTCTTCATCCGTTTGCTGAGTCTGCTCGGAAGAAGGGATTGAAAAAAATTTTTCTTCAGTACACAATAAAACGAAAATGTCGCCGTTTTTATGTGTGCTTTGATGCGACAATAGCTCAGTTGGTAGAGCGGCGGCTTCCCAAGCCGCAGGTCGCGGGTTCGAGCCCCGTTTGTCGCTCCGCAAAAAACGGAACGTGGCATGGTCGCTGCGCTCCGTTTTCTCTTTTTCACTCCTCAAGGCTCAATTTTTCAGCAACCAATTTAATTTTATTCGTATCTTTGCAAATTAATATATTTGTGAAAAAACAGGATTAATTACTAATAATAAAGTACTTATGACAAATATCAAAAACTCTGTGAACTGGAAAAAGGAGGTGATGGCTTATGCGCTCATCATTGTTGGCAGCGCTCTCTTCGCCATTGCCGACGTCATGTTCGTCAACCCCTACAACCTTGCCCCCGGCGGCACCTTCGGTCTCTCCAACGTTTTCAACGCCCTGCATCCTTGGGGCATCACCTACTACAACCTCTGCATGGAAATTCCGCTGCTCATCATCGGCTTTGTTGTCCTCGGCCCGCGTTTTGGTGTGAAGACCATCGTCTCCATTATCTGTATGAACCTTTTCACCCTCCTTATGGAGAAGGTTATCTGGGGCTATGACCCTGTGATTCATAACGGTATCGTGGACGCCGTCTACAACGGGCGCGTCGCCGACCTGGTGGTTATCCCCGGACAGGAACTGGTGCAGGGCGCGACGCTGCGCTGCTTTGTCCCCGACTATGTGCTCAACACGCTGGTCTCCGGCATCATCTACGGTGTGGCCATCGGCCTCATCTTCCGCAGCGGTGCCACCAGCGGCGGCTCGGACATCATCTCCATGATTATCCACAAATACACCAAGATTTCCCTCGGCACCCTCGTGATGATTGTCGACGGATGCATCACGCTGACAACCTTCGTGGCCTTCGGCGAAATACGCCTGCCCATTTACTCGCTCGTCATCATCTTCATCGAGGGCAAGATTATCGACCTCGTGGTGGATGGCATGAAGAGTTACAAGACCATGTTCATCGTCACCGACGAGATGGAGGCAGTGCGGGACTATATCATCAACGACCTCAAGCGCGGCGGCACCTACCTTTCGGGTAAGGGCCTTTTCCAGGGTGCTGAACGCCAGATGATTTATGTGACCCTCGACCGTGCCGACATGGTGAAGCTCCGCTCCAGCATCCGCCGCATCGACCCCAACGCCTTCGTCAACATTATGGAGAGTTCCGAAATTCTCGGCAAGGGTTTTAAGGCATTGCCCGAAGAATAAAAAATATACGCGAGCGCAATAAAAAGTACAATGTCGCGTTGTTGAAGGATATGAAGGTGCTCCAGCTCTGCAACAAACCGCCCTATCCGCCCGTCGACGGCGGCACCATGGCCATGAACAGCATCACTCGGGGTCTGCTGTCCAAGGGTTGCGAGGTGAAGGTGTTGACTGTGGAGACCGACAAGCACCCCGTCAGGGCCGGGCAGGTGGACGACCACTATCGCAGCCGCACAGGGTTGGAGAACGTCTATGTGGACCTCGCCGTGAAACCCCTTCCGGCGTTGATGGCCATGCTCTGCGGAGAATCCTACCACGTCAAGCGCTACATCAATGACGCCTTCGCCGCCAAGCTCCGCGAAATTCTCTCCGTTGAGGAGTTCGACGTGGTGCATGTGGAGAGCATCTTCCTTACACCCTATGTACCGCTCATCCGCAAGCACTCCAAGGCCGTGGTGATGCTCCGCGCCCACAATGTGGAACACCTCATCTGGCGACGTGTGGCCCAGAGTTGCTCCAACCCCCTCAAACGTTGGTATCTCAAACATCTCTCCCTGACGCTCCGGGTCTATGAACTGGAACATGTCAACGACTATGACGGCATTGTCTGTATCACCCGCAACGATGCCGACTATTTCCGCCAGAACGGATGCCGCAAGCCCATGACGGTCATCCCTTTCGGTGTGGAGCCGGAGGAGATACCCCAGGTGCAGGCTGAAGAGAACTCGCTCTTCCATATCGGCGCCATGGACTGGCTGCCCAATCAAGAGAGCATCCGCTGGCTGCTCGAAGATGTGTGGCCCGTGGTGCACCGCGAGGTGCCGCAGGCCAAACTCTACCTCGCCGGCCGCAAGATGCCCGAACGCTGGATGAAGGCGCAGATAGAGGGTGTCACGGTGGTGGGCGAGGTACCCGATGCCATGTACTTCATCGGCAGCAAGAAAATCAACGTCGTACCCCTCCTCAGTGGCAGCGGCATAAGGGTGAAAATCATCGAGGCCATGTCGGTGGGCAAGACTGTAGTCACCACCACCGTCGGGGCACAGGGCATCGACTACACTGACGGAGAGAACATACTCATTGCCAACACTCCCGACGAGTTTGCAGCGCAGATAAAACGCTGTCTCGACGACGATGAATTCTGCTCCCGCGTGGGTCACGCGGCGGAGAAACTCATCGCCGAGCGGTACAACGAAGGCAGGCTCGCCGACCAGCTGATGGATTTTTACAACGAAAGGATTAACAGATGAAACATAGAAACAAGAAGAACCAATTCCTCCTCGCGGCGCTCCTTCTGGTGGGCAGCCTGGCTTCGGCACAGCTCACCATCCCCGGTACCGGTGTCACCTACCGCCTCAACAACGAGGACTGGCGCTACCTCCGTTCCTTCGAACTCCCCGAAGGGGGCGACGTATATCTCTATTGCTACACCGGCCATGTGCTGACCGACACCGAAGGCGACACCGTGCTGCCTTTCCTCCGCATATATGTGAACAAGAACTATAGCGGCGACATCTATGAGTTGGCCTACGAACGCTATGAGGTACAGCCTTTCCAGTCCATCAACGAATACTCCAAAGGCGACGGACTGCCCTCGAAGGGTGGCCTCGGATATATGGGCACCTATACCAACCCTGCCGACCAGAAGGACTACCAGTTCTACATGACCTATTTCAAGGACCGCGGTGCCACTGTCGAGTTCCGCCTCGAAACCACCAAGGACACTTTCGAGGAAATGGATTTTGAATTCAAGGATATTCTGAGTTCCATCAAGTAGCAGAAACGATGAAAAAGATATTGTTGATATTGGGATGCTGCGTCATGGCCACCGCCGCCATGGCCCAGTCCGATTTGCTCGACTCCCTCAGCGACTATCAGGGGCGCTTCTCCAAATTGAACAAGGCCTACTCGAAGTCGCCCGACAACGTGGAGGCACTCTACAACCTGGCGCTGTTCTATTTCGACAACTCCCATCCCATGCGCAACCTGCCCATGGCCATGAAGTATATCCAGCGGGCCGAGGCGTGCCACATCAATCTCATTGAGAACGACCATACCGGCGAGCTGTCCCGGCTGGTGCGTCTTGGTATTACCCTGACCTCCATCCGGCAGACCAAGCAGGCCATCATCGACGCCGCCTACAACACCCTCGAGGTCCGCACCGACTTGTCGGCCGTGGAACTCGACACCTACCTCGACGCCTTCGGCATTGACATGGACTTGGTGCGTCTGCTGCGCCAACGCCGCATCAGCCAGGTCTACGACGAATGCCTCCGCAAGGGTACCATCGATGCCTACCACCATTTCATCGACATCTACCCTGGCACCAGCGAGGCCGAGCAGATGGAACAGCGCATCGCCCGTCTGGCTCCCGGTCTCTTCGAAGGAGTGACCAATGAAGAGCAGGCCGACGCCGTGGCGTCGCGCTATCCGCTAAGCCCCTCGGTGCAGCGTGCCGCCGAGAAGCAGAAGAGCCGCATGGCCTTCGCCGTGGCCAGCAAGCGCAACGATGTGCAGGCCTACATGGACTTCCTCGACCGCTACCCTTCCAGTGACGAAAGCCAGCAGGCCCGCGACCGGTTGGACAAACTCCTCGAGGTGACCTACGCCAAGTGCAAGACACCCATGGATTTCGCCCTCTTCGCCAAGAACTATCCCGACATCTCTCTGGCCGACAAGGCCCTGGCCGAGGTGCGCGCCCTCCTGTCCACGCAGCAGGATTTGGCGGCAGCGCGTTTCTACCTCAAGAACTTCTCCTTCGACCCCGCCTACAACGATGTCTACAACATCTATTATTCTTGGCATGCCGCCGAGGGCAACGGCGACCCCATACGCCGTTTCGACCGCGAAAACCCCGACTACCCCCTGCGACGCGCCATCGAGAACGACCTCGAGTCGGCCAAGATTATCGACCGTATCAACCTCATGGAGGATTTTCTCGAAGTGGAGTATAACCGCTATGCAGGCTATGTGCGTCAGCTCACGGGTAAGCGTATCTCCATCGTACCCCTGCAGCGCATGATACAGGTGATGGTCGCCACTCGCAACTATTCCGCCGCCCTCGACCGAGTGCGCCGCTTCGACATCTGCTTCGACAATGTCTGCAAAAACGAATATGCCGAGTTGCAGCGGGTGCTTGCGGCTCCCGCCACCGGACGCCATACCACGAAGGAACTCTCTGCCACCTACCATGTCATGAACCCCTGCGTCAACGCTGCCGACGGCCGCCTCTACTTCACCCGTGCGGCGGGTGCCAGCCGGCGCATCTGCTTTGCCGTCAAGGAAGGAGGTCAGTGGCGTCCGGCAGGCGAAGTGACTTTCAGCTCTGTGGTCAACACGGATGCCATCACCCTTTTCGGATTTTTCGGCGACGGAAACCACATGCTCTTCGGCACCGACGGCAATATCCTCATCGCCGAGCGCGATGGCGAGAACTGGCGCATCACCGACAACCTTCCCTATCCCGTCAACACCGACTATATAGAGACTGATGCCTACATGCTCCCCGACGGCAGTGGCCTCCTGCTGGCTTCCGACCGCCCCAACGGCTTCAACCTCCAGGGTTCCGGCGCCTACTTCCATGGCGACACGGCCATGGCCACCGACCTCTATTTTATTCCTTATAATAACAACACATGGGGTACCCCTGTCAACCTCGGACCCACCATCAACACTCCCTACTGCGAACGCAGCCCCATCCTTAGCCGCAACCTCAAAACACTCTATTTCATCTCCGACGGCCGCGGAGGTCTGGGCTATGGCGACATCTATATGTCCACCCGTACCGACCCACAGGACTGGACCTCGTGGTCCACCCCCAAGAATATCGGCAAGGAGATCAACTCCGGCTACGCCGAGGCTACCATCAGCTTCAGCCCCGACGAGAAACGCATCTACTATTCCGTCAACTCCTCGTTGGGAGCCTATGCCGCCTATAGTTTCCCCACCACGCACGACGCTTCCAACTCCTACGAACCCTACACCATCGACATCCTCGGCATGGAGAGCGCCCTGCTGCGTGTCCGCGTGGCCGACATGGACCAGCAGTCCATCGTCCAGGTGGTCGACTGCTCCGGCGAGAGCAACACCCTGACGGTCAACATCCATAAGGGGAAGACCTACACCATCATGGGCGATGCCGGACTCTCTTTTGTCCCTGCCATCATGGTGAAGCCCGGTGCCACGACCAAGCAGCGTCTCAAAGGCTACACATTCCCCGTCCTGGTAAAGTCCGACGCCCCGGTGCCGCTCTATGCAGTCGACTTCGCGGGTTCCGACGACCTTCTCACCCCCGTGGCCGAAGTGCAGCTCGAACAGTTGGCGCGCTTCCTCTCCAACCAGCCCGGCAGCGTGGTGGAATTCTGCATCGATGTGGCCGGTCGCGACGACAAGCTGGCCTACAATATCTCTCTCGACCGAGGACGCCAGATTCGTGAGTTCATGGAAGGCCGCGGCATCGAAGCTTCGCGCATCATTGTCTCTGCCTACGGCAACGTCAACGTCAGGGCCAAGGGCAAGTCTGCCGTGGCCGTGCGCTTCCGCGAGCAGCAGTAGGAGGGGGCACCCCGTGTATGCCCGATGCCATGCGGCCCGGAGAAAGCCGAAAAAGAAAGAAGCCTGAAAAAAAGAAACACCATCCAACCACAGCAATATGGAACAACATCGTATTCTCAAAGTCGACGGACGCAATGTCCACTACCGCGACGAAGGCCGCGGCAACACCAAGACCCTCGTGCTCCTCCACGGGTATCTCCAGAGTCTCGATGTCTGGAGTTCATACGTGCTGACCTATATGCACGACTTCCGCGTCATCACCATCGACCTTCCCGGCCATGGGCAGACTGAGACTTTCTGCGAGGTGCATTCCATGGATTTCATGGCACGTGTCGTCAAGGCAGTCCTCGACGAGGCCGGTGTCGACCAGTGCGTCCTCGTGGGCCACTCCATGGGCGGCTACGTCGCTTTGGCGTTTGCCGACAAATATCCATATTCTCTCCGTGGCCTGGGTCTGGTCAACTCCCATGCCATGGCCGACACCCCCGCACAGTGTGAGCATCGCCGGGCGGTGTGCGACCAGGTACTCGACAACCGTGCATCCTACATCGTGGGCTTCGTACCCTCGCTTTTCTACGAGGGCAACCGCATGGCCCTCTCGCAGGATATCAAAGACCTTCAGGATCAATGTATAGAGACCCGTGCCGAAGCCATCCTCGCCGCGCAGAAGGGCATGATGGCGCGCCCCTCGCGCATCGATGTCCTCCAGCAACTCGAAGTTCCCGTGCTCTTTGTCTATGGCAAGAACGACAACCGCATACCCCTCGAGATTGCCGTCACCCAGGGCATGCTCCCCCACCACTCCGAGATGCTTCTCCTCGACAATGTGGGCCACATGTCCTTCATGGAGGAACGGGAGTATGTCAAACCCCGCATCAAGAATTTCGTCGACACCTGTTTCTATTAGCATTCCGCCTTTCTCGAATGCCGTCGTTCCCCCAAAAAGGGCGCGTTGCTCATCGGAGCGACGCGCCCTTTTTTGCATCCGTTTCTCTCACCCTCCGGCACCCAAAACCTTCCGTTGCCCTACCATATCCCTACCATCTCCTACCACCGTGGGTGTTGGTAGGAGGATGACAAAAAGAGGGTAGGGATTTGGGAAGAAGATGATGTCTTGAAGATTTGGGAATGAGATTGTTAGATATGATGAGATTTTGAACCGCAAGGCTGTTTTTTGTTAAATAATGAAAATTTTTTTTTCAATTTAAAAAAAAGGTGTACATTTGCCGTATTCAAATAAAATAAATGTTTAACATAATAAATTGAATAACATGAAAGTAAACGAAATCATGGCCAACCTGGAGGCCAAACATCCCGGTGAAAACGAATACTTGCAGGCCGTCCGCGAGGTCCTCGAGACCATCGAAGAGGAATACAACAAACACCCCGAATTCGAGGCTAACAAGATTGTCGAGCGCATCGTCGAGCCCGACCGTATCTTCACTTTCCGTGTGACCTGGGTGAACGACAAGGGCGAGGTTTGCACCAACCTCGGCTACCGCGTCCAGTTCAACGCCGCCCTCGGCGCCTACAAGGGTGGTCTCCGCTTCCACAAGGCCGTCAACGTCTCCATGCTGAAGTTCCTCGGCTTCGAGCAGATCTTCAAGAACAGCCTCACCATGCTGCCTCTCGGTGGTGGTAAGGGTGGTTCCGATTTCGACCCCGTCGGAAAGAGCGACGCCGAAATCATGCGCTTCTGCCAGGCTTTCATGTATGAGCTGTGGCGCAACATCGGTCCCGACCAGGACAGCCCTGCCGGCGACGTGGGAGTGGGCGGCCGCGAAATCGGCTACCTCTATGGTGCCTACAAGAAACTCGCCCGCGAGCACTCCACCGGTGCCCTCACCGGCAAGAGCTACGGCTGGGGTGGTAGCCTCATCCGTCCCGAGGCCACTGGCTTCGGCGCCATCTACTATGTCGAGCGCATGGTGAAGCAGCAGGGCGACAAGATGGAAGGCAAGCGCATTGCCCTCTCCGGCTTCGGCAACGTGGCTTGGGGTGCTGCCATCAAGGCCGTCGAACTCGGCGCCAAGGTCGTCGCCATCAGCGGTCCCGACGGTGTCTGCGAGATTGAGAACGGCATCACCAAGGAGATGATCGACTATATGCTCGTCATGCGTGCCTCGAACCGCAACAAGGTTCAGGACATGGCCGACAAGTTCCCCGGCCAGGCCAAGTTCACCGCCGGCAAGAAGGCTTGGATTGTGA
The DNA here is from genome assembly GCA_017480525.1 of Bacteroidales bacterium. Taxonomy (GTDB): domain Bacteria; phylum Bacteroidota; class Bacteroidia; order Bacteroidales; family P3; genus Colimorpha. The sequence goes on along the minus strand of JAFVAM010000076.1, from coordinate 33,055 downwards.
AGTGCGACATCGCTATGCCCTGCGCTTTCCAGAACGAGCTCGCCGAGGAAGATGCCAAGATGCTCCTCGCCAATGGCGTGAAGTATGTGGCTGAAGTCTCCAACATGGGTTGCCAGCCCGCCGCCATCGCCGCCATCCAGGCTGCCAAGGTACCCTTCGGCCCCGGCAAGGCTGTCAACGCCGGTGGTGTCGCCACCTCTGGCCTCGAAATCTGCCAGAACGCCGAGCACCGCAACTGGACTGCCGAAGAGGTCGACAAGAACCTCCACACCATCATGAACAACATCTACGACATGTGCGTCGAGCACGGTCGCGAGGCCGACGGCCACATCAACTACGTGAAGGGCGCCAACATCGCCGGCTTCATGCGTGTTGCCAACGCCATGGTTGCTCAGGGTATCATCTAATGATTGACTCATTAGTTTATTAGTTGAAATCAAGAGGGGTAGGTCGGCACCATGTTGGCCTGCCCCTTTGGTTTTATAACCAGCAGGACATGAAACTGGGCATGAAAGCAGGCCATGACTCGCCGCTTTGGATAGCGGCTTTGACGGCAGCGGCGGCATTGCTGTTTGCCGGGGCGGTGGTATTGTGTGGGAAAATGTTGCAGACCGAAAGTGTCTACCGCAAGGTAAGTTCTGTAGTGAAGATCTACGAGAAGGTGACCCAAGACGATGGATCGTGGTATACGGAGAAGGTGGAGAAGCCTTTCACAAGGCCAGCCGACGTTGATATGCTCTCGTGGGATGCCGCTATCTACGACTTGATCAGGCAGTATGGGTACGATTCTGACCATGTATGGACAGGTTTTTTTGCTTTCTTCCCTCTGTTTCCACTCGTGTGGCGACTGACGGGACTGGGGGCTGCCGGGGTGTCGGTCTTCAATTGGTGCCTATTCTCTTTGGGGTTGCTCCTCATGGCGTTGCTCTTTGCTGACCGGCGACCGCGTTGGGCGCTGCTGTTGCCTTTGTGCGCTCCGTATGCGGTCATTTTCATGATACCCTATTCCGAGGCACTGTTCTTCATCAGCATTGCCTTGGGCATGTATGGCCTTGTCAAGGAACGCTATTGGATTTATTTCGTGGGATTCCTGCTGGGCAGCATGACCCGGGCAGCCGGCAATATCATGATTGTGGCATGGTTGGTTGTTGACGTGGTGGACTTCATCTCATCGCGTGGTGGCTGGAAGCAGTTTGCCCTCGATGTTGCAAGGCATCTGGCCCCGATAGTGCTTGGAGTCTTCGTGGTGATGGTGGTACAACGTCTCTATGGTGCCGAGCATTGGTTCGAGTATGCTGCATCGCAGCGTTATTGGGGTAAATCTTTGTCGTTGCCGGATTGGCCACTGACGGACTGGACCGAGATGGGGCGCAGTGTTACGTGGCCCCTGATGCTGATACTCACGGTGCCATCGCTTGTGTGGCTTGTGCTCTCGCTGTGGCGGGGTATCGGGAAGGGGCCTATGGCGCAGTTGCGGATGCTCTCGGTACTCTTCTTCGTGGGCAATGTGTTGCTTGCCTTCATCACTCAGCACGGCTGCCTTTATTCGCAGGCCAGGCTCCTTACATGCACACCGTTCTTCGTCTTCCTGCTCTATGATATGGCCACTGCGGAGAGGAACCGGGCTTGGCAGTGGGGTATGGCCGTGGCAATGATTGTAGCCGCTGTACTTTGCATTGACCTGTTCTCCTATCCGCGTACTCGTGGTTGTTGGCTGGTCTTCGCATCGGCCTTGCTGGTATTCTTCGGACGGAAGATGAAGACGTGGGTGGCCGTCACGCTGCTGAGCATCGCCATATTGTTCAATGTCTACTGGACAACTTACCTATATAACGACTTTCTTATAGGTTCATGGTGCTACACTTGATTATGGCATAAGGTGCAACAAAAGTATTGTTTATACGTTATCATAACATGAACCAGATAGAAATCATCAACGGCCCCAACCTCAATCTCACTGGCCGCCGCGAGCCGGAGGTCTATGGCTCCACAACCATGGAGCAGTATCTCGACAGCCTCCGCGATACATTCCCGGAGGTGAAGTTGGGCTACTACCAGAGCAATGTCGAGGGCGAACTTATCGACCATATCCAGCGTGTGGGTTTTGAAGCCGACGGCCTCATCGTCAACTTCGGCGGCTACAGCCACACCTCCGTGGCCCTGCGCGACGCCCTGCTGGCCGTCCCGGCGCCCAAGGTCGAGGTTCACCTCTCCAACATCTTCGCCCGCGAGGACTATCGCCACCACTCTTTCGTCACCTCTGCGTGCCGCGGCATGGTCTGCGGCCTCGGCCTCAAGGGCTATGAGCTGGCACTCCGTGCCTTGTTGTGAGACAGGCTCTGTTGCATTTTTGTTTTTGTGCGGATAGCAATAAAATCCTCGGTTGTGCGTTATGAAAATGTATGGCGAGACGCATGACATATATGACTGTGCTGTTGATGCTCCTGCTTGTCGGGTGGCCGGGCATGGCATGTTCTCAGGCTCTCACCGTTGATGTCGAAGAGGAGGCGCAGGATTCCTCGCGCAGCGACTGCCCGCAGTGGCAGGATCTCGGCATGGAAAACGTGCTGGCAGTGGCACAGCCCACCGTTTCCGTCCCGACCACGCTCCGTTTCCTCTCCTTCGGCTCTGCGATGGCGGAGGGTTGTTTTGTGGAGATGCAGCGTCGTTTCCATCCGTATGGGATTGCCTACCTTTCGCCGTTCTGCCCCCAGAGCGGCTACCTCTATTTTCTGCGCTGTCTCAGACTTTGATATTTCCGTCGCCCCCCCCCCTTTTTTCTTTTCTGTCCGTAGAATTTGTGGACACCAAATTTAGACAATGGACGTAATCCCCGCCACGGAGACGTGTGGCAGGGATGCGAAAAAAAAATATCGATGTTATGCAGATAGAATTCTTTCTTCTTGTCATCTCCATCCTGTTCATCGCCAGCATACTGGCAGGCAAAGCGGGTGGACGTTTCGGAGTGCCGGCCTTGCTCCTGTTCCTCGGAGTGGGGATGCTTTTCGGTAGCGACGGGATAGGCCTCCATTTCGACAACATCAAGGTGGCGCAGATTGTAGGCACCGTAGCCCTCAGTGCCATCCTCTTTTCCGGCGGTCTGGACACCAAGATTGCCGACATCAAGCCTGTCCTCGGCCCCGGCATCTCGCTGGCCACCCTCGGGGTGCTTGTCACCGCCGTGGCCACGGGGGCGGTGCTTTGGCTTGTCATCGACCGCCGGTTGGGCATCGGATTTATGCTGTGCCTTCTGCTGGCCTCCACCATGAGCAGTACCGACTCTGCCTCGGTGTTCTCAATCCTGCGTGGCAAGGGATTGAACCTGAAGCACAACCTGCGCCCCACACTGGAACTGGAAAGCGGCGCCAACGATCCGATGGCCTACGTTCTGGTGCTGACCTTCATCGGCATGGTGCAGCAGGAAGGTTCGCCCCACTGGGGCGGCGCCATCGCCATGCTTCTCATGCAGCTGGCCATCGGTGCTGTGTCAGGATGGGCCTCCGGAAAGGGGATTGTGTGGATGGTGAACAGAATCAATGTCGACAATGTGTCGCTGTACCCTATCCTCGTTTTGGCGGCAAGCTTCTTCGTTTTCTCTGCCACCTATTACCTTCAGGGCAATAGCTATCTGGCGGTCTATATCGCCGGGCTGGTGGTGGGAAATTCGAAATTTGTCCACCGTCGCTCGACGCGCAATTTCTTCGACGGCATCACCTGGCTGGCCCAGCTCTCGATGTTCCTCACGCTGGGTCTCTTGGTCAATCCGTCGGAACTGAAGAGTGTGCTGGTTCCGGGGCTGATTGTCAGCTTTGTGATGATTTTCATCACACGTCCGCTGAGTGTCTTCATCTCGCTGGCCCCCTTCCGGCGCTACACCTTCAAGGATCGCCTTTTTGTGTCGTGGGTGGGTCTGCGCGGTGCGGTACCCATCATTTTCGCCATTCTTTGCCGCGCCAGTGGTGTGCCACACAGCGCCGAGATGTTCAACATCGTGTTTCTCTGTACCCTGGTGAGTCTTGTGGTGCAGGGCACCTCGCTGCCTCTCGTGGCACACTGGCTGGATGTCTCCGAGGCACCGGAGGCTCCGACGAGACCCGCGTCGTCCGATTTCGACATCGATTTCCCGGAGGAGATAAAGTCTGCCGCCACGGAGATAGAAATCACCGAACCTATGTTTGCCGGCGGTAGCCGCCTGATGGACCTTCGCCTGCCCGAGAAGACGCTGGCCATTATGGTGAAGCGTGGAGACTCTTTCTTTGTCCCCACGGGCAAGACACTCTTGCATGTCGGCGACCGCCTGATGGTACTCAGCGACAACCAGCAGGGCCTCGACGCCACGCTGAAAGCCCTCGGAGTGGAGCTGCATCAACCTGTGTCGGAACCCCGACGCAAGTGGTACAGCGTCTTCTTCGACGACGAATAGTGACACTTCGTGCCGACAGGCATTTGTCGGTTGATGAAAAGTTTGTATCTTTGCAGCGGAGAAAAGAAAGGATATGAATGCGCTAATTGTCGGAATACTACTGCCTTTGGCGGGAACCATGCTGGGGTCGGCCTTCGTGTTTTTCATGAAGAAGGAGATTCCTGCGCGGTTGCAGAAGACGCTGCTTGGCTTTGCCAGCGGAGTGATGGTGGCGGCCAGCGTGTGGAGCCTGCTCATCCCCTCGGCCGACATAGCGGGGGGCAGCATCTGGCCCGCTGCCATAGGTTTCCTGGTGGGAGTGGGATTCCTGCTGGCCATCGATGCACTGACACCCCATCTCCATGTCGGCGCCACCGAGTCCGAAGGACCTCGTTCCCACCTCTCGCGCACCGCCATGCTGGCCTTGGCTGTCACCATCCACAACCTCCCCGAGGGCATGGCCGTGGGTGTGGTCTTCGCGGGCGAGGGTCACGGTCTCACCGTCAGCGCCGCCTTGGCGGTCTCCATTGGCATCGCCATCCAGAACATCCCCGAAGGGGCCATCATCTCGATGCCCATGTATGCCGAAGGCAACTCGCGTTGGCGGTCCTTCCTCATCGGGTCGCTCAGCGGCGTGGTGGAGCCTCTGGGTTCCGTGGCCATCCTTCTGCTGGCGTCGGCCTTGGGCGTGGCGCTGCCCTATCTGCTGGCCTTCGCGGCTGGCGCCATGATGTATGTAGTGGTGGAAGAGTTGATACCCGAAGCTTCGCAGGGCGAGCATTCCAATCTCTCCACTATCGGTTTCGCCTTGGGATTTGTGCTGATGATGGTGTTGGACGTGGTGCTGGGATGAGGCGGATGGAAAAAGACTTTTTTCGGTCTCCGAGGCACATTTGTTTGTACTTCTACAAAAAAATGTTTATCTTTGCAGATGTACAGGTTGGGAGTGTAAGGATGCAAAATGCCTGTAAACAAGACTCTTGCCTGTGGTATGGAACGGAATGGAAATATAAAAACAGATAATATGGCAAAAATCAACAAATTCATCTCCAAGAGTGGACACAACTGGAATTTCAGCACCGTGGGTGGTGTGACGCGCGTCAACATCGAGACCGGTGCCGATGTGGCCCACCTTCATGAACTGGACCAAAAACTCTGGACGGTACTCAGCTGCCCCGTCAGTGGGCTGGAGTTCGACGAGAAGACGCTCACCCTCCTCGATGCCGACAAGGACGGACGCATCCGCGTCAACGAGGTGGTGGCCGCCTCGCAGTGGCTCACCAAGGTGCTGCGCGACATGGACTATCTCCTCGACGGCAAGGATGCCATCGACTTCGCCCAGGTGAAGGACGACACCGACGAGGGCAAACAGGTTCTCGACAGCGCCCGTCTCATCCTCAAACAGTTGGGGCAGGACAAGGAAAGCATCACGCTGGCCGACGTGGCTGAATACATGGCAGGCTACGAAGAGAAATGCAAGGCCGAGTACACTGCCGCCAACGCTGAACCCTATGAGCCGCCCTTCGGCGACAAGAGCGACGACGCCGAAGCTGCCGTCAACGCCCTCCGCGCCAAGGTGGCCGACTATTTCATGCGCTGCAAACTTGTGCAGTTCGACGAGGATGCCTCCGGAGTACTCGATGTGCAGGTGGACAAGATTGCCGCCATCAGTGGCAACAACCTGGCCGACAGCGCCGCCGAAATCTCCGGCTATCCGCTGGCGCGCCCCGTCAAGGAGGCCCTCCTGCCTCTCACGGGTGGCATCAACCCTGCCTGGCAGGCTGCTTTCGCCACGCTGAAGAGTCTGGTGCTCGATGTCGACTTCGCCGGCAAGGAGAGCATTGGCGAGGAGGAGTGGAACGCCGTCCTCGCCAAGGTGGACGCTTATGCAGCCTGGAAGGCCGCAGGGCAGACCGCCATGGACGAGACCGTGGCCGAACAGCTGAAGGTCCACGGCGCCGCCATCGAGCCTGTGGAGAAACTTCTCCGCCTTTGCCGCGACTTCTTCACCCTGCTGCGCAACTTTGTTGTCTTCAAGGATTTCTATAACCGCGCCCCCGGCACCGAAGCCGTCTTCCAGGCCGGTCGGCTCTTCATCGACCAGCGTTGCTGCGACCTTTGCGTCAAAGTGACCGACATGCCCAAGCACCTCGCCTCGGCCGGCAAGAGCGGCCTCTACCTGCTCTATTGCCACTGCGTCAGCAAAACCAAGGGTCAGGAGATGGACATCGTGGCTGCGCTGACCGACGGCGACATCAAGGACCTCCACGAAGGCAAGAATGCCGTCTTCTACGACCGCACCGGCACCGACTGGGACGCCACCGTCACCAAGATTATCGACAACCCCATCTCCATCCGCCAGGCCTTCTGGAGTCCCTACCGCAAGTTCGGACAGTGGATTACCGACAAAATCACCAAAAACGCCCAGGAGAAGGAGGCCAAGCAGTTTGAAAACATGACTGCCAAGGCCGACGAGACCACTACGAACCTCGCCGCCAAGCAGGAGGGGGCCGCTGCCGATGCTGCCGCCGCCGACGGCAAGAAGGCCCAGATGTTCGACATCGCCAAGTTCGCCGGCATCTTCGCCGCCATCGGACTGGCCCTCGGTGCCATCGGCGCCGCGCTGGCCACCCTCGGCGGTTTTGTTACAGCCAAGTGGTACAACATCATCCTCCTCGTTGCGGCCATCGTCATCTTCATCTCCGGTCCCTCGATGCTCCTTGCCTGGCTCAAGCTGCGCAAGCGTAACCTCGGCCCCCTGCTGAATGCCAACGGCTGGGCTATCAACTCGGTGGTGAAGATCAACACCACCTTTGGCGCCACGCTGACCTCCATGGCCAAGTTCCCCAAGGTGGTGGGTAAAGACCCTCTGGCCGACAAGAAGATGGCCTGGTGGAAGAAGTGCCTCATCTGGCTCGTCATCCTCGCCGCGCTCTTCGTCATAGGCTTCCGTCTGGTGGAACACCGCTGGGTGTGGGAACCCAAGCCTGTCGAGGCTGTGGAGGCAGTCGATGCCGTTGACGAAGAGGACAACATCGTCCTCGCCGAACCTTCCGACACGGCTGCCGACCCTGCAGAAGACGCGGCACAGGAATGAGACGTCTGGCCTTAGCACTGATACTGATGCTGTCGACAGCGACTCAAGCCCAAGACTCACTACGGTTCTCCACGTTCACCGCCGCCTGGTGGAACGTGGAGAACCTTTTCGACACCCGCGACGACCCCAAGACCAACGACGACGAGTTCACTCCCGAGGGTGAGAAGCACTGGACACGCCGCCGCCTCACCAACAAAATCAACGGCATCTACAAGACGCTGCTCATGATGGACCTGCCCGATGTGGTGGGTCTGGGCGAGGTGGAGAACAAATTCGTCCTCCGCGAACTTTGCCAGGGTACACCGCTCGCCAAGGCTCACTATCGCTATGTGCACTACGACTCCCCCGACCGCCGCGGCATCGACTGCGCCCTCATCTATCGCAGCGACCGCTTCCGGGTCACCGCTTCGCGGCCCTTCAGCGTGAGCGACAGCGCGGCGGGCTTCTATACGCGCGACATCCTCGTCGTCGAAGGCGTCACCGCTGCCGGCGACAGCGTCTGCCTCCTCCTCAACCATTGGCCCTCCAAGCGCGGCGGCGACGAGGCCGAGGCCCACCGTCTGGACATTGCCCGCACTGTGCGCAGCCTGATGCTCGAACTGAAAGAGAAACATCCGTCGGCAGCCGTCATCGCCATGGGCGACATGAACAGCACCGCCGACGAGGAGGCCGTCGACACAGGTATGGGCTTCAACGGCGACTCCGTCAGCTCCGATGGCATCCGCAACCTCACCCTCCGCCTGCCTGGCGACTGGGGCTCGCACAAGTACCAGGGCGAGTGGCGATACATCGACCAGGTCTTCCTCTTGGCCGACGGGCATTGGCTGGTCAAGAAACTGCGCCTCGTCAAGTACGACCACCTCCTCACCGAGGAAAAAGGCACCCTCGGCTTCCGTCCCAAACGCACCCACCGGGGCCCCAGATACGAGGGCGGCATCAGCGACCATCTCCCCCTGCTGCTCACCCTCCGCGCAACCACCGGAAAGTAGAAAATCAGAAAAACTTATATTGTTGAAAACCAGCGAGTTGTATAAATGCTAAAATTTGCACGCAACTTGCTGGTTTTCAGTATTCTGTAGGCATCATCTTCTTCCCCTCTTCTTCCCCTCCTTTTTCCCGCTTCTTTTCAACCCCTACCGCGGTAGGAGATGATAGGTCGTTGGTGCGGTTTTGGAGGTGTTTTCGTCGGTGCATGGCGGCCTCCGGGCGGGGGGTGGAAAATTAATTTTGGCCATGTCGCAGAATGTTCGTATTTTTGCAAATCGAAACCAAGAAGTAAAAAAAAATAACAACATACAGCTGACCAATGTACAGAACGAATACTTGCGGCGAGCTTCGCCTCGCCAATCTGGGACAGACCGTCACCCTCTGCGGATGGCTGCAGCGCAGCCGCGACCTGGGTGGCATGACTTTCGTCGACTTGCGCGACCGCTACGGCATCACGCAGCTGGCGTTCAACATGGAGACCAACGCCGAGCTCTGCGGACGCGCCCGCAAGTTGGGTCGCGAATATGTGCTGCAGGTGACCGGCACGGTCATCGAGCGCAGCTCGAAAAACAGCAAGATACCCACCGGCGACATCGAGATAGAGGTCACAGAACTCGTGGTGCTCAACGAGGCCAAGACGCCCCCCTTCACCATCGAGGACCAGAGCGACGGCGGCGACGACCTCCGCATGAAGTATCGCTACCTCGACATCCGCCGCAACCCCGTGCGCCGCAATCTGGAGATGCGCCACAGGATGGCTATGCTGGTGCGCAACTATCTCTCCGACCGCGATTTCCTCGAGATTGAGACGCCCATGCTCATCAAGAGTACCCCCGAGGGCGCACGCGACTTCGTGGTGCCCAGCCGTATGAATCCCGGCGAGTTCTATGCCCTGCCGCAGAGTCCGCAGCAGTACAAGCAGCTGCTCATGGTGGCCGGCATGGACCGCTACTTCCAGATCGTGAAGTGCTTCCGCGACGAGGACCTCCGTGCCGACCGACAGCCGGAGTTCACGCAGATCGACTGCGAGATGAGCTTCGCGCATCAGGAGGATGTGCTCAACATGTTCGAGGGTCTGGCCAAACACCTCTTCAAGGAGATGAAGGGTATCGAGTTCGACAGGTTCCCCCGCATGACTTGGCACGACGCCATGCGTCTATACGGCAGCGACAAACCCGCCCTGCGCTTCGGCATGGAGTTCAAGGAGGTGACCGACGTGGTGAAAGGCCACGGCTTCGGTCTCTTCGACGGTGCCGAGCTGGTGGTGGGCATCGTGGCCGAGGGCTGCGCGGAGTATACGCGCAAGCAACTCGACGCGCTGACCGACTTCGTCAAGCGTCCGCAGGTGGGTGCCGGTGGCATGGTGTATGTCAAATACAACGCCGACGGTACGTTCAAGAGCAGTGTGGACAAGTTCTACGACGCCGAGGCCCTCAAGGCTGTGGCCGACCGCATGGGCGCCCATCCCGGCGACCTGATGCTGCTGCTCTGTGGCCCTGCCATGAAGACGCGCACCCAGCTTTGCGCCCTGCGCCTGGAGCTGGGCCAGCAGCTCGGCTTGCGCGACCCTCAGAAGTTCGCACCCCTGTGGGTGATAGACTTCCCCCTGCTGGAGTGGGACGACGAGACGCAACGCTTCTATGCCATGCACCACCCCTTCACTGCTCCCAAACCCGAGGACGAGGCCCTGCTCGACGACCCCAGCCGCTGGGGCGACATCCGCGCCAACGCCTACGATATCGTCATGAACGGCACCGAGGTGGGTGGCGGAAGCATCCGTATCCACGACCGCACGTTGCAGAACAAGATGTTCCACACCCTCGGCTTCACCGATGAGAGTGCCGCTGCGCAGTTCGGCTTCCTGATGGATGCCTTCACCTACGGTGCACCGCCACACGCCGGCCTGGCCTTCGGCTTCGACCGCCTGTGTTCCATCTTCGCCGGTGCCGACAGCATCCGCGACTTCATCGCATTCCCGAAGAACAACTCCGGACGCGACGTGATGAGTGGCAGTCCCAGCCCCATCGCCCAGGAACAGCTCGACGAGCTTTGCATCAAGGTGGATGTAAAGTGACGTGGAAATGAATGCTTTGCTCAAGTCTATGCGTCTCCGCACACTTCCCCTGTCGTTGGCGGGGGTGGTGTGCGGTGGCTTTTTGGCTTTGGACCGTCATGGTGGCAGCCGTTGGACGCTGGCGCTCGTCATGCTCACCGCCTGTGCGCTACAGGTGCTCTCCAACCTCAGCAACGAGATGGGCGACCATTTGAGCGGCGTGGACGGCGAGGGTAGGGAAGGCCCCAACTACAGCATGTCTGAAGGGGGACTCACCGTCAGGCAGATGTGGATAGCCATCAATGTGATGGTGGTGGTATGCGCGGCCAGTGGCCTGGCCATGTTGCTGTGTTCGTTTCAGTTTTCCATATTCAATATTCAATTCATAGGTCTGCTTCTGCTGGGGGCGGCGGCCATCTGGGCGGCCACCCATTACACGCTGGGGCGCAATCCATACGGCTACCACGGATGGGGCGACCTCTTCGTCTTTCTCTTCTTCGGCCTGGTGAGCGTGCTGGGCAGCTATCTCGTCGTGGCGCACACTCTCGACTTCACTGGTCGGCTCTTGGCTCCTGCCGTGGGCACGGGGCTGCTCAGTGTGGCGGTGCTCAATGTGAACAATATCCGCGACATGGCCACCGACCGTGGCCTTCGCCGCACCGTGCCCCTGCGCATCGGCGGACGCGCCGCCCGGTGGTACCAGACGCTCCTGGTGGTGCTGGGGTATGGGTGCTTCCTCGTCGGCAGCGGCTCGTGGTGGCCCGTGGCCACGGCAGCTTTCTTCGGATGGCATCTCTACATCGTATGGCATGGCGAAGGGCGCAGGCTCGACCCGGCGCTGCCCCTGCTGGTGCTCTCCACCTTCGCCACGGCAATCCTTTATGTTATCTGAATTAGAACGCTATGGCCTACGATTTCGACAAGATAGCGCGCGACTACGACCGCATGAACCGCCTGATGACCCTCGGTCTGGACTGCCGGTGGAGGCGTCGCGCTGTGAGGACGGCGCGTCTGCACGCGGGCGACAGGGTGCTCGACGTGGCTTGCGGCACGGGCGACATGTTGGCCTTGCTGCAACGCAGTGGCTGCAGCGCCACGGGCATCGATTTGAGCGGCGACATGCTGGCCCAGGCGCAGTGCAAGGTCCCTGAGGCCACCCTGATGCAAGGCGATGCCGAGAGGCTGCCTTTCGACGATGCCACATTCGATGCCGTCACCTGTGCCTTCGGGGTTCGCAATTTTGTTCACCTGGAGGTGGGGTTGAAGGAAATGTTGCGTGTGCTGAAGCCCGGCGGTTGCATGGTGATTCTCGAACTCGCCACCCCCGACAGCACTCTCGTCCGCCCTTTCTACAATCTCTATACACGTAAAATCATCCCCTGGCTGGGTGCGCGTCTGGCCGGCAGCCGTGAGGCCTACACCTACCTGCCGCAGAGCATTGAGCGTTTCCCCAAGGGCGAGGCTTTCAGGCAGGCGCTCCTCTCCGCCGGCGCCAGCAACGCACGGCACGGCAAGTTGACTTTCGGCGTCTGCAGGATATATGAAACAGTTAAATGATGTTAAAATCAACGGAGCCTTGTAGAATTTTTGTTTTTCCGAGGTTATAAGCATTTATATGGAAAGGCCTGCATCGTATACAACAAAGGAAAAAAACAAAGAGGCCGCTGGCTTAGGGCGACCTCTATGTCATTAATCCTAAAACACAAAATGGATGACGTTATGAGTACTTTTCTTTTTCCATTTCGATTGCAAAGATACGACCTTTTCGGATAACGGATGCTAACCAAAAGTGGTGATTGATATAAGTGATTAAACAACAATATATTATGAAGAAGATTTTGACAATTGTGATGTTTGTGCTTCCGCTGGCGGCCTCAGCGCAGCAGGTGGAGAAACTGCAAAAGAAGGTTGACAAAGGCGACACCAAAGCCATGCGCGAGCTGGCTGCGCACTACGAAGCTGGCTTTGGCCTACCGGTGGACACCGCCAAGGCGTTGGAACTCTACCGTCGTGCCGACGCACTGGGCAATGCCGACGCCAAGGGCGACCTCTCGCGCCTGTCCATCTACTATTCCGCCCAGGGACACGACAGCACCGAGTGCTACCGTCTGGCCAAGGCCTCGGCCGACGCCGGATCGCCCTATGGTACCTACCGCCTTGCGGTATGCTACCTTGATGGCATCGGTGTGCAGCGCGACCCGCAGCGTTTTCGCGAACTCAACGAGAAAGCCATCGCCATGGGTTGCGACGAAGCCTTGTCTTTCAAGGGGCGCCTCCTCCTCTTCGGCAGCACCCCCTATCCCCATGACGTGCCGCAGGCATTCCGCTGTCTGAAAAAAGTCAAGGGTGGCAGCTGTCACAGCCAGAAGTATACTGGTCTGGCCCAATACTACCAGATTGTCGGCGACCAGCAGATGGCCGTCAAGAACGCACGCGAGGCTGCGGCCAGAGGTCAGGTCATGGGCGAAATCTTACTGGCCCGCTATCAGAACCTTGGCTATGGCATGGAAATGGATGAACAGGCAGCATTGGACCGAATACTTCGCCTGAAGGAAAAATTCCATAATGACGCCGTGTTCAAGATGGAAGAGGCTTTGATTCGCCTCTATGCCACCGATACCACTCTGCGAGACAAGTCGCTGGCCCTGCGCCTCTACGAGGAAGTGGGCGACGAACCTGGATACAGCAACCTCGACCGCATTGCCGTGTCTTATATCTATGGCGAATTCACCCCTGTGGACACCGCAATGGCCTACCGCTACTGGCTGCGCGGCGCGCGCAAGAAGGACGAGAGTTCCATCGAAAACCTTTGCCGTTATTTCGACATCATTGGCAATCAGGACAGCGTGGACTACTACTGCCGTATGGCCTATGAGTTGGAGAGACCTATGGCAGCTCTCCATCTGTCCGAAAAGGCCTTGTCGGATGAAAACTACGAATCAGCTCTGCGCTATGCCCTGCAAGGGGCCGACTGGGGCGACGAGGAGCTTCGCGTCTCTGCAGGTCGCATTTATATGTATTTGGGCGACACGGACAAGGCCCGCGAATGTTTCGAGAAAGCCACGGCCAACGGCAACAACGACGCCTACGTCTTTCGCGCGTATATGGCTGGCAATGTCGACGGAAACGAGAAGCAGTATGTGAAACTCCTCGAAACGGGTGGAAGCAAAGGCTCTTCCGACTGCTGGCTGACCCTGGGAGACTACAATGAACATTGCGAGAAGCCCGACTTCCGCAAGGCCGCCCAGTGCTACGAGAAGGCCGGCAACCCACAGGGCGACTACCAGTTGGCACGGCTCTACATCAATGGAAACCTGGATAAGGACGGTTCCCCGTCGGACGAAAATATAGCCCGTGGACGAGTCCTGTTGCTCCGTTCCGCCCGGGCGGGCAACCGCGACGGACGCTTCTGGCTGGCGCACACCTACAAGGAGGGCATAGGCTGCGAGGAGAACTACGACAGCGCCAACTACTGGTATGGTCAGCTGGCCGATGAGGGCGACGGCGAGGGCAATATGCAGATGGCTTTCGCCTATGAGGCTGGCCGCGGCGTACCCGCCGACACGGCGGTGGCCATGCAGTACTACGAGCGTGCCGGTTCCGCAGGCATCAGCAACGCCTACTCCTTCCTCGCCGACTTCTACCGCGACGGATTCTCCTCCATGGCTCCAGACTCGGTCCATGCATTCCAGCTCTACCAGCAAGCCGCTGCCATGGACGGCAACAACACTTTGGGACTTTACAACACAGGACTCTGTCTCCTGCATGGCATCGGCACTTCCCGCGACACCGCTGCGGCATTCCCCTTCCTTCTCGAAGCCGCCAACGACGGTCTCCCTGCTGCCCAGAGCATCGTCGGTGACTACTACAACTACGGATGGGGCAGTGTCGTCACGAACGGCGACTCCGCGATTTTTTACTACCATGAGGCTTCTATGCGCGACGACCCCCACGGCGACTACATGATGGGCTCCTGGTTCTACGATCAGGAACTCTACGACAATGCTATGGCGTACCTGATGTCCGCTGCCTCCAATGGCGACGACGAGGCCTATGTCACCGTTGCCTTGGCCATGTTGCAGGGCCATGCGGAGGGCTATGAGCCGGAGGCTGGTGTCGATTTGCTCGAAAAAGTCGCTCCCTCCAATCCTTCGGGTCGCGCCTATCTGCTCCTGTCCACCATCAGACTCAACGGCTATGGCCGCACAGCCGACACCGCCCTGGCCCTGCGCTATCTCGACAGTGCCATCGCCCTCGGCAACACCCAGGCCATGATGACCCTCGGCAACCTTTACGCTGCCGGCGAGGTTGTCCCGCAGGACACTGTGAAGACCCTCGAACTCTACAACCGTGCCGTCGCTGCAGGCTCGCTCACAGCCATGAAGCGCCTCGCGGGTAGCCATATGACGGGCGAGGTGGTTCCGCTGGACAAAAATCGCGCCGTCCAACTCTACCAGATGGCCGCCGACCGTGGCGACCTCGAAGCCCTCTGCCGATTGGGTCTCTGCTACGAGGAGGGCGAGGGGGTCATCCTCAACAGCCGCAAAGCCTACAACCTCTATATGCAGGCTGCCGAGCGAGGCTCGGCCTATGGCATGTATCTCGTGGCCATGTGCTATGTCGAGGGTGTCTATGTGAAGGAGGACATGGAACAGGCCGCGCAGTGGTTCCTCAAGAGCGCCGAGGCAGGCAGTGTGCAGAGCTGCTACTATATCGGTCAGCTCTACGCCAAAGGCGAGGGCGTCAAGAAAAACAAGAAAGAGGCCAAGCGCTGGCTGACCATCGCTGCCGAAAACGGCATGGAGGCTGCCGAGCAGGCCCTCAGGGAACTTTGAGAACAGCAGAGTCGGGAGGCCTCGTTGTCTCCCGACTCTGTTTGTAGACAAACTTTAAACCAAAAAAAGGAGGCTCCGTTTGGAACCTCCTTTTCTCTCTCATGTCTCTCCGTTTTTTATTCCTCGGCGTTCTTCTCGATGGCAAGCTTGCCTCTGTAGTATCCGCATTCGGGACAAACGTGGTGGTACATGACTTGTGCGCCGCAATTGCTGCAAGTGGTCAGCTGCGCGCTCTCCAACGCATCGTGCGTTCTTCTCTTGGCCGTTCTGGTCTGCGAGAATCTGTGTTTTGGATGTGGCATATTATTACTTTTTTAATTTATTTTTATTTCAAATTCCTCAATGCTTCCCAGCGAGGGTCAATCTCTGTGTTTTCCTTTTCCTCGTCCTCGTCGGTGATGTATCGGGTCACCGCCGGGTCGCATTCTCCTTCGGGGTGGATGTGCTGCAGGGGAATACGCACTGCTACGTATTCATACAGCCATTGAGCCAGGTCAATCTCGACAGCACTTTCGGACAGCACCACGACTTCCTCGTCGTCGGTGGTCTCCGTGTCGCTGAAACGGGCGCTGAGATGCTCTTCTCCTTCGATGGACACCTCGATTTCGCCTAGGCAACGGTCGCACTGCGTCGTCACCTTCCCGGCCAGTCTGAAATCGAACATCAGCATCCGCTCCATCCGCTCCATCATGACGTCAATTTCTACTTCTCCCCCCTGGATTTCGTCATTTTTCCATTCGTCAAAGAACTCGTCGGTTAGTGCATAATGATAAGTGTACTTACCTGGTTTTAAGGTGCTAAACCTTATTGTTGTGTCTTCTTTCTTGCTCATTTCCACACTCCTATTGAGTTTGCAAAGATACGAACTTTTTTCAATCTGACAAAAAAAAACTGCAAATAGGCGTTTTTTTTCTTTTCAGCAACTTTCTTTTCTCCATGTCGGTTTTTATTCGTATCTTTGCATTTTGAAATTTTCGACAATGGAGTTTGTAATTGGCATAGTATGTGGCGTTTTGCTGTCGCTTTTCTTTAGCCTCGGCCCTGCGTTCTTCTCGCTGATTCAGAACAGTATACACCATGGTTTCCGCAAAGCTGTCTTCTTCGCAGTGGGTGTCAGTGTGAGCGATGTCCTCCTGGTGCTGCTCATGTTGACGGTACTCTCCAATGTCGACCTCAACGCACTGCTGCACAACGTCTATGTCTCCATCATCGGAGGCCTTGCCACCGGCATCTTCGGTGTCCTTACCTATCGCAGCAAGGTGAAGTCCTCCGGCGGTGGTCGCCTGAAATTCAGCACCGAAGGCGTCACCCATGGTTGGCAGCTCTTTCTCAAGGGTTTCCTTCTCAACATTCTCAACCCGCTTATCTGGCTCTACTGGGTCTCTATCATCACCTTCCTCTCGGCCGAGATGAATCTCGGCATCTCCGAACGCTACTATTTCTTCGTCGGCATGCTCCTCGCCGTCTTCGGCACCGACGTCCTCAAATGCCGCCTCGCGGCTATGCTCCAGCATTGGTTCACGGCCCGCATCATGAATATCTTCAACAAGATAACGGGTGTGATTCTCGTCGTTTTCTCGCTCTATCTTGTCATCTCCATGATACGCTACCAGACAAGGGGAGTTGACGATGCTCCGGAGAACCTCAACAAGAAGACCAACATCCTGCAGAAGGTCCACGACGTGATGCGCCACGACACCAACGACCAGGCCACCCCGGAGAACGACACGCTCTATGTGGAGCTGGAGCCGGAGGATATCTCCTCGCTGCTGCCACCAAAGGCCGAGGCTCACGATGCGCCTGTCCCGACGTCGGCGGAGCCGCAGGGGGCCGCAGTGGGAATATTGCAGGGGGATGCTTTCTTTCAGTAGACTATCTTGATGGCTTTCATTCCAGGTGCACCTACCATATAGATGCCGTGCGCTGGCAGCGCCACAAAGCCACCGTGGCTCTCCGCCACGCGCCGCCCCATGGCGTCGCACACCGTCAGTGTCCGTCCCGCCGCATCGATGTAGAGGCCGCCGCCGACGACGGTCACCGCCACCGGCGACAAGTCGACGGGTTCGATGCCCTCGGGTTCTATGTCGCCGCCGCAGTCCTCCGTGAGGGCGAGGTCGCTCCAGTAGGCGGAGTGGGCGTAGGTCTCGACGCTGTGGCAGGGCACCACTATGGTGAGGTTGTCGCTACCGTTGAGGAATGCGTTGAATCCCAGCGCAGGAGGAATACTTCCGTTCATCACCATGGTGTCGAGGGCTGTGCAGTTCTGGAAGGCGATGTCGCCAATCATGGCCATGCTTGTAGGCACCACCACCTTCGCCACGCTCTGGCAGTTGAAAAAGGCACCGTTGGCAGTGCCTATCGTGCCATCGGCTATCGCTAGGGTACCCGTGACGTCTTGCTTGGCGCTTATGACGAAACCGCTGACATACAGCACCCCGTCGTCGCTCCAGCGCCCTTCGTCCTGGGTGTAGGCGCAGCCGTTGAAGGCTTGGGCACCTATTTGGCTCAGCGTTGTGGGCAGCACGATGCTGTCCAATGCGCTGCACCCGCCGAAGGCCAGCTGGCCGATGGTTGTCACCCCTTCGGGCACCACCACTCCGGTCAGTGTCGTGCAGGAGAGAAAGGCACGGGCATCGATGGCCGTCACACGGTAGCTGTTGCCGCTGGCATCGCTGACGCTGGCGGGAATGCTCAACAGACCCGCCGGCATGGGCTTGCTGCCCCAGCCGGGGTTCACCACCTTGACCTCGGTGGCTCCCGTCGCCGTGAAATAGAGCGTCTGGCCTGTGACGGCAGGGGCCTCAAAATCGAATGCCCTCGCCGCCGTGGCGACGAGGAGCATTCCTATTAGCAGTATTCTTTTCATTGGAAAAGGCATGTCAGAGTTGGTTGATGTCCACTCCGCGGGCGGCGAAGAGGAGTTCCATCATCCTGATGGCCGAGGTGCTGACGGGGGTGCCGGGTCCGAAGACGGCGGCCACGCCGGCCTTGAAGAGGAAGTCGTAGTCCTGCGGAGGAATGACGCCGCCGGCCACCACCATGATGTCCTCGCGGCCCAATTTCTTCAGTTCCTCGATGACCTGCGGGAGCAGTGTCTTGTGGCCTGCCGCCAGCGAGCTGGCGCCGAAGATGTGCACGTCGTTCTCCACGGCCTGTTTCGCGGCCTCGGCGGGCGTCTGGAACAGCGGCCCCATGTCCACGTCGAAGCCCATGTCGGCATAGCCCGTGGCCACCACTTTGGCGCCGCGGTCGTGGCCGTCCTGGCCCATCTTGGCCACCATGATGCGGGGACGGCGACCCTCCATCTTGGCGAATTTGTCGGTGAGCGCCTGCGCTTTCTTGAAGCTGTCGCTCTCTTTGGTCTGGCTGCTGTACACGTTGCTGATGAGATTGATTTTGGCTTTGTAGCGTCCGTAGACTTTTTCCAGGGCATAGCTGATTTCGCCCAGCGAAGCGCGCTTGCGGGCGGCGTCGATGCTGAGCTCCAGCAGGTTGCCTTCGCCCGTGCGGGCGCATTCCGTCAGACGGTCGAGGGCGGCGTTGACGGCTTCGCTGTCGCGCTCGGCGCGCAACTTGGCCAGACGCTCAATCTGGGCGTTGCGCACGGCGGTGTTGTCGATTTCAAGGGTCTCGATGGGGTCCTCGTGGGCCAGACGGTATTTGTTGATACCCACGATGGTGTCCACGTTCGAGTCGATGCGACTCTGCTTGCGGGCCGAGGCCTCCTCGATGCGCATCTTCGGCACCCCGCTCTCGATGGCCTTGGCCATGCCGCCCAGTTTCTCCACTTCCTGGATGTGTGCCCAGGCCTTGTGGGCTATCTCGTGTGTCAGGGTCTCGATATAGTAGCTTCCGGCCCAGGGGTCGACCACACGGCAGATGTTTGTCTCCTCCTGCAGGTAGATCTGCGTGTTGCGCGCGATGCGGGCGCTGAAGTCCGTCGGCAGGGCTATGGCCTCGTCGAGGGCGTTGGTGTGGAGGCTCTGCGTGTGGCCCAGGGCGGCGCCCATGGCCTCGATGCAGGTGCGGGCCACGTTGTTGAAGGGGTCCTGCTCCGTGAGGCTCCATCCGCTGGTCTGGCTGTGGGTGCGCAGCGCAAGGCTCTTGGGGTTCTTCGGGTTGAACTGGCTCACAATCTTGGCCCACAGCATACGCGCGGCGCGCATCTTGGCAATCTCCATGAAGTGGTTCATGCCCACGCCCCAGAAGAACGACAGGCGCGGCGCGAAGTCGTCCACGCTCATGCCCGCCTTCACTCCGGCGCGGAGGTACTCCAAGCCGTCGGCCAGCGTGTAGGCCAGCTCGATGTCGGCCGTGGCACCGGCTTCCTGCATGTGGTAGCCCGAGATGCTGATGCTGTTGAACTTAGGCATGTGCTTCGAGGTGTACTCGAAGATGTCGGCGATGATTTTCATGCTCGGCAGGGGAGGGTAGATGTAGGTGTTGCGCACCATGAACTCCTTCAGGATGTCGTTCTGGATGGTGCCCTGCAGCTGCTCCTGGCTGACGCCCTGCTCCTCGGCGGCGATGATGTAGAACGAGAGGATGGGCAGCACGGCGCCGTTCATGGTCATGGAGACGGACATCTTGCCCAGGTCGATCTGGTCGAAGAGGATCTTCATGTCCAGGATGCTGTCGATGGCCACGCCGGCCTTGCCCACGTCACCCACCACGCGCTCGTGGTCCGAGTCATAGCCGCGGTGCGTCGCCAGGTCGAAGGCGCAGCTCAAGCCCTTCTGGCCGGCCGCGATGTTGCGGCGGTAGAATGCGTTGCTCTCCTCGGCGGTGGAGAAGCCCGCATACTGGCGGATGGTCCACGGACGCATGACGTACATCGTGCTGTAGGGACCGCGCAGGAACGGCGCAATGCCGGCGGCATAGTTCAGATGCTCCATGCCCTCGAGGTCCTTCTTGCCATAGGCAGGCTTCACATCGATCTGCTCCGGGGTCTTCCAGTTCTTCTCGATATGGTTCTCTTTTTCCCATTTCTCGAATGTCTCGCGCCCTTTTTCCACGGCGCGGAAGTCGATTTTTGAAAAATCAGGTCTCATTATCAGTACTTTATTGTTTAATCAATCATTAACTTTAAAGTGCAAATATAATAAAAATATCAATACCGCAGGAATAAAAATGCGCCGCCGCACGAAAAAAGATTTTCCACCCAGCCCCGACGCCCCTTTTTCTACCCTCCCCAAATCTTCGCCTACCGCCCCTCCTTCCGCCCCGGTTTCTCTCCGCAACGCCCCTTCGGCATCCTCTGTTGAAAATGCAATGCAAATTTTTGGTTTACAGTTGTGTACGGGATTTTTCCGGGAAAATATATCGTGCACGATATATCGTTTCTTCAAGTGTCTGTCTTTCAGTGTTCAAAGGGTATCATCTTCTTCCCCGCTTCTTCCCCGCCTCCTCCCCGCCTCCTACCCACCTCTACCATGGTAGAAGATGATACGTTTTTGATAGCTCCTGGAAGCCTCTCCGGAGGGCATCCGCACCCCTCGGTGACGATGCGTTTCGCCATGTACGGAAAACAAAGGCTGTTTTTGCACATGGTTTCGCGACAGGAGTGGGGGCCGTTTTCTTTTCCTACCTGTTGGGAGGTTTGGAACAGGTTTTGAGGCCGTGCCTATAGCCGACTGAAAAAAAATCTTTCCATTTATAAAAAAAGTTGTATCTTTGCAGTTTGAAAAAGAACGCATTTTATAGACTATAGACAATGATAAATATAACATTACCAGACGGTTCGGTACACCAGCACGAGGCTGGCGTCACTCCTCTCGACATAGCAAAAAGCATCTCCGAGGGTCTCGCCCGCAATGTGCTCGCTGCCAAAGTGAACGGCAAAGTGGTGGAACTCAACCGCCCCATCAATGGGGACGCCACTGTGCAGCTGCTGACATGGAACGACGAGGAAGGCAAGGAGACCTTCTGGCACTCCAGTGCCCACCTGTTGGCTTCGGCCATCGAGCAGCTCTATCCCGGTGTCAAGTTCGGCTTCGGCCCCGCCATCGAGAATGGTTTCTACTACGACATCGACTTTATGGACTATCAGGTCTCCAGCGACGACTTCCCGAAGATTGAAAAGAAGATGATGGAGCTGGTGCAGGCCAAGACCCCGGTGTGCCGCCGCGAGGTGTCGAAGGCCGAGGCCCTCGACTTCTTCACCAAGAAGGGCGACGAGTACAAACTGGAGCGCATCGGCGAACTCAACGACGGCGAGATCAGCCTCTACGACAGCGGTGCTTTCACCGACCTCTGCCGCGGCCCGCACCTGGTGGACTTCGGAGCCATCAAGGCCGTGAAGATTCTCAGCCTCGCCGGCGCCTACTGGCGTGGCGACGAGCACCGCAAGCAGCTCACGCGCGTCTACGCCATCTCTTTCCCCAAGAAGAAGGAACTCGACGAATACCTGACCCTCCTCGAAGAGGCCAAGAAACGCGACCATCGCAAGATTGGCAAGGAGATGGGTCTCTTCATGTTCAACGACATGGTGGGCAAAGGTCTGCCCATCTGGCTGCCCAAGGGCACCGACCTGCGCCTGCGCCTGCAGGACTTCCTCAGCAAAATCCAGAAGCGCTATGGCTACAAGCAGGTCATCACTCCGCACATCGGTGGCAAGCAACTCTACGTCACCAGCGGCCACTGGGACCACTACGGCGAGGATTCCTTCCGCCCCATCACCACCCCCGAGGAGGGCGAGGAATACCTGCTCAAGCCCATGAACTGCCCCCACCACTGCATGATATACAAGAACGAGCCTGTGAGCTACAAGGACCTGCCGCTGCGCATCGCCGAATTCGGCACCGTCTACCGCTACGAGCAGAGCGGCGAACTCCACGGCCTCACGCGCGTGCGTTCATTTACTCAGGATGATGCCCACATCTTCTGCCGTCCCGACCAGGTGAAGGACGAGTTCATCAAGGTGATGGAGATTATCGAGATTATCTTCAAGGCTTTGAGTTTTGAGAACTTCGAGGCGCAGATTTCCCTCCGCGACCCCAGCAACACGACCAAATACGTCGGCACCGACGAGAACTGGGCCAAGGCCGAACAGGCCATCATCGAGGCCTGCCAGGAGAAAGGTCTCAAGGCCAGGGCGGAACTCGGCGAGGCAGCCTTCTATGGTCCCAAGCTGGACTTCATGGTGAAGGATGCCATCGGCCGCCGCTGGCAGCTCGGCACCATCCAGGTGGACTACAACCTTCCCGAACGCTTCGGCCTCGAATACATAGGCTCCGACGGACAGAAGCATCGCCCGGTGATGATCCACCGCGCCCCCTTCGGCTCCATGGAGCGTTTCTGTGCAGTACTCATCGAGCATACCGGCGGCAAGTTCCCACTGTGGCTCACACCCGACCAGTTCATGATTCTCCCCGTCAGCGAGAAGTACATCGACGAGGCCCGCCAGATGAAGGCCTGCCTTGAGGACCTCGGCCTCCGCGGCACCATCGACGAGCGCAGCGAGAAGATAGGCCGCAAAATCCGCGACGCAGAGCTGGCCAAAGTGCCTTTCATGCTCATCCTGGGCGAGAAGGAAGTGGCCGACGGTACCATCAGTGTACGCCGCCAGGGTGCCGGAGACCTCGGCGCCATGAAGCCCGAGGCTTTCGCCAAAATCATAGAGGACGAGATAGCACAAGTGATGTAATAATTAACCCTAATATAGGAGAACCAAGTTATAGCAACGCCCTTCAAACCCTTCAATCCTGCCAATGCCGGCAGAGGTCGCGGCCCGGTCCGCAAAGAACCCGAACACCTCATCAACGAGCGCATCGACGTGCCGATGGTGCGCGTGGTCGGCGACGGAATGGAACCCACCATCATGAACACCAAAGAGGCCCTGCGCCGCGCCTACGACCAGGGACTGGACCTGGTGATGATTTCGCCCACGGCAAACCCGCCGGTGTGCAAAATCATCGAGTACCAGAAGTTCCTCTACGAGCAGAAAAAGCGCGAGAAGGAACGCAAGGCCAACTCGCAGAAAATCGTCATCAAGGAGATCCGCCTCAGTCCGCAGACCGACGACCACGACTTCGAATTCAAGCTCAACCACGCCATCCGTTTCCTCAAGGAGGGCAACAAGGTGAAAGTCGACGTCTTCTTCCGCGGCCGCAGCATCGTCTACAAGGAGCAGGGCGAACAGCAGCTGCTCAAGTTCGCAGAGGCCCTGCTGGAATACGGCAAGCCCGAACAGATGCCGCGTCTTGAAGGCAAGCGTATGCTTATGATTATCGCACCCAAGAAACAGTGAAGAGAAATCCAAGTCATATCAAAATATTGAGTCTAACTTAAAAAAACAGTAAAGTAATGCCTACAATGAAGACCAAGTCCGCTGCCAAGAAGCGTTTCACCTTCACCGGCACCGGCAAAATCAAGCGCAAGCATGCTTATCACAGCCACATCCTCACCAAAAAGGAGACGACCCAGAAGCGCAACCTCGACCACACGACCCTCGTGAGCCGCGACGACGAGAAGCGCGTCAAGAGAATGCTGCTTGCTTAGTCCGAAAGGTAAAAAAACAGTTCGAGACTAAACGAAAAAAACAACAGGAGTTATTAACCATTGTCCAGAGCCAACAAGTGCAGCAGGCTTAAAGCGCACACCAACGCTGCCGGGCTGCCGCCTGAACGAAAAACAAATTAAAGAAAATCTATGCCAAGATCAGTCAATGCCGTTGCTTCAAGAGCACGCAGAAAGAAAATCCTCAACCGCACCAAAGGCTATTGGGGCAGAGGTAAAAACGTATGGACCGTCGCCAAGAACAAATGGGAGAAAGGTCAGACCTACGCCTACCGCGACAGAAAGAACAAGAAGCGCGAATTCCGTTCGCTGTGGATCAACCGTATCAATGCCGGTTGCCGCATCAACGGTATCTCGTACTCCGTTTTTATGGGCGAACTTCACAAGACGGGCATCGAGCTTAACCGCAAGGTGCTTGCCGACCTCGCTATGAACAATCCCGAGGCTTTCACCGCCGTAGTGAAGATGGTAAAGAAATAAAATGCTATTAACCTGTAAAAAATCTATTTGTCATGGGAAAAACTGAATTAATGCAATATGTCGAGAATTTGGTGGAGCGCAAGGAGTTCCCCGAGTTCAAGGCTGGCGATACCATCACTGTCCATTACAAGATTAAGGAAGGAAACAAAGAGAGAATCCAGAACTTCCAGGGCGTTGTGCTGCAGCGCAGTGGAAGCGGAGCTACTGAGACCTTTACTGTCCGCAAGGTTACGAACGGCATCGGAGTGGAGCGCATCTTCCCCTTCGCCAGCCCGTTCATCGAGCAGATTGACGTCAACAAGCACGGTGCCGTGCGCCGCGCCCGTATCTTCTATCTGCGCAACCTCACCGGTAAGAAAGCCCGTATCAAGGAGAAACGTCGCTAAACGCCCCGCCTCCCCTTGCGATATGGCTTGGAAAAGGAAGGCCTCGAAGAGAG
Organism: Bacteroidales bacterium; assembly: GCA_017480525.1. Classification (GTDB taxonomy): domain Bacteria; phylum Bacteroidota; class Bacteroidia; order Bacteroidales; family P3; genus Colimorpha. The sequence continues at coordinate 8,245 of JAFVAM010000076.1, read as the reverse complement.
GCCTTCTCTTTTTTTTATTTGCTCATGTCGTTTTTTCTTCGTAACTTTGCACCATGAAAAAGATACTCTTTGTTTGCCACGGCAACATCTGCCGCAGCCCCATGGCCGAGTTTGTCATGAAGCGTCTGGTGCGTCGTGCCGGCCTCGACGACCTCTTCGAGATAGCCTCCGCTGCCACGAGCAACGAGGAGGTGGGCAACCCCGTCTATCCCCTCGCCAAGCGCACCCTGGCGGAGCACGGCATCGGATGCCCCGGCAAGACGGCCCGCCAGCTGACACGTGCCGACTATGGCCGCTACGACATGCTCGTCGGCATGGATATGCAGAATCTGCGCAACATGGAACGCCTCTTCGGCGGCGACCCCCTCGGCAAACTTTCCCTCCTCCTCGACCACACCCCTGCCAGCGACACCCTCCACCATGGTCGCGACGTCTCCGACCCCTGGTATACGCGCCGTTTCGACATTGCCTGGGACGACATCAGCGCCGGATGCAACGCTCTCTTCGACAAACTAACGGCAGACATCCATGAGCGAGCAGACGGTTGACTTCGAGCAGGTGGAAGCCATGGGAATCTCGCGCCCGGCCTACGACGAGGTCCTCGACATCCTGGGCCACCAGCCTTCCATCGACGAACTCTCCACGCTTCTGGCCATGTGGGAGAGCAACGGCAAACAGCAGAGTCTCTACGGATGGCTGCGCGGACAGCACCATGCCGTGGAGCGCAACGAGTACCTCTACTCCGGCTCCGCCGACCACCGCGCCATTCGCGAGCCGAAGGTCAAGGAGTGCATGGCGATAGCCGCCGAACTCTGCCACGGCTCGCGTTCCGCGTCGCGTCGCGCTGCGCTGGACACAGGCCTCCTGCTCTACATGGTTGGCAACGTCAGCAGCGAGTTTGCCGACTCCGAGTATGCCCGCCGCTGCCTCCATCTGGTCGAGGCTCCCATGGCCGCCCAGGGACACGGCGACGACTGCCAGTACATTGAGATGATTCTTTCTGCCCTTGCCGACGGTGCCATGCTTGCAGCGCGGACCTCCGTGGCCCAGGGTGGCCTCTTCTGCTCCCTGTTGCGTTTCGTGGCACCGCTGGGTTTCGACATCCTGGCACCTCGGGAGGTGCGTTTGGATGCTTTCCTTTTCGGTGAGGAGCAGGGTCGCTACCTCGTGGCACTGCCCGAAAGCCAAGACGATGCCTTCCTCCTCAAGATGGACGAGGCTCGCCTCAACTGCTGCTTCCTCGGCCGCACCACAAAAAACCGCCTTTTGGTCGACGGCTTCGACTTCGGTCCCGTGGCTTGCTACACAGACTGATGCCCTTTGCGCAAATCAACTTTTCAAAAAAAATACGCCAAAACACAGGCTTTTGCTGGCGAACGCGAGGAAGCCATGGCGTTGCGGGTTTTGCCCGTGGTTGTCGTCAGTTCTCCACGGTCTTTCTGATGGTGTGCAGGACGATGCGGTCGTAGGCGGCGACGAGTGCGACGGCGAGGATTGCCGTTGTCGCCGCGATGGGCCATGCCGACCACTCGATGGCAAACATCGTAGCCAGCCGCCCCACATACCAACTCCGCAGCACCATCGCCACCGCCATGGCCACTGCCAGGTCGGCAACGGTGATGATTCCCACGGTACGGCGGTAGAAACGCGCGATTTGCCGCGGCGAATAGCCGATGGCATACAGGTTGCGGTAGAGGTCGCGGTTTTTCTGAACGATGACGTTGAGGCTCATGATGATGAAAGCCACTGACAGTACGATGATAATCATCGCCACGGCTATCAGGAAGACCATGGCCACGCGGAAGAAGAAGACCATTTTGCTGTTTTCCAGCTCGTCCTGCTTCACGTTGTATCGGTGTTCCTCCATGAAGCGCGGGATGCGTTCGTCGGAGGCGTCGCCGAGTTCCACCAGAAGACGCGAGGCGGCGCTGTTTTCCGCCTCGCCAAATTCGCGATTGGCCCAGCCGATGAAGTCTTCCGGTGCCAGGATGGTGTTGATTTTGCCAGAGAAACCCACGATGCGGCTGCGGAAAGTGCGGCTCTTCCCGCGTCCCGACAGTGTCACCGCGAACTGCACCTGCTCCACCGTCCCCTTCGCGATGACCGGCAGCGACTGGCTCTCGGCGAAGCCGAAGTTGTAGAGGTTCAGGTAGTCCTCAGGAATGATGACGGGAATGAAACTCTCCGTCGAGTCCCACCGCCACGCCTCGCTCTGCACGTCCACATAGCGGTCCGGTACGCCCTCGAAGAAGAGGTCCGTGTAGATGCCTTGCCCGCCGAAGGCAATGGAGGCTTTGGCATGGAAGGCCGAGCTGGCAAAGCGCGCCACATGCTCCACCCACGGCTGCCGCTCCAGTTCCTCGACCTCCTTGTCGGTGAAGTAGATGCCCTTCTTGTTGACGGTTTGCATCACTCCCACATTTTTCGACAGCGTCACGGAGTGGCCGCGGAAGATGTCTGTCTGCTGCGTCAGCAGCGGCCGGATGTCGGCGTAGAGCTGGCAGGCCAGCATGACGATGGCTGCGCCGACGAGCAGTGTGGCGGCATAGCCGGCAACCTGGGTGGGGATGAGGGTCTTCTTCTGCAGTTTGGAGAGCATGTTCTGGTTTTTCATTTCTGATCTATGAGTGGGGGATTGCCTGTGTGTAAGTTTTGGCTTCATGGCGACGTCTGTTCCGACCTCGTGGAACCCCGCCCCGTTTTCTCTGCGCCGTCCCTGCCATTCTCTCCGTGCGATACGACAGGGAGGTCACAGGTTCAGTGTTTGGTCGAAGGAGAAGAGGTCGATGGGGTCGAGGGCGGTGACGATGAGTCCGGCCCCTTGGGCGGTGAGTTCCTCGTCCACCAGCGTCGCCACCTCGCGGGCGCTGTTGCGGTCCAGATGGCTGAAGGGTTCGTCCATGAGCAGGAACTCCATGGGCTGGCACAGTGCTCGCACCGCCGCCACACGCTGCCGTTGCCCCAGCGAAAGGGTGGCCACGGGCTGCCGCTTTTTCTCCGGCGACAGCACCCGGTCCAGCATACGCTCCACCTCCGCCTCTCCTTTGAAGCCCGTCAGGGCGTTCTTGATCAGCACGTTCTCCATTGCCGTCAGTTCGGGGAAGAGGCGCAGGTCCTGGAAGAGGCAACCCAGGTGGCGCCGACGCAGTTCCAGGATGTCGAACCCCTCGGTGTGGAGGTCCACGGCGCCGTCGAAGGACGTGCTGCTGCCGTAGATGAAGTTGAGCAGCGATGTCTTGCCGTGGCCCGAACGTGCGCAGACCATGTATCTCCGCCCGCGCTCGAAGCGCACAAAGGGTTGCAGGTATATGTCGGAGCCCGACACTTCGGACTCCGACATGTATTTCGGCTTCAGATTGTTGAGTTCTATCAGCAAGGCGCGTTCAGTTCAGTTTGTCGAGGGTCTGGAGGATGTAGGCCAGGCTGTTTTCCTTCTCGTTGGAGAAGAAGAGCGTGGCGGTGCCTTCGTCGGTTCTGACGTTTTCGACCTCGAAGTGGTCCAGCAGGCCGAGGACGAGGTCGGCCACGGGGTCGTCGTAGATGCCGATAGCCTGCATCAGCCCCTGCGGCCAGTTGTTCTTGTTGAGGTCGATGTAGAAATAGTTGCCCTTCTTGGCTTTGCTGGCCACGGCCATCATGCCGTTGCCCTTCTACCCCTGGGCGGCACGGGAGGCCACGGCGGGGTCGGTGCTCGCCACGGCCATGCCGTGGCCTACATAGAGCCAGGCGGGCAGTATTGCGGAGAGGTCGTAGAGGCCGTTGGCATCGGCCATCAGGCCTGCCTCGCGCAGGAGGTCGTGGACGAGCGTCTCGTTCTTCACGTCGAGCGCCGCGGCCACAAGGGGAATGCCGTCGTCGTCGCGCATGCCGTAAAAGTCGATGGCGAAGCTGCCGCCGAAGGCATTGATGAGGTCGCGCACCGTGTAGTCCTTCACTTCAATCGGTTCGTCGAGATCCATGAAGTCAAAATTGTTCTCTCTGTCCATGGACGCCAACATCTTCATCAGCATCGGGATGTCGATGGCGAAGGTGGCGGCGGAGAGAACCTCGGAGGGCATATAGTCGAGCAGGGCGGCGTTGAACCGCTGCTCACCGATGTCGGGCAGGTTGTAGGCCTTGAAGTCGAAGGTGATGCGACCTTTCTCAAACGAGCCTGCCATGCAATACGCACAGTCCCTCATCGCGTTGGTGATGTCTGCGCCGTAGAGTTGAAGCATGGATTGGGATACTATGGTGTTGCCCATCACCCGGTCGTAGTCGAGGTATAGGTTGACATCCTTGCGCTCGGCGAGGTATTTCTGGAACTTCTTGACGCCTGCCATGCTGTTCTTGGGTTTGAGGTTGGCAAGGCTCTCCAGATAGGCTACCATGTCATCCCTGCCGGAGATGTTGGAGGCCAAGAAGATGCGCTTGTCGTTGAAGAGCATCATGACGTTGTCGTCGAAGGCCACGAGCGTCTGCCCGTCCTCTTCCTCCAGGTCGATGTCGAGGTCGGCGTTGTCCTCCAGCTCCTTGAGGAACTTGTCGAAATTGCTGCGGCTTCTCATGGCGGCGCTGACGACGATGTGGCCGTCAACCGCCCCGGAGGTCTCGACGTCGATGTCGGTGAAGAGGCAAACCTGCTGGCCGAAGTCGATGCCGCAACTCGAAGGGTCTTTGAGCATGGCTCCCACCATCTCGTCGAGCGCAGGACTCTCGCTGCGCAGCGAACTGCGCAGACTGCGCACCGTCTGCAAATCGTCGGCGTTGGCAAGCTCGCCCTTCTGCCAGAGCGACGCCACGTCGATGTGCATCACATAGGTGGCGTTCTTGGGAATGAACGACGCCTCGTCGCCGTTGGCTCCCGCGCAGGCGGCCATCACGGCGACTGTCGCCACCGTCATCATCATTGCAAAGATTTTCTTCAGTGTTTTCATCTGTGTCTTGTTTTTAATTAATGTTTTCTTTAACGCGAAAGCGCGCATATTATTGTGTGTCGGTCGGCATTTACCCCCTTTTTTCCGCCGGAAACCCCTCGGCGTCGAGAAAGTGTGCAGTAAAATGTTACACTCTTGCATAACTCACTCGGAATGACGGCTGTTAACCCCATATCAACACCTTGTCAAGACCTTACCAACTCCTACCCAAGTCCTACCATGGTAGGAGTTGATAGGGTGTTGGCAGGGGGTTGGTGTGGCGAAAACAGCACAGGGGGGCAGGCCTTGTGCGGCGGCAGGGCGGGGGATGGCGGGCTGTTGAAAACTTATCGGCGACGGTTGCGAAAAAATGCGTATTTTTGCAGTTCCAAAAAAAGACACGAGAGATGGCCAAAAAGACCGACACCGATTCGCCGCTGATGCGGCAGCACGCCGAGTTGAAGAAGAAGTTTCCCGACGCGATGCTCCTGTTCCGCGTGGGCGATTTCTACGAGACTTTCGGAGAGGACGCGCGCCGGGCGTCGCAGGTGCTGGGTATCACGCTGACGCGCAAGGCCGCCGGCGCGGGTACCTACGTGGACTTGGCGGGCATCCCCTACCATGCCGTGGAGCAGTACCTGCCCCGCCTGGTGAGGGCGGGCATGAGGGTGGCCATCTGCGAACAACTGGAGGATCCCAAGACGGTCAAAGGCCTTGTCAAGCGTGGCATCACCGAGCTGGTCACCCCCGGCGTGGCCTATAACGACATGGTGCTGGAGGTGAAGGAGAACAACTTCCTCTGCGGCTTGCACGTGGCCGACAAGGTGCACGGCATCAGCTTCCTCGACGTGTCGACGGGCGAGTTCTATGTGGCGCAGGGCGACCTGGCCTATATCGACAAGCTGCTCACCAACTTCCATCCCTCGGAGGTGGTGGTGCAGAGGAAGAAGCTTCGCTGGTTCCAAGAGCATTTCGCCGAGAAATACTACACCAACACCTTCGACGACTGGGTTTTTGCGCCCGACTTTGCACAGGAGCTCCTGCTGAAGCAGTTCGGCACATCGTCGCTGAAAGGCTTCGGTGTGGAGGACCTCGACATGGGCATCATCGCCGCCGGCGCTGTGCTCTACTACCTGCAGGACACGCAGCACGACCGCACACAGAACATCACGCAGCTGAGCCGCGTGGAGCGCGACCGCTATGTGTGGCTCGACCGCTTCACGGTGCGCAACCTGGAACTCATCGCTTCGCCCAACGACAACGCGCGTACTCTGCTCGACGTGCTGGACCAGACCCTCACGCCTATGGGCAGCCGCCTGATGAAGCGGTGGGTACTCATGCCGCTGAAGGAGGCCGCCGCCATCGAGGAACGTCTCGGTGTGGTGGACAGCCTGGTGCGCGACGGCGAGCTGCGACAGCGGCTGCAGGTGCATGTCAAGGAGATCGGCGACTTGGAGCGTCTGGTGACCAAGGCCGCCGTGGGGCGCATCAACCCGCGCGAGATGCTGCAACTGAAGCGCGCCTTGGACGCTGTGGCCCAGGTGAAGGCGCTCTGCGCCACGGGGCAGGGATCCCTGGCCTCGCTGGCCGAGCGGCTCAACCCCTGTTCCACACTGGCCGAGCGCATAGGCCGCGAGGTGCAGCCCGAACCGCCCGCGAGGGTGGAGAAGGGCGGCGTGGTGGCCGCAGGCGTCAGCGACGAACTCGACGAACTCCGCGCCATGGCGGGTTCCGGCAAGACTTCCTCCTCGCCCTCCAGCAGCGTGAGAGCGAGGCCACGGGCATCCCGTCGCTCAAGATTGGCTTCAACAACATCTTCGGCTACTATTTCGAGGTCTACAACACCCACAAGGACAAGGTCCCCGCCGAGTGGACGCGGCGCCAGACGCTCACCAACGCCGAGCGATATATCACGCCGGAGCTCAAAGAATATGAGGACAAAATCCTCGGTGCCGAGGAGCGCATCCTGGTCCTCGAAGGACAGCTCTTCGGCCAGCTGATGGCGGCGGTGACGGAATATGTGCAGCCCATCCAGTACGACGCGCAGCTCGTGGCGCGCATCGACTGCCTGCAGAGTTTCGCCGAGGTGGCGCTGGAGAACGGCTACTGCCGTCCGGAACTGACGGACGACAACAAACTCCTCATCCTCGAGGGGCGCCATCCTGTCATCGAGACACAGATGCCGCCGGGAGAGCAATATGTGAGCAACGACGTCGCCCTCGACAGCGAGGGCAACCAGATCATGATTATCACCGGCCCCAACATGAGCGGAAAGTCGGCCCTGCTGCGGCAGACGGCCCTCATCGTGCTTATGGCGCAGATGGGTAGCTACTGCCCGGCCAAACGCGCCACGGTGGGCATTGTGGATAAGGTATTCACGCGCGTGGGCGCGAGCGACAACATCTCCAGCGGCGAGAGTACCTTCATGGTGGAGATGAACGAGACGGCGTCGATTTTGAACAACGTCAGCAACCGCAGCCTGGTGCTGTTGGACGAGATAGGGCGCGGCACGTCGACCTACGACGGCATTTCCATCGCTTGGGCCATCACCGAATATCTGCACAACAACAAGAAGGCACGGCCCAAGGTGATGTTCGCCACCCACTACCACGAACTGATAGAGATGGAGGAACAGTTCGAGCGCATCCACAACTATCATGTCAGTGTGAAGGAAATCGACGGGAGGGTTATCTTCCTGCGCAAGCTTGTACCCGGAGGCAGCGAACACAGTTTCGGCATCCATGTGGCTCGATTGGCGGGCATGCCGCCGCAGGTGCTCAACAGGGCCAGTGCCATCCTGGAGAGGCTTGAGGCAAAAAATGCGCGTCCGGAAGGCGGTGGGAAAAAGGCAAAAAATGCAAAAAACAGTTCCCGTCAGGACGATTTTGCAGGCTGTCAACTCAGTTTTATCCAGCTCGACGACCCTACACTGCTCGAAATCAAGGATAAGATATTAGATATTGATATTGATACACTTACGCCTATTGAGGCTTTGCTGAAACTGAACGAAATCAAAAAAATTGTGGCAAAAAATTAAAAAATATTTTGTCAGTTTGAAAAAAGTTCGTACTTTTGCACCCGTTTTCGGAACCGCCAAGGTGAAGAAAAGAGTGGAAATTGAAATGGTGAAAAAACGCGATGCGGAAATAGCTCAGTTGGTAGAGCACGACCTTGCCAAGGTCGGGGTCGCGAGTTCGAGTCTCGTTTTCCGCTCAGGTCTCCAAAATCAGAGATGCAGGCTCTGGTGGTGGAATGGTAGACACGAGGGACTTAAAATCCCTTGCCCGCAAGGGCGTGTGGGTTCAAGTCCCACCCGGAGTACCAAAAAAAGAAATAACGCGAAAAACGTT
>JAFVAM010000075.1 GCA_017480525.1 Bacteroidales bacterium | reverse complement strand
AGCCAGAATGCAGTTTCATGAGGCTTTGGTTGAAGGAAAAAGGTTGAAAGACATCAGCGACCTACCACTCGATTTGGCTGTTTAAAAAAAGAATCCAATGACCAGCAACTTCGTTGACTACGTAAAGATATTGGTACGCTCGGGCAAAGGGGGCGCGGGAAGCGCCCACCTGCTCCGAGTGAAATACAACGCCAAGGCCGGTCCCGACGGCGGTGACGGCGGCCGTGGCGGCCATGTCATACTGCGTGGCACCACGCAGCGATGGACCCTCCTTCACCTTAAATACACCAAACACGTCTTCGCCGAGAACGGACAGAACGGTGGCGAGAACCTCTGCACCGGACGCACCGGCAAGGACCAGATTCTCGAAGTGCCGCTGGGCTGTGTATGCCGCGACGCCGAAAGCGGTGAGATGCTGGGCGAGGTGACCGAGGAAGGCCAGGAACTCATCATCGCCAAGGGTGGCCGCGGCGGTCTGGGCAACGACCACTTCAAGAGTGCCACCAACCAGACCCCGCGCTATGCACAGCCGGGTGAACCCGCCGTGGAGCGATGGGTCGTGATCGAACTTAAAGTGCTGGCCGACGTAGGTTTGGTGGGATTTCCCAACGCTGGCAAAAGCACCTTCCTCAGCGCCGTCAGCGCTGCGCGTCCGGAGATTGCCGACTATCCCTTCACCACCATCGTGCCCAACCTCGGCATCGTGAAATACCGCGACGACAACTCGTTCTGCATCGCTGACATACCCGGCATCATCGAGGGTGCCTCCGAGGGCAAAGGCCTCGGCCTGCGCTTTCTGCGCCACATCGAACGCAACTCCATACTGCTGTTCATGGTCAGTTGCGAACAACTGGAGATTGCCAAAGAATACCACGTCCTGCTTGGCGAGCTGGAGAAATACAATCCCGAACTCCTCGACAAGCAGCGCATCCTGGCCGTCACCAAGTGCGACATGATCGACGACGAGATGGAGCGCCAGCTGCGCCGCCACCTGCCCAAAGGCGTGGAATGCCTCTTCATCAGTGCCGTCAGCGGGAAGAACATCCAGGCACTCAAGGATGCCATTTTCAGAAAGTTGACTGCCGATGATTGAAGCATTGAATCAATTCGACACACGGCTATTCTATCTCATCAACAGCCACCACTGCACCGCCATGGACTGGACGATGTGGGTGTTGAGCAGCCGCTGGTGCTGGCTGGTTGTCATCGCGCTTGGCTACGCGCTTTCCACCCTCGTGCGCGAGCCGCGCCGCTGGTGGCTCGTGCTGGCAGGCATAGGCCTCTGCTTCCTTCTGGCTGACCAGGGCTCCGTGCAACTTTTCAAAAACACCGTTTGCCGCCTGCGCCCCTGCCATGCTTTGCCCGATGTACACCTCTTCCGCGAAGGCTGCGGCGGCCTCTACGGTTTCATCTCCTCCCATGCAGCCAACGCTTTCGCCATTGCCACATTCTTTTTCCTGCGCTATCGCCGCTGGCCCTCCCTCTCGCGCGGCAAAGCCCTGGCAGTCCCCGTGGGATTCGTCGTTTGGGCGGTGCTGACAAGCTATAGCCGCGCCTACCTTGGCAAACACTATCCCGGCGACCTCCTTTGCGGCACCCTCTTCGGCATTGTGGTTGGAATTTTAATCCACCTGTTTATCAAATGGATGGAAAAAAAATTCATCAAATGCGAAACAAAATCATGAAACTTTCGTTATATATGTTGTGCTTGCTTATTTCTATCATTGATAGAGAAAGAAATGTGTTATTAGGGCGCCGTGCCACCTCTGGCAGGGCGCTTGTTTTATTTAGTTGGCAGCCATGACTATGCTCGACCTCATCCTCCTTGTTCCCATCGCGTGGCTTGTTTTTCTCGGATGGAAGAAAGGCGTCATCCGCGAAGCCGCCACCCTGGCAGGCGTTGTCGCTGGCATCTGGGCGGCAGTACACCTCTCCCAGCTCGTCGCCACCCTCCTGGGACTCACCGGGGAAAGCGCCATCCTCATCGCCTTCTTCATCACCTTTGTCGGAGCCCTCGCGCTCACCTATCTCCTTGGCCGAGGCATCGAGCGCATGGTGAAAAACGCCCACCTCTCGCTGGCCAACAAGCTGGCTGGCGCCGCCCTCGGCATGGCCAAAGCGCTCTGTGTCCTCGCCGTGCTGATCAACGGCGTCGTGCTCCTCGACCAAAACGAAGAACTCATCCCGCCGCAGACAAAAGACAAAAGCCTCCTCTACAAGCCTGTCTATTCCACGGGCAACTTTCTCATCTCCTCGCTGAAAGACTTCATCGACCAACACAAAGACCTTCCGGGCAAAATCCTCGGTGGCGGAAAGGAGGGCGAATGATTCTCGCCCCAATGCAAGGGCTGACGGAAGTGATGTTCCGCCGCGTCTACGAAGAGTGCTTCCCCGGTGCCATAGCCCTCGCGGTGTCGCCCTTTTTCTCGCTGACCCACGGCAACCTGGCCGACGCCACGGAGAAAATCGAGGATGTGCTGCCAGAGAACAACGTCGGTGCCATCCCTGTCATCCCACAGATTCTCGGCAAAGAACCCTATGAATTCATCGAACTGGGCAACCGTCTCTTCGAACTGGGCTACCGCGAAGTGAACTGGAATATGGGGTGTCCCATGCGCAAGGTGGCTGCCAAGCATCGCGGCAGCGGCATCCTGCCCCACCCCGACGAGGTGCGTTCCATCCTCGATGCCGTCGTCCCCCAACTCAAACCCTCCCTCAGCGTCAAGGTGCGCCTCGGCCTCACCGACCGCGAGGAAATCTTCCGTCTCATTCCCGTCCTCAACGATTTTCCCCTCCGCAGCGTCACCGTCCATCCACGTCTGGGGCGGCAGCAATACAACGGCCACCCCGACCTCGACACCTTCGGCCGTGTCCTGCCATTGTTCAAAGCCCCGGTGGTCTACAACGGCGACATCCTCACCGGTGCCGATGCCAGCAGCATACGCCGTCGCTTTCCGCAAGTGGCCGACATCATGGTGGGCCGCGGTGTGCTATACCGCCCCACTCTTCCCCTCGACATCGCCGACCCCTCGCGCGACACCTCCGACGACCGCGCCCTTGCCGCGCGGTTCATCCGCCGCCTCCTCCAGGAAATCCTCTCTGTCATGCCCTCCGACCAGGCTCGCGTGAGAAAAATCAAAGAATACTGGTGCCTCGTATGGAAAGCACTGCCCATCAGTGAGATGCAGGCCCGCACCGTACTCCACGAGGAGAAATTGACAATTGTTGAAAAAATGATATGCCAATTCCTACAATAAAAACAACAATTTTGCGTAATTTAATATAATGAAAACAATATATACATACTGCCTCATTGCCCTGCTTTCGCTGACGGTCTGCAGCTGCCGCCACCGCCAGCTGACCGACGACATGGCAGACAGCACCAAACTCGAACTCCTCGACCTCAACATCGAGCGCGACCCCGACAACCCCGAACTTCTGGCCTCCCGTGCCAGGGTGCTCCTCAACCTGCATCGCCTCCAGGAAGCCGCCTACGACATCTCGCGCGCCGTCAAGGCCAAGCCCGACAATCTGGACTACCTCCTCCTCCAGGCCGACATCCACTTCGCCGGAGGCAACATAGAGGAAAGCTATCGCACCCTCGAAACCGCCGAACGCATAGCGCCCGACAACCAGGAAGTGCAGCTCAAGATGGGCGAGGTGACCTTCTACAGCCGCGACTACGACCGCTCTCTGATCTACCTCTCCAAAGTCACCGAACACGACGCCAACAACCGCACCGCCCTCTTCATGAAGGGCTTCATCTACATGGAGAAAGGCGACACCGTCAACGCCGTGCAGCTCTTCAACCGTGTCTGTGACCGCTTCCCCGACTATGCGCCCGCTTTCGAACAACTCGGCGTACTCTACGCCTCCGTGAACAACCCCATGGCCGTCGAATACCTCTCCACCACCCTTCGTCTCGACCCCTCCAACACCAACGCCATGTATGCCCTCGCACTTTTCTATCAAGACCGCGAGGAAATGGATCAGGCCGAGACACTCTACCACCAGATTCTCGACCTCAACCCCTCCAGTGCCGATGCATGGCACAACCTGGGCTTCATAGAACTCTTCCACTACCACGACTACGAACGCGCCATCGAATACTTCACCCATGCCGTCGAAGCCAACAGTGCCTACATAGAGGCCTACGCCAACCGCGGCTGCGCCTACGAAGCCGCCGGCAACACCGCCCTCGCACGCGCCGACTTCCAGACAGCCCTTTCCCTCAACGCAGCCTACCAGCCCGCCGTCGAGGGTCTCAAACGACTCAAATAAATCATTATAACAACATACAAATCATCATATTATGAGTACATTAAAAGGACGCAACCTCATCTCCATCACCGACTTCTCCAAAGAGGAATATCTCCAGGTGCTGGACATTGCCGAAGGATTCGAGCAGAATCCCAAACAGAACATCCTCAGCGACAAAGTGGTGGCCACCCTCTTCTTCGAACCCTCCACGCGTACCCGCTTGAGCTTTGAGAGTGCCGCCAACCAGCTGGGCGCTCGCATCATCGGCTTCTCCGATCCAGGCGGCACCAGCGTCCAGAAAGGCGAGTCGCTCCACGACACCATTGTCATGGTCTCCTCCTACAGCGACCTCATCGTCATGCGCAACCCCAAAGAAGGCTCCTCGCGCTATGCCTCCGAGGTAGCTTCGGTGCCCGTCATCAACGCTGGCGACGGTGCCAACCAGCACCCCACGCAGTGCATGCTCGACCTCTACTCCATCCGCAAAACCCAGGGCACCCTGGAAAACCTCAACATCGCCATGGTCGGCGACCTCAAGTACGGCCGCACCGTCCACTCCCTCGTCCAGGCCATGTGCAACTTCAACGCCACCTTCCACCTCGTCTCCCCTCAGGAACTCAAACTCCCCAGCAGCGTCAAGATGAGCATCAAGAATGCCGGCCTCAAATACTACCAGTACACCGAAATCAAGGACATCATCCCCACCGCCGACATCATCTACATGACCCGTGTGCAGCGCGAGCGCTTCCCGGACCCCATGGAGTACGAGCGCGTCAAGGACAGCTGCATCCTCACCGCCGACATGCTCCGCGGCTGCAAGCCCAACATGCGCATCCTCCATCCCCTGCCCCGCGTCAACGAAATCACCACCGATGTCGACGCCACGCCCTACGCCTACTATTTCCAGCAGGCACAGAACGGCGTCTATGTCCGCCAGGCACTCATGGCCGCCATCCTCGGCGTCAGATAAAAAAAATCCGTGCGGCACACATACACACACCTCAATCCTTAATACATATTCATATATAAAACAAAGACAATGGAAAACAAAAAAGAAATGGTCGTCAGCGCCATCGAGAACGGCACCGTCATCGACCACATAGCCACCGAATCGCTCTATCAGGTCATCCGCATCCTCGGACTGGAGAAATACAAGGACGAAGTCCTCATCGGCAACTTTCTCAACAGCGGCAAGCTGGGCAAAAAAGGCATCATAAAAATCAAAAACAAGCACTTCTCCATCGAAGAGGTCAGCAAGATAGCCCTCGTGGCTCCCTTTGCCACCATCATCGACATCGAGGACTACAAGGTCGTCAAGAAGTTCAACGCCGAAATCCCCGACCACATCGAGAACTTCGTGCGTTGCGCCAACCCCAAGTGCATCACCAACGCCGAAGTCGTCCCCACCCGCTTCGACGTCGTCGACAAGGAGAATCTGAAACTCCGCTGCCACTACTGCGAGAAGTTCACCACCAAGGAAACCATGAAATTCGCCGAGTGATGCGCCGCTACTATCTTGCCCTCGTGGTCTTTGCCCTCGTGCTGACACTGGCCGCCTTCGCGGTCATGTGGCTTGCTCCGAATGCCTACCTCGGCATCATGCCCCTGCTGGCACTCTATTTCAGTGCCGTCACCGGTGTGCAGCACTACTTCGTCCTCAAGAGCATGTACCAGTCGGCACGACGCTTTGTCCAGGTCTTCCTTGCCGTCACCGTGGCCGTGCTGTTCGTCCATCTGGCCGTCTTTGCCGCCTACCTCTTCACCCATACAGCGCAGGCCAAGCCCTTCGCCGTAGCCTTCCTTGCCGGCTTCGCGGCTACCCTCGTTTTCGAAACCACTGCCATGGTACTCACGGTCAACAACGAACGCAAGAAACAACAGCAAAACCCCTCCTGAACCTCCCGTTCAAGACACTGTAAAAGCCCCGGACCCTCAAAATCCGGGGCTTTTGATTGTCCTCACCCATAAACGCCCAGCCCTCCCCTGTGTACTCCTCCCATAGCAGGAATTGACAGGGTGATGTCAGTGTTTTGCACGTCTTCCGAAAGGGGATGATCCGCTTACAGGGCACCGGCGCGACAGACGGTCATCTGGTCGGGACGCAGTTTTTCGGAAGCGAGCCGCTGAAGACTGGCGGGGGTGGCGGTGGCAAGCGCGAGGCGGAGGTTGTCGGTGAACCGCTCGTCGAGGTCGGCACCGTACATGTCGATGAAACGGGTGGAACGCTCGAAGATGCCGTCGACGGAGCGAAGGAAGTCGCCCACGAAGACGGTGCGAACAAGGTCCAGCTCGTCTTCAGTCACGGGTTCGTCGACAAGACGCTGCAACTCGTTCATGATTTCCTGCTCGGCGGCCTGCGCGGCCTGACCCGCCACGTCGGCAGTGATGAAGAAGGTCACGACGCCACGGTAGAGTTGCGTGTGTGCATAGATGCCATAGGTGAAGCCCTTGTCTTCGCGCAGGTTGCTCATCAGGCGCGAGCCGAAATAGCCGCCAAGGAGCGTGACGAGGAGCATGAGTTGCGCGTAGTCGGGGTCGTCCCAAGCCAGCGTAAGCACACGTCCGATGCGGAGGGTGGTCTGCACCGATTGCTCTATGGCCTGTTCGCGGCGCAGCGGTGCAGCGGTGCTGGGAGCGGCAAGGACGAGGCGCGATAGACCGGGGGTGGGCCGGTCGTGGCCGAAAAGGTCCTCGACCGTGCGAAGCATAGGGTCGTCGATGTGGCCGGCGAGGACGATGTCCGTATCGCCGACGCGCTGCCGCTCGGCATAGTGCCGCCTGACGGCCTCGAGACCGAGACAATCGGCGTCAGCGGGCTCGGCATAGATGCCCAAGGGGTGGCAGTCGCCGAAGAGAGCTTCATAGTAAAGCCTGCGGGCCACGTCGGCAGACTTGTGCTGCCGGGCGGCCATCTCCTGGTGGCGCCTGCGGCAGAAAACGTCGAAGTCCTGCTGCGGAAACGTGGGGTTACGCAGCAGGTCGTCGAGCACTGGCAGTAGGTCGGGGATGTGCCGCGCGAGGGTATAGAAGGTAGTGCTGTTTTGAAGCACCGTATTGTTGTTGTCCACAATGATGCCGCGATAGTCGAAAAAATCGGCCAGCCGCGTTGCCGGCCAGTGGCTGCTGGCCACGGTGGAGAGCTTGCTCGCCGCTGCGGAGCAGATTTTCTGCGCCTGATAGGCCGAGCCACTCTCGGTGAGGAAGTCTATCTTCACCAGTTCGGTACTCGCCGAGGGGAACAGGAAGAGGGTGCGGCCGTTGGGCAGACGATGGCAGCGGGGGTGCAGGCTGTCGGAGGATGGGAGGGTAATCATCAGAAAAGAACGGTTACTTTAACATTGAGCTGTCTTGCCGTCAAGTAGTTGGGTACACGGCGCGGCAGGTTGTCGATGTCGGCCACCCAAAGGTACGACACGACATTGCGGAAATTGAACAGGTTGAACACCTCCAGCCCCACCTGTATGTCCTTCAGGTGGCGGAAGAGTTTCGTCTGGCTGAGTTTCTCGAACATCGAGAGGTGGACGGTGTTGCCCCAGTCGATGCGGTAGTAGGAAGGCAGGCGCAGCTGGTTGCCGCCGTTGTCGCCGAAGGGGATGTCGATAGGTGTGCCAGTGGCGTATACCAGGTTGAGGCTCATGTACCACCACGGCATGTCGGGCACGTTGTCCTGCAGGAAGAGTTTGACACTCAAGCGCTGGTCGGTGGGACGTGCCAGCCATCCGAGGCCGTCGCCCTCGATGTCCTCCTGGGTCTTCATGAGCGAGAGGCTGGCCCACGATTCCAGCCCCTCCACAAGTTCACCGTTGAGCCGGAGGCTCAATCCGAGGGTGTAGCCCACGGCGGTCTGGTCGGGCAGGTAGCGTAGGCGCAGGTTGTCGAGGGTGTAGGGGATGAGGCCTGTGAGGTACTTTCCGTAGAGGTCGGCGGTCAGGGTGAAGGGCTTGTCCCACAGGCGGAAACGCCAGTCCATCGTGGCCGTCAGCTGATATGAGGTCTGCGGCATAGCGTCGGGACAGAGCGTACCGTCGTCGCGGCGATACTCGCGATAGAAAGGTGCCTGCTGGTAGATGCCGGCGGCGAGGCGGAAGAGCATGTCGCGCTTCATCTGGGGCTTGTAGTTGACACTGGCACGCGGACTCGCCATCCATCGCAGGCCGAGGCCGAAGGTGGTGTCGCGGGTGTCGAACTCGCTGTCGTAGAGCTGCCCGCGAAGGCCGAGAAGCACGTTGAACTCGCTTCCGCGATGGGTGTAGAAATTCAGTTCACGCTGCAGGTAGGCGGCACCGCGCAGTGTGTGCATGGCGTTGGCACTGTTGGCATAGAGCTGCAGGATAGGACTTAACGGCACATTGCTGCTGTCGCCGAAAGGCAGCACTGTGGACGGCAGAGCATAGCCCGACGAGTCCACCCACTTCCACTCGCGCAGGTGGTCGTCGATATGCTCCACCTGAAGCTTCACGCCCATGGTCCAGCTGCCGAGAGGCGCATGGCGGTTGGCGTCGAGGGCGAAGGTTGCAATGTCGGTGGTCAGGCGGTTGCGCGCATGTTCAAGGAAGGTGCCCACGCCGCGGTTGAAGCGCGAGGTGTCGTCGCTCGTCTGGCCGGTGGCTATCTGGTAGAGCCAGTATTGGCTCTGCACATCGTAGCGCTCGCTCTCGTTGATGTGCTGCACGGAAACGGAGGGCGTGAGGGTCCATTCGTCGTCGGGCCTCCATCGGGCGTTGAGGGCACCGAGGAGCGTCTGGTAGCGGTCCTGTTCCTGGCCGTCGAAATAGATGTCTATCTCCATGCCGGGCTGCAAGGCGCTGCCGAAAGCCGTGGTGCGGC
The DNA here is from genome assembly GCA_017480525.1 of Bacteroidales bacterium. Taxonomy (GTDB): domain Bacteria; phylum Bacteroidota; class Bacteroidia; order Bacteroidales; family P3; genus Colimorpha. Next base: position 5,228 of record JAFVAM010000075.1, on the reverse strand, counting down.
TCTCCGGCACGAGGCCGTAGACGTTGCGCGTGGCCACGGCAAGAAACCCCAGGTCGAGGCGTTCGCTGGCCTTGTAGGTGAGCCATGCCTGCAGGTCGGTGTAGCTGGTGGTGTAGCTGCCGCGGGTGTCCATGCTGCCCAGCACATCCTGGTTGCTGTGCTGCCGCAGGCCGATGTTGTAGCTCCAGCGCTGCTCCTTCCCCGCGCTGCCTGCCACGGTGGCCGAAGCCCCCAGCAGGCTCACGCTGGCTTTGCCCTGGAAACGGCCGTCGGCAGACCCCGGACGATAGTTGATGGAAAGCACCGACGAAAGCTTGTCGCCATAGGTGGCGTCGAAACCGCCGGGCGAAAAGCGTATGTTGCTCACCATGTCGGGGTTGATGATGCTCATTCCCTCCTGCTGGCCACTGCGGATAAGCATCGGGCGGAAGACTTCCACATTGTTGATATAGACGAGATTCTCGTCGAAAGAGCCACCGCGCACGGAATACTGGCTGGTGAGTTCGTTGTTCGACTGCACGTCGGGCAGCAGCTTGATGACCCCTTCCACACCGCCGCCGGGGCCCGCCACATGCTCCAGATGGTTCACATCGATACCTGTGAAGGTGCTCTGCCGCGTGGCGTCCTCGCTGATGTCCACCTCGTGCAGCTGGGTGGCCGAAGGCTTCAGGGCCACGTCGAGTTCCGTGCGTCCGCGTCGGCTCACGCGACGGCGCACGGTCTCATATCCTGTGTAGGAGAACTGTATGGTGATGCTGTCGTCGCCCTTGAGGGCGAGGCTGTAGAAACCTTTGGCGTTGGTGGTGGTGCCTACGGCGAGGCCGGGGATGCCCACGTTGACGAACTCCAGCGGGCTGCCCGTCCTGGCGTCGCTCACCACGCCTTCCACCACTCCCTGCCCCGCCGCCGTGGCCATCGCCGCCATTGTAAGCACTATATATAATATAAATCGTTTCATTGCTATATATAACAATGAAACGATTTATTTATTGTGTATGTGCGTCGAAATTATTGCTCGGTGAGCGCCTTCAGCCGTGCCTGCACGGCGGTGGCCTCTTCGAGGCGGTTCACGTGCGAGTAGGAGGTGGAGAGAGCCTTGAGCACAGCGACCAGATTGCCCGTCTGCATTTCCTTGGCCGACTCGGGCAGGTTGTCGATGTAGGCGACAGCCTTCTCCAGGTAGGTGATGGACTGGCCGTAGAAGCCCTTGGCCTCCTCTTCAAGCTTCTGCAGCAGGTCGGCCTTCTCCTCGTCGAAGGGGTCGATCTGGTTGGCAGCGTTGGTCTTGTCGGCGGCACGGTTGTAGAGCATCTTGCCCATGCCGAAGTTGGCGCCGAACTGGTCGGGCTTCAGGGTCTGCGACTCGCGGTATTTGGCCTCGGCGGCCTCATACTCGCCGGCATAGTCGCTCAGCAGGTCGCCGGCCTGCACCAGCACATCGGGATAGATATTGGCCGAATCCTTGGTGAGGTCGAGGGCGGCGTTGATGTCCTCGTTGCCTTTCTCCACGTTCTTGTCCACCAGATAGCCCGTGGCGCGAAGCAGGCGGGCCTTGTAGTCGGTGGGGCAGTTCTTCACATAGTTGGAGGCCACCTTCATCGCCTGGGCGTTGTTCTGCTCGGCCACGTAGATTCCGAAGAGCGTCACGTAGACATAGTTGATGTCCGTGCGCAGACGCACCATATTGTTGAAATACTTCTTGACGTTGGCGGTGTCGCGTTTGGCCATGGAGCTCAGGCCTGCGATGTAGGTGGCGTCGACCGAGTATTTGCTCTCGCCGGAGTTGGTGTAGCAGGTGACCGAATTCTTGGCCAGCTCGATGGCCTCGTCGTAGTTCTTGGACTTGTAGGCTTCCGAGGCCTGGCGGTAGAACTCGTTGCCCACATAGCTGAACACGCGGTTCACCTCGGTGGCGTACTCATGCTTGGGGTCAAGACGGTTGCACTCGATGGCGGCGTTGAACGCCTCCTCGGCCCAGTTGGGGGCGAGGTTCTTGAATTTGGGCTTCTTCGAAAGGGCGTCGCCGCCGATCTGCGAATAGATGAGGGCTTTGTAGCACCAGGTCTTGGCGTCGTCCTTGGTGCTCTCGTGGAGACAGGCGGCGTCGATTTCGGCTTTGGCCTGTTTCAGGTAGCCTTTGCGCATGTCCGCGAAGGCGCTGGAGACGTTCAGGGACTGGGCGCTCGAGGCCAGCGTGAAGCCTACGAGGGCGGCGGTCATGACGATTTTCTTCATTTTCATATCTTTGTTGTTTTTGTTGTTTTATTCTTCTGTCTGACTATTAGTATCGGTTGCTTCGGGATTATTGCTTCCGGCCTCGAAGTTTTCCTGTCCATCGGCGGCAGGCTGGCCTTCTGCCTCGGCCTGCTCCTCGTCGCCGGCGGTGGGTACCTTGGTGATGGAGGCTATATAGTCCTTGCCGCGAAGCTCGATGAGCTTGACGCCCTGCGTGGCACGTCCGAGGACGCGCAGGTCGCTGACCTTCATGCGGATGGTGATGCCGCTGCGGTTGATGATCATCAGGTCGTGGTCGTCGGTGACATTGGTGACGGCCACCAGCTGGCCCGTCTTCTCGGTGATCTGCATGGCTTTGACGCCCTTGCCGCCGCGGTGCACCGTGGCGCGGTAGTCGCGCAGCTCGGAGCGCTTGCCATAGACGTGCTCGGTGACGACGAGGAGGTTCTCCTCCTCGCTGGGAAGGCTCAGCATATCGATGGCGGCATCGTCGTCGCCGTCGAGGTCCATGCCTTTCACACCCGACGCCCCGCGGCCCATGGAGCGGAACTCCTTCTCCGGGCAGATCATCACCTTGCCCTTCTTCGACGCTATGAGCATATAGCTCTCGCCGTCGGTGAGGCGGGCGGTGAGCAGTTCGTCGCCCTCGCGGATGCCCACGGCGATGATGCCGTTGGTGCGCGGACGCGAGTAGGCCTCGAGGGTGGTCTTCTTGACGATGCCGTTCTTCGTGCACATGACAATGTAATGGTTGCCCACATATTCGGCGTCGCTCAGACTCTCCACGTTGACGTAGGCCTTCACCTTGTCGTTGGGGTCTATGTTGATGCAGTTGAGGATGGGGCGGCCCTTGCTGTTCTTCTCGCCCTCCGGCACCTCGAAGGCGCGCATCCAATAGCAGCGGCCCTGCTCGGTGAAGAAGAGGAGGTAGTTGTGGTTGGTGCAGGTGAAGATGTGCTCCACGAAGTCCTCGCTGCGCACGGCGCTGCCCTTGGCTCCCACGCCGCCGCGGCTCTGGGTGCGGTATTCGGTCAGCGGGGTGCGTTTGATGTAGCCCTTGTGGCTGATGGTGATAACCACCTGCTCGTCGGGGATGGTGTCCTCGATGCGGAAGCCGGCGGCGTCGTATTTGATCTGGGTGCGGCGTTCGTCGCCATACTTGTCGCGTATCTCTATGCACTCCTGCTTGATGACCTGCATCAGCACGTTGTGGTCGCCGAGGATTTCCTTGCAGCGCTCTATGAACCGACGCTTCTCGTCGTATTCGTCCTGCAGCTTCTGGTGGTTGAGGCCGGTGAGCTGTGCGAGGCGCATGTCGACGATGGCGCGCGACTGCGGGTCGGAAAACTGGAAGCGGTCCATCAGCCCCTGGCGCGCCTCCTCGGGGGTCTTGCTGGCGCGGATGAGGGCCACGATCTCGTCGATGATGTCGATGGCGCGGAGCAGACCTTCCAGGATGTGGGCCCGCTTCTCGGCCTCGTCGAGTTCGAACTGCGTGCGGCGCGTGACCACCTCTTCGCGATGTTCCACAAAATACTGGATCAGCTCCTTGAGGTTCAGCAGGCGCGGACGGCCGTGCACCAGCGCGATGTTGTTCACCGCGAAGCTGCTCTGCAATTCGCTGAGCTGGAACAGCTTGTTGAGAATGACGTTGGGCACCACGTCGTTGCGCAGCACATAGACCATGCGGATGCCTTCCTTGTTGCTCTCGTCGCGGATGTCGAGGATGCCCTCTATTTTGCCTTCCTTCACAAGGTTGGCCTGCTTCTTGTGCATCTCGGCCTTATTGACGCCGTAGGGCACCGAGGTGGCCACGATGACGTTGTGTCCCTTTTCGTCCTCCTCGATGGTGGTCTCGCCGCGGATGATGATGCTACCGCGACCCGTGTGGTAGGCCTCGCGCACACCGCCGATGCCGTAGATGATGCCGCCCAGCGGGAAGTCCGGGGCTTTGACATGCTGCATCAGCTCGTCGATCGAGATGTCGTTGTTGTCGATGAAGGCAATGCATCCGTCCATCACCTCGCGCAGGTTGTGCGTGGGCATGTTGGTGGCCATGCCGACGGCGATGCCGTTGCTGCCGTTGATGAGCAGGTTGGGCACCTTGGTGGGCAGCACCGTGGGTTCCACGCCCTCGTTGTCGTAGGTGGGTATCATGTCGACGGTGTTCTCGTCGATGTCGGCCACAATCTCGTTGCTCAGCTGCTTGAGCCTCGCCTCGGTGTATCGCATGGCGGCAGGCGAATCGCCGTCGATGGAGCCGAAGTTGCCCTGCCCGTCCACCAGCATATAGCGCATCGACCACCGCTGGGCCATGCGCACCAGGGCGCCGTAGATGCTCGAATCGCCGTGGGGGTGGTACTTACCCATCACGTCGCCCACGATGCGGGCGCACTTCTTCGTGGGGGTGTTGTATAGGATGCCGTTTTCGTTCATCGAGTAGAGGATGCGGCGGTGTACGGGCTTCATGCCGTCTCGCACGTCGGGCAGCGCCCTCGACACGATGACCGACATGGCATAGTCGATATAGGCCGTTTTCATCGTGGTCTCTATATCCACTCTTGTGATTTTTTCGTTTTCAGAAGCCATCAGTCGTTAGTTATTCTATTATATATTATTGTATTCTTTTATATTATGTCGTTGTCCTACAAACGTTTAAATCCACCTCGCCATTCAACGGCAGAAAACAAAGATACGAATTTTTTTCCAAACGGCGAAGCCCCGGCCCCAATTTTTTATCAACAGCCCCGGCCGCCGCACTCCCCTCCCCCACTTCTCCCCTCTGCCTCCGCCTGGTGTGTGTGGGAGGTGGGGCAACGGCCAGGAGCCGCAGCGGTGCGTCCCGGAGGGCCGCCGCCCGCCCGTGCCGGCAACCGTCGGGGACGCCCGCCGCGAAGGCTTTGCCAACCCCTTGTCAACCAGTTGCCAACGCCTTACCAACTCCTACCATGGAAGGACATGGCAGGGCGACGGCAGGGGGAGGGTGGGAATCT
>JAFVAM010000074.1 GCA_017480525.1 Bacteroidales bacterium | reverse complement strand
ATAGTGTTTTAATTTTTTAATTTTTTTTGAAATCCAGGATTTGCTCAATGTGCTGTATTTTAGGAAGTTGCGTTTTGAACAAAAAACGCCCCGTTCAGGGGCGTCAGAGGGGTGGAGATTTGCTCGAAACATGGATTTTTGTTTTTTTGGGGAGTTCTCCCCCCCCCCGTCTCGAGAAAGTGGCCGACGTTCAAGGGTGCGGCTATTTCTTTTTGGCGGTGGATTTGCGGCGGCTATGGGACTTGCGCGACGTGCTTTTGTCCGCTTTTTCGTCGGAAGACTTGCGTTTTTTTCCGTCGTCGGAGTGGCGGCGTCGCTTCTCGCTGTCGGCTGGGGTGCGCCTCTTGGGGACGGGAGCGGGTTCGTCGTCCTCGACGAGGTCGAAGTCGATTTGCTTTTTGAGCATGTCGACGTGGCGGACGCGTATGTTGACGGGGTGGCCGAGTTTGTAGGTGCGGCCGTGTCGGCGGCCGATGACCTGGTAGTTGTCTTCGTCGAGCATGTAGTAGTCGTCTTTCAGGCTCCCGATGGGTATCATGCCCTCGCATTTGTTGCCTTCGATTTCGGCGTAGATGCCACATTTGCTGACGCCGCTGATGAGAGCGGGGAAGACCTGTCCGAGTTTGTCGGCGAGGAACTCTGCCTGCTTGTATTTGATGCTGGCGCGTTCGGCGTCGGCGGCTTTCTTTTCCATGACGGAGCAGTGGCGGCAGTAGTCCTCGTAGGTGTCGGCATCGACGGAGGGGGCATCGTGGAGATAGAGGTCGATGAGGCGGTGGACCATGAGGTCGGGATAGCGCCGGATGGGGGAGGTGAAGTGGGTGTAGAAGGGGAAGGCAAGGCCGTAGTGTCCGATGTTCTGGGTGCTGTAGAAGGCCTTGGACATGGTGCGGATGGCGATGGTGTCGATCATGTTCTCTTCGCCGCGGCCGGCAATGTTCTCGAAGAGGCGGTTGTAGCTCTCGGCGAGGGCTTTGCGGCTGGAGGTCTTCATGCTGAATCCGAGTTTGGCGACGAATTCGACGAAGGTGTTGAGTTTTTCGGGGTTAGGCTCGTCGTGGACGCGGTAGACGAAAGTTTTTTGAGAGTTTTTGGGGGTGGGTTCGGGGTTTGGGGTCTTGGGTTTTGATTTTTGGGTGGCGTGGGTCTTGCCGATGTGTTCGGCCACGGTCTTGTTGGCGAGGAGCATGAATTCCTCGATGAGCCAATTGGCTTCCTTGCTTTCTTTGATGTACACGCCGGTGGGCCGGGCGTTTTCGTCGAGGATGAATTTGACTTCCTGGGTTTCGAAGTTGATGGCGCCGGTCTTGAAGCGCCGGTCTCTGAGGATGGTGGCGAGGGCGTTGAGGCTGAGTATGGCCGGGGCCACGTCGCCGCCCTCGGCGCCTTCGATGATGGCCTGGGCTTCTTCGTAGGCCATGCGGCGGTTGCTGCGGATGACGGTGCGGCCAATCCAGTGGGAGAGGACTTTGGCGTTCTCGTCCATTTCGAGGACGACGCTGAAGGTGAGTTTGTCCTCGTCCTGGCGGAGGGAGCAGAGCTCGTTGCATAGACGTTCCGGGAGCATGGGGATGGTGCGGTCGACGAGGTAGACGGAAGTGGCGCGGAGGTAGGCTTCGCGGTCGATGGCGGAACCGGGGGTGACGTAGTGGGAGACGTCGGCGATGTGGATTCCCACCTCGAAGCGTCCGTTGTCGAGCTGGCGGAAGGAGAGGGCGTCGTCGAAGTCCTTGGCATCGGCGGGGTCGATGGTGAAGGTGAGGACGTTGCGGAAGTCGCGGCGGCCGGCGAGGTCCTTCTTGGTGGGGCTTTTCATCTTGGCGGCTTCGGCCTCGGCCTCCTTGGGAAATTCGAGGGGGAAGTCGTATTCGGCAAGGATGGACTGCATCTCGACGTTGTTGTCGCCCGGGAGGCCGAGCCGTTTGACGACGCGGCCCACGGGGTTGTTCATGCGCTCTGGCCAGTCGGTCATCTCGACGAGGACTTTCTCTCCGTTTTCGGCACCGGCGAGGTCGTCGGCGTGGATGAAGATGTCGACGTTCATGGTGCGGCTGTCGCTGACCATGAAGGCGAAGCGTTCCTGCTTCTGGATGACGCCGACGAAACGTGTGCGGGCCCGTTTGAGGATTTCCACCACCTGGCCTTCCGGCTTGTGCATCTTGCGCTGGGGGAAGAGTTGCAGGCGCACCGTGTCGCCGTGGAGGGCGTGGTGGGTGTTGCCGGGGGCCACGAGGATGTCCTCCGGGGGTGTGGCGTCGGGCTGGTCGGCATCGGGCTGGGGTATGACGTAGGCCTTGCCGCCCTGCTTCATGTCGATGATGCCGACGACATAGCGTTTGGGTACGAGATCGTCGTCGATGCTCTTGGGGTTGATTTTGTATTTGCCACGGTGGCTGTCTTCGGTGAGTTGGCCGTTCTCGGCAAGCTGCTGGATGGTGCGAATGACCTCCTGACGCTCGGCCTTGCTGTTGGCGCCGAGTCGCGAGGAGACCTGCTTGTGGTTGAAGGCGTCGAATGGGTTGTTGACGAAGAGTTTCAGTATCTGTTTGGCTAATTGTTCGTCCATAAGTGGGGGATTTTTGATTTTTGTTTTTTTTGGTGAAGGGGAGGCTTCGTCAGCCATTCAGAAGTCGGAAATCAGGACTCTGTATGTTCATTTGATGATTTCCATTCTGCGTAGGAGGGCGTCGGGGTCGGGGTTGCGGTGCATGAAGCGGCGGAATAGGATGGCGGGGTGTTCGGTGCCGCCACGCGAGAGGACCTCGCGGCGGAAGTCGTCGGCGGTGTCGGCGTTGAATATTCCGTCTGCCTTGAAGCGCGAAAAGATGTCGGCGTCGAGAACCTCGGCCCATTTGTAGCCGTAGTAGCCGCTGGCGTATCCGCCGCCGAAGATGTGGCTGAAGTTGGTGGCTGTGCAGCATCCGGCGACGCGCGGCAGGAGGTTCTCCATGGCTTGGGACTCGACGTCCTCGGCTTTCCACTCGCCTTGTTCCGCCCCCATGGTGTGGAAGGCGATGTCGGTGAGACCGAGGTTGAGCTGGCGCAGGCAGAGCCAGGCGGCGATGTGGTTCTGCGCGGCGCGTATCTTCTCTATGTATGCCGTGGGCAGGGGGGTGCCGGTCTGCCAGTGGCGGGCGAAGGTGGCGAGGAATTCCGGTTCGTAGCACCAGTTTTCCATTACCTGCGAAGGCATCTCCACGAAGTCGCGTTTGACGTTGGTGCCGCCGAGGCTTTCGTAGGTAACTTCGCTGAGCATGCCGTGCACGGCGTGGCCCATCTCATGCATGAATGTCTCCACCTCGGAGAAGCGCAGCAGGGATGGAGTGTCGGCCGTGGGTTTGGAGAAATTGCAGACCACCTGGATTTGAGGATGCACGTTGTACCACTCACCGTGGGCGTTGCGCTCGTGGTGCTGGCCACGGAACTCGGTCATCCAGGCGCCGCTGCGCTTGGAGGGCCGGGGGTGCATGTCGAGGTAGAGGATGGCGAGTTCGGAGCTGTGAACTGTGATTGGTGGGTGTTGATTTCTGATTTCTGATTTCTGAGTGACGCGGTAGACTTTGACGTCGGGGTGGTAGACGGGGATGTCGGGGGCTTCGGTGAACCGGAGGCCGTAGAGGCGTCCGTAGAGGTCGAAGATGCCCTGGCGCACGGAGTCGAGGGGGAAGTAGGGGCGGAGTTGCTCGCTGTCGAAGGCATAGCGCTGCTGCTTGAGCTGTTCGGCATAGAAAGAGAAGTCCCACGGCATGAAAGGGTGGGGGAGGTGCGAGCATTGTGCCACCTCGTCGAGGTCGCGGCGAGCGGCGGGGAGGACGGCGGCCTTGAGGTCCTGCATGAAGCGGCGGAGGTTGGGGAGTGACTGTACCATGCGGTCTTCGAGGACATAGTCGCAGTAGGTGTCGTAGCCCAGCAGGCGAGCCTGTTCGGCGCGTAGGGCGACGATGCGGCGGATGACGGCGTTGTTGTCGTGGTCGTTGCCGCGGCCGCCGATGGAGCCGTAGCCGCGGTACATGCGCTCGCGGAGGTCGCGGCGGGCGCTGTAGGCGAGGAAGGGGCTGTAGGAGGGATAGGCGAGGGTGAAGAGCCATCCCGCGAGGCCGCGGGCGGCGGCCTCCTCGCGGGCGGTGGCGCGTATGGCCTCTGGCAGCCCTTCGAGGTCGGCAGGGTCGGTGAGGTGGAGGGAGAAGTCGTTGAGGTCGGCGAGGGCGTTTTGGCCGAAACGGAGCTGCAGCTCGCTGAGTTCCTCGGCATTGCGGCGGAACTGCTCGCGCTCGGCATCGGGCAGGGCAACGCCGTGGCGGCGGAAACTCTTGAGGGTGTTGTCGAGGAGGGTTTGCTGCTCGGCGTTGGTGGCTTTCCATCCGCTGTCGACCACGGCCATCACACGGTCGTAGAGGCGGCGGTCGGTCATCACCTTCATGCTGAAGTGTGTCATCAGGGGTTCGAGGCGCATCACCACCTGCTGCAGTTCGTCGTCGGTGCAGCATTCGTTGAGGTTGGACATGATGGCACTGATGCGGTCGAGGCGTTGCGAGGCTGTCTCCAGGGCCTCGACGGTGTTCTCGAAGGTCGGCGTGTCGGTGCATGTGGCTATGGCCTCGACGTTGCGCTCCGCCTCGGCGATGGCGGCAGTCACGGCAGGTTCGTAGTCGGAAGTCTTTATCTTGTCGAAGGGAGGATATTCCCAGTCTTGCAGTAAAATGTTCATAATTACTATAGATAACGTGCATGTGGAAAAAATATTTTGTCACATTGTTTTTATTTTGTATTTTTGCAGCCGTTTTTGGTCACCCTGAGGGGTGTGAAAAGGGAAGCAGGTGAGAGTCCTGCGCAGTCCCGCTGCTGTAAGTTCGAGAGTTTGAAGCCCAATCTGATACGTCACTGTGCGGCGCCATAGCCGTTCGGGAAGACAGGGCCGAAATGAGCAAGCCAGAAGACCTGCCAAAACGCATTATATCCGGAACGCTTTCGAGGAAAGGCCGACCGTCGACAGAGTCTCTGTTTGCCTGCTGTAGGGCAGATTGCTTCTGTGTTTGATTGTCTGTTTTCCCCATTGCGCAAGTTCTTTTAACCGGATGCCAGAAGAGAGTTTATTATTAGTTGTTTAACTTTTTTTAAAACAGTACTTCAAACATGGTAAAAAAACTATTGACACTGGCTCTCGGGCTGACGTTGACAATCGGCGTCACCGCCCAGCAGAGCAACAACGATGGCCACGAGCTGCCGCCCCGGCGCAAGTCGGTGACCTTCTCGGCTTCCGACGTGCAGTTCTGGGTGGGGTCGGGCAGCAACTCGGCTGTGGTCATCATCGGTTGGGACGACAACCCCAACGGCAATTTCGCCCTTGTCTGGGGCGTGCACTGGAACGGTTCGGCAACGGCCGCCGACATGCTCGACACTATTGCCACCTATGACGAGCGAACGACCTATACCGGTCTCAGTTCCGGCTTCATGACAGGTTTCTACTACAACGACGGCGCTTTGGTCGCGGGCTCATCGGCCAGTTACTGGTGCTACACCATCAACGGTGGATATGCCGGAGCCTACGGTTCGCAGTCCATGGCCGACGGCGATGTGATGGAAATCAGCTCCTCCTGCATGTTTTCCCTCAGTGCCGCTGTGGCTGCCACCGACCCCAATGCCGGTGCCTCGTGTGCAAGAGCGCAGAGTGTCAGCGTGTCGAACATAACGACGACTTCTGTCAGTGTCACGGTGAGCGACACCGCCAATGTGAACAACTACACGTTGCGCCTGTTTGCTGGTGCCACGCAGGTGGACAGTGCCGTTATTACAACCAACACCCACACTTTCTCCGGCCTGATGGCCAACACGGACTACAAGGTGACCCTCGTGAGCAACTGCCCCGACGGCACACAGACCAACGAACTCAACACCAGGTTCCGTACACCCTGCGTCACCGTGGCCCACAGCGACTTGCCGTGGACGGAAGATTTCCAGGGCGGTACGGGGTCGTCGTATGCCGCTGCTTCCGCTTCCTTCGCGAACAATATCTTCTGCTGGGATTTGATCAATCCCTACAGCAGCAACGACCCTTATGTCAACAACTCCACGTCGGTCAACGCCGCTGGCGGCAAGTGCCTCTATGTGACCAGCCGTCCCTCGACGCCGACCATACTGGTGCTGCCTCCCTTTGAGGACACTCCCGACCAGCTGCGTCTGCAGTTCGATGTACTCTCCAGTTATGGCCATGGTTTCGAAGCCGGTGTCATCACCGATGTGACCGACGGCGCTACTTTCACCCCCATTGCCACCTGTCTGCCCACTGCCAGCGGATGGAACCACTTCGAGGTGACCTTTGCCGGCGTCAACGCCGGACGCCTGGCCCTGCGCTCTAACGACAACGGCCCCGCCTATCTGGACAATGTGACCGTCGACGAGCTGCCCTCGTGCGTCAAACCGTCGCAGATTGTCGTGTCGGGCATCACCGCTTCGTCGGCCACCCTCACCATCAACGACCCCAACAGTACGAACCACTATATGATTTATTATGCCGTCGAGGACAGCGTGGAGGTGAACAGCGACAGCCATACCCTCACAGACCTGCTGCCCAACACGCGCTATGTGGTCCGTGTGCGCACTCTCTGCTCCGACACCGTCACCGGCTTCACCGAGCAGGCCTTCCGCACCGGATGCGGTCCCATTGCCGTACCCTATCATGAGAACTTCAGCCAGTTTGTCGACGTGGCCAATGGCTACGGCTATGCTGTGGCCGACAGCACACTGCCTTGCTGGGGCTTTGTCAAGGCGCGCGCTTTGGACCGCTTGGAACTCTTCCCCCCTTCGCAAGGCTCGTCCTATGGCTACGGCTCTGACGGCTACACCATGCGTATTTATGGCAACTACAGCGACTCGCGCGACATTGTGGTGCTGCCCGAACTGGATCAGGAAATCAGTACACTCGAGTTGAGTTTCATGGCACGGCCCTCGGAGACCGGCAGTTTTGGCGGCACACTCCAGGTGGGCTACATGACTGATGTGACCGACAGCAGTAGT
>JAFVAM010000073.1 GCA_017480525.1 Bacteroidales bacterium | reverse complement strand
GTTTGTTTCGTTAACATCGTTAATTCTGATAGTGGCATTAGTAGTGTCCACGCTGACGACCGTGACGGAGGAAGGACGCACACAGCTCGGTGTCAGCATGACGGTGATGTCATCGATATAGATGTTCTGCGAGGAGCCGTAGTAGCGCAGGGCAATGCGGCCTTCGGCGTTGGAACCAAGCGCGATGTCATTGAACTCCCAGTTGCTGGTGGTGCTGGCTCGAACCTGGGCCACCTCGGTGTAGGTGGAGGCCTCGGCAGGGTTGGTCATGTAGCCCACACCCACGTAGGCGTTGAGGCTCGATGTGTTCATCCAGAAAGTAACCATCAGGTTGGAGAGATCCTCGTCGAAGGGAGGCAGGACTATATAGCTGGGGTAGGCGGCCGTGCCGTAGTAGCGAAGACAGTTGCCGCTGGAAGCGGTGTCGTGGTTATAGGAGGTGGTGATGTAGGTGTAGTTGCTGTAGAGGCCGTTGAAGTCCCAGCAGGGCAGGTTGTTCACATTGGAAGCGGCCGAGGCGGAGGTGGTAGCCCACGTGTAGCTGTTGAAGTTCTCTCCCCACGGCAGGGTGGTTACAACGTCGCACGTGGTGCGGAACGAGGTGGTGAGTTCGCTGGTGCGGGTGCCGTCGCTGCAGAGAGACCATACCACGAAAGAATAGGCCGTGTTGGCGGAGAGGGTGTCGATGGTGAGGGTGCTATCGGTGATGATGGTGGTGGCCACAGTGTCGCCGTTGCAGAGCAGGGCCACATAGTAGTTGTCCACATGCATGGGGTCGTTCACGGTGAGGGTCACCTCGTTGGTGGTGATGTCGCTCGCGGCGATGTCCTCGGGGTGCATGCAGGTGGGAGCCGTCCCGATGGTGATGTTGTCAATCATCACGCCGCCCGAGCCGCTGGTGAGGCCGTCCATGCGGAAGGCCACATAGTGGTCGCCGGCGGGAGCATTGGCGAGGGCGTAATCATAGTAGTGCCAGCCGCTGGACGGCGGGGTGGCCGTATGCACGGGGTGGAAAGTGGAAGCGTCGGTGGGGTCGCTCATGGTGCCGAGGGTGATGCCTACACCGTTGGTGACGTAGCGCACCCAGAAGTAGACAGCCAGGTCGCTCAAGTCGGTATTAATCTGTGGTCCGACGATGATTTCGGTCTGGCCAGCGGTTCCATAGAAGTAGACTATGCGGGTGCTGTTGTCGGGGCCGGTGCTGCTGTAGGCCTGGGGATAGTTAAGATAGCTGCTGGAGCCGAAACTGATGACATTCCAGCAGTCGTGTACCGTGGAGAGCATGGCGTTGGTGGTGCCGGTGCTCTGGAAATCCTCGTTGAATGGGAGATCGGTGGCCTCGAAGGCGGAGCAGAGGGTGCGGAAGCTGCCGGAGGCCAGGTTGGTGCGGGTGCCGTCGCTGCAGAGGGTGAGGGCGCTCACACTGATGTTGGAGATAGGCGAGAGGTTGGTCAGGGTATAGACCGTGTCGTTCAGTTCGATGCTGTCGGTGGTGGAGCCGGAGGTGATGTAAACCATGTAGTGGTTCACGTCGTTAGCATCGCGCAGGTGCAGCGTGGCCCCTGTGGAGCTGACTGCGGAGATGGTCAGTTCGGGACGCAGGCAGGAGGGAATGTAGTCCAGCACCACATCGTCCACATAGACGTTGTTCGACTGCACGCTGCGGAAGGCCACGTAGGCACCGTGGCCGGTGAAGAAGGAGAAGGGGACCTCGAAGAGTTCGTGGGTCTGCGACTCTACGGACACCTGCTGTACCAGCTGGAAAGAGGAGTTGTCCAGCGGGTCGGTCATGACGCCGACGTCGAGCAACCTCGGGGTGTTGCTGTTGGTGCGGGCGTAGAAGGCGAGCATAAGGTCGGTGATGTCCAGGTCGGTGGTGTCAATCGGGGGGAGGGCGGCGATGCCTCCGAGGGTGTAGATATAGAGGAACTTGCTGGGGCTATGTGCATTGGATGCGGCGTCGTTCACCTTGGGGCTGGTGGAGGAAGTGGTGCCACGGGTCCAGCAGTAGGGCATGGCCTCGCCGGTGCTGGGGGCGGACTCGAAGTCCTGCACATAGGGCAGCATAGCGCTGGTCAACGAGGCGCAGAGGGTGTTGAAGGTGACACCGACGGGGTTGCTGGTGTCGCCTGTGGAGCAGAGGGTTTGCACATTGACAGTGTAGGAAGTGGCGGGGTTGAGGCCGGTGAGGGAGTAGGAGGTGTCGGAGGTGGAATATTCAGTGGTGCCGAAGGTGACGAGGTATCCGCTGGCACCGTCGACCGAGGGCCACGAGAGGGTGGCTCCGTCGAGGGCGATGTCGTTTGCCGACACAAAGGGACGCGGGCATAAAACCTCGGGGACCGTCCAGGTGATGACCGTGCCGGAGGCGGGCAGCGCGGTGCCGAGGTCGGGGAGCGTGGCAACCGAGGTGGCAGTGGGCGAACTCCAGGAGCCGGTGAGGCAGATTCGGTCCTGCGTACCGGCCACGAGCATGAAGTTGTGCTTGACAGTGCTGTAGGTCGAGCCGGTGCAGGTGCCGAGGATGGCCGAGATGGAGCCGTCGGCGTGGAGGCGCAACTGGTAGTTGTAGCTGCCGTTGGGCGCATGGTAGCCCTGCAGGCCTTTCCACTCGATGACGAGCATGGCGTTGCCGTTGGCGTCCACGGTGTCCAGCTTGTAGGCACCGCTGGTAGCGCCGGAGGCTGTAATCTTGCCGTCGCCCACAAAGAATGGAGCAATGGCATAGTAGTTCGACGAGGTCGCCTCATAGCCTGTCTTGGCATTGTGTCCGGGACTGTTGGTGCCGAAGAAGACGTAGCCGTCGGGGCGCACCGTCAGGGTGGTGCCCAGCGTGTAGGTCTGTTCGCCGAACACGAAGTTGAACGGCAGCGCCACGGTCTGTACACCTCCGTCGCCGTTCACGCTCGACAGCAGGCGGCTGGCCGACGCAATCGAGGTGTAGGTCTCCTGGGTCACGCTGACCGTGTAGTCGGCCAACTGCTGAGCCCTCGTACCCAGCGGCAACAGCAATGTCGCCGCCAAGAACAAACATGTTAGAAATCGTTTCATAAATCTGTTGTTTTTATTTGATAATTATCAGTTTGAATTCAGGAAGCAAAACAAATCACGGTCTACACTCACAAAAAATGGCACGCAGACACCCTGCCGGCGAAACCGATTGAAAAATAAACCCAATCCTAAATCTAAATCCTAAACATCAAATATATGCATCTTTCATTCGCCAAGTTGTCACCCTCCAGTTTACGCATTGTCTAAAATAATATCGCAAAACGTAACCAGAAAACTACAAAAACACGCAAAAAAAATTCATAATTGACATGTTGTCAACACGATATGTGTTTTTAACACTTATAACCCACTGTAATTCAATACCAAAGAGGTACCAACACCGTATCATCACCCTACCAACACCGTACCAAGTCCTACCGCGGTAGGAGATGATAGGGTGTCGGCAGGGTGTTGATAGGTGGAAAACGTGGCGAAGGGAGGGTCAGCGGCGGGGATGGTACTCGGAAAAACCGAAGGAGAAGCCGAGCTGGAGATAGACCCCCCAACCCGACGACGAGGGACCGACGATGCCAGAGAAAGAGGAATAGGTGGTGAAGAGCTTGGCCATGAGGTCGAAGTCGTAGCGGTCGATGGAGCCGTCGACGAGGGGAGAGAAGGCCATGGAGAAGCGATACTGGAGGAGGAGGCCTGCCGCGGCGGTGGCGGTTCTGACGAGGAACGTCTCGTCTTCGTCTTCGCTCTGGTCGAGGACGTGGACTCCAAAGCCCACAAAGGGGGTCAGCGACCAGCGGCGGCGGTCGACAAAGCGATAGCCGTATTCGAAGAGGATGCGGCAGTCTGTGGCCGGCACATCGAGGTAGAAGGGACCGTCGTCGATGTAGAGGCTGTCGCGAAGCGGGGCAATGCCTAAGTCGAAGTCGAGGGAGAAGGCGTGGCGGCGGTTGAGGACGGTGAGGAGGAAGCCGAAGTCGATGCCCGACTTGAAAGCGTCGTGCAGGGGTCCACGGAAAGAGCGGCTTCCCATGGAGAATCCGAACTCCGCACCCCAGCCGTGACGAAGCGCGGAGGCATCGCGGCTTCCGGGCAGGGCGGCGATGCCGGCGGCAACGACAGAGTCCCAATGAGCGAAACAGGAGGTATCGCTGCCTTCGAGGGAGGCGGAGTCGAGGCTCGCAAGGCGGTGGGCGAGAAGGCTGTCGGCCAAAAGGAAAGTGTAGTCCGTCGTGTAGGTCGGCATGTCGAGGTCGCGCTGGAGTTCGCGGCGCGAGAGCTCGAAGAGGTCGAACTGGAGCTGATGGTAGTGCAGACGCGCGGCGGTGCGAGCGGCGGGGAGCATCCAGGAGCCGTAGGGGCGGAAGAAGGCCGTGGCCTCATGGCGGGGGACGACGATGCCGTCGACGGTGTCGTAGGCCGGACGATAGCCGAAGACCAAGTCGGCAAAGGAGCCGCCGGGAGCCACCGAGGGATGGCCGCGGAAGTCGGCAAGGGAGAGACAGCCGCTGCTCCACGAGCGGCTCTTTTCCACCTGGCGCTGGGCACCGGCGGCAGTGGCCACAAGGACCACAGCAAGGGTGAGGAGGATGCGTTTCATAGGTCTTGGGTGTTGGTTTGCCACACGCGCATCAGCGAGCGCGAAACGGGGTCGAGATACTCGGTAGGGGTGATGTGCCACTGGATGTCGTACTGCACATGGCGGCGGAGGGGTTCGGGGGCGTCGACACCACAGGCCGAAGGCAGCAGGCGCCAGCAGAGGCCTTCGCAACGCAAGCGTCCCGGGAAGAAAGGACTCAAACGGTCGTAGGCATATTGGGAGAAATAGACGGGCCGACGGAAGCGGTTGTCGACGATGAGGCGCATCACCTCGGCATAGCCCATGAGGTTGATGTTGTGGATGTCGACATCGGGGCGCTGCCCTTCAACATAGCGGAGATACCAGAGGGGGAAGGTGTCGTTGTCGCCATAGGTGAAGAGAATGGCGCCGGGGTCGCAGCTGGAAAGGTGGGCCATGGAGAGGTCGTGGACGGAATGGCAGCGGGAGCGGTCGTGGTCGGGCCAGTTGCCGACGGCCATGAGGAGCGGAGCCACGAGGAGCAGCGGCGCGATCCAGCGTCTGCGCCACCGTTCAGCCACGGCGGCAGCCCCGAAGGAAATCCAGAAGGCGAAGGCATAGAATGAGAGCACGTAGGCATAGTCTCTCTCGCGAGGCTCATAGCAGGGATGGTTGAGATAAAGGTTGAGGACCACGCCGCCGAAGAGGAAGAGGAGGAGCAGCGCCGCGAAGTCGCCACGCCGCCGTCGACAGTGGACCGCCAAGCCCGCCAAACCCAGCAGGAACGGCAGCACAAAGAGGGGGTAGCGAATGCCCCGGGAGGAGAGGTTCTCGCGGCCTATGTAGTTGTACATGAGGTAGCGGCAATACATATAGCCGAACTGATAGACGAAGGCATACTTGGCGTTGCTCCACAGCGAGGCGGGGTCGCCGCCGCCCCAGGCCTCCCAGTTGGCGGCGTCGCGCTGACGCCACTGGCGGGGATAAAGCGGCGCTTTCTCATATTGCTCGCGGCGCAGATAGCGGGCAAAGCGCTCGGCGGTGGAGGGGTCGCCTTCGTTGATGGGGGGATGGGTGGCGGCACGCAGAGGGACGATGGCGTAGGGCGTGAGGCCGGCGAGGAAGAGCAGGCATCCCAAAACCGCCACGACGGCGGGACGCGAGGCGAAGAAAGCCTTGGCATTGCGGACGAAGACCCACAGCAGCATGGGGGCCACGAGGAGCGTCATCAGATGGACACAGACCCCCAAGCCCATCGACAGCGCGAGGAGCAAGAGGAGACGGTTGTCGCCGCGCTGTTCCCATCGCAGGATGAGCCACACATCGAGCGAGCAGAAGAGCATGGCCATGGCATAGACCTCGCTCTCGACGGCGGAGAACCAGGCGGTGTCGCAAAAGAGATAGCACAAAGCACCTACGGCAGAGCCGAGGAAGGCGGCAGGCTGCGGGAAACCCGCGCGGAAGAGCAGCAGCAAGGCACTGCGGAAGAGGAGCATCACCGTAAGCCCCGCACAGAGAGCCGAGAGGGCGTTGCTCAACGGCGCCACCCAGAGGGGATGGCCGAAGGAGAGGAGCGTAAAGCAGTGGGCAAGGAGCTGGTAGAACGGTGCTCCGGGGGGGTGTCCCACGAAAAGGCCGTGGCTGGTGGCAATGAACTCGCCACAGTCCCACCAGCTGACGGAGCGGTCGAGGGTGAGGAGATAGACAGCGGTGGCCACCAAGGCCATGAGCCATCCGGCACGGCAGTGGCCGCGAGGGGTGGTCACCAGTTGACGACCGATTTGTTGAAGACGTCCTCGCATAGTTCGGTAACGATTTCGCCCACCAGCGTGTTCTCCACGGCGGAGAAGTCGCGCGAGGCGGCATAGTCGCGGTAGCGCGAGAAGGACTGCTCAAAACTGGCGTCAGGGTCGAGGGTATTGGTGAAGCGCACCTTGATAGTGATGGTGAAGCGGTTCATGGAGACCTCGTCGCCGCTGGAGAGGGCTACGGCACGGGTGTCGTAGGCCGTAATCTCGCCCTCGAGCTGGAGGTCTCCGGTGCCCACGGTGTTCGTCACATCGAGAGGGGTCTGTCCGGAGAACATCTGCATGAGCTCGTCGGTGAGCTTCTGGCTCAGCTGCGGGTTGACGGTGGGGGCATAGTTGGGGAAGGTGGCGACAGAGATGGTCTTGGCACCCGGCGGAATGGAGGCTCCGGTGAAGGAATAGCCTCCGCTGCAGGCCGAAAGCAGAAGAAACAAAGCAAGGGAGAGCTTTTTCATCTCGGAAGCTGTTGAAAAACGATGAAACATTGTGTGAGAACGGCTTGTCAATAGTCCCTCGAGTCCTCGTCGATGCGCTGCTCGTCCTCCAGCTGCCAGAGGAGGAAGCCAGACTCCTGCTGTATGTAGTTCAGCACGGCGATTTTGGTGGGAAGGTCGGTGAGAGCCGACACCTCGGAAATCAGCTGGTCGATTTTCTGTTTGAATTCCAGGTTCATAGGTTTGCGCGGTGTTTTAGTTGTTAATCCTATTATAATAGTGCCACCAAAGCTCAGGGATTTCGTTATCCAGGGCGCGTTGGTAGTCGGCATAGCTGCAGGGGATGAGGGTGTGGCGAAGGTAGCGCTCGCGGCGTTCGGTGTCGTTGCACGGGACCTCTATCCACCAGCGGTCGCTCTTGAGGCTCTTGTAGAAGACGATGTCGATGCCTTGCTCGTGCATCTCGACAGTGAAACGCTTGTAGGACTGCTTGTCGCGGTGGGGGAAGTCGTTCTGGCGATAGTAGAAACCCTCGATGAAGAACCACACGGCGTGGGCCAGCATGTGCGCCGTCTGGTCGTTGCGGTCGAGCGAGGGGTTCATCTCGAAGATTCCGAAGGTGGATGTCTTGTCGCTCATGCCCGCGAAACGCGCCAGTTGACAGAGCTGCTCGCCGTAGAGACCGTGGGGCGAGGCGTTGGCGTTGGCCGGGGCGTCGCTTTGGCGCACGGCGCTGACGTCGACGGCCACCACGTCGCTATAGCGCACCAGTGGCTCGGCACCCACAAGTGACGACTGCACCTCGGCGAGGCGCTTGGTGCTGAACTTCAGCTCGTCCATGAGGGTAATCATCTCGTGGCCGACGAAATAGGTCTGGTAGCCCAGATTGACATAGTCGAAGAGATAGTTGGGCTGCTGGAGGATGATGTGCTGCACGTAGTTGTCGGAGCATACGTCGTCGCCGCCCTCGAGGTTGAAGCGGGAGTCGATGGAGCAGATGTTGATGACGCGGCCCAGGATTTCGTAGGCCTTGTAGATGGGGAAGACCAAATCGTCGCTGCCACCGAGGACTATGACCGTCAGGCCGGCCTCGATAAGTTGATGGAGCCCCTCGATGAGGGCGAAGTATGTGTCGCGCATCTCGGCTCCGGGAACTATGTTGCCCAGGTCCACCACGCTGGTGTCGGCATGCGGTTTGGCAAGCCTGTAGAGGCGGTGGCGTATGTGGTCGGGGGCTGCTGCGCAGCCTGGATTGTCCGCCGAGCCACGCCCCTCCTTCACACCCAGCAGCGCCAAGCGTGCACTGCCCCATTCGGGGAAACGGCCTTTCTCGGTATAGGCAACGATGTTGTCGCCCAGCGTGGGGTGGAACTCGCGGCTGTGGAAGTCCACAATGGTGGTGTCGATAGGTTCAAAATAGGTACTCAGCTCCATGTCGTTAAGAAATCTTTTTCCACTTTATAACGCCGACAAAGTGTTTTTATTGTCTGAACGGCGCTGCAAAAAAATAATTTGTCCCCCAATCGGTCGCCGGGCCGGACTCAACGGGTCAGGTCGCAACAGTCGTCCCTGTGGCCGTGGGCGATGCGCCCGGCACATCGCCCACGCCATCGGACGTCGGCATCGAATGGGGGTGTTGCCGTTTGGCTGTCGTCTTGCCTGCCGCACGACGACAATCCCGCCGGCAGCGGAACCACATCCATCATCACCACGATTTCGTTTGCATTCATTTGGAATAGATATTTTGCTGTCCCTATAAACCAGCGAACATTTTTCTGCCCAAATCTGACCATTCCGATCCAGATAAATATTTTTTTTTCATATTGATTTTTCTTTGTATCTTTGCACCCGATTTTGACATATACGGAATATGGAGAACACACGGAAAGGTTTCGAAGTACACAGCGGACATGGATACCCCGCAGAAATGCTGACCTTCATGGCCAAACGGAGTGTAGGCAAAGGGAAAGTATTCGACCATTTGAGAGCACAGACATGAGCCAGACCTTCATTTGAACCGGCGAAGCGTGTACCCGCACCACTGCAATTATTCAATACTCTGCTTCTGCCTTTGGCCTCCGAAGCTGCAGGCAAAGCCATCGACAACCTGCACGACAACATCGAACCCCTCTCGTTTTTCCCTTTGCAGGGGGCTGGTACAGAAGGAACATCCATCCTGCAGAATACCGCATCCAAAAAACAAATGATGAAAACACAACAACAGACGCGGCAATAAAAACCACAGAATCCAAATCAAGAACAACAAATAAATAGCAACACCAATGAAATCCAACCGCATCATCGCAGCCAGCCTGCTCAGCGCAGCGCTCCTCTTCGGCACCGCCGCCGAGGCCTGCACCAATTTCCTCTTCTCCAAGGGAGCCACCAAGGAAGGCGCCCCCATGATTACCTACGCCGCTGACAGCCATACGCTCTACGGCGAACTCTACTACCGCCGCGCCGCCGACTACCCCGCCGGCACCCTCTTCCAGGTCATCGACTGGGACAGCGGCCGTCCGCTCATCCAGATTCCCCAGGTAGCACACACCTACAGCGTCGTGGGCAACATGAACGAGCATGCCCTGGCCATCGGCGAGACCACCTACGGCGGCCGCGAAGAGCTGGCCAAAGAGATTGAAGGCGGCATCGACTACGGCTCGCTCATCTACCTCACCCTCCAGCGCGCCAAGAACGCCCGCGAAGCCATCGTCACCCTCGCCGGTTTCCTCCGCGACTACCCCTACCACAGCGAGGGCGAAAGCTTCTCCATAGCCGACCCCGACGAGGTGTGGATCTTCGAACTCATCGGCAAGCGCACCGGCACCGTCAAGGCCGACCTCGCAAAGAAGCTGAAATACAAATACACCGATGGTGGTGTGTGGGTGGCCCGCCGCATCCCCGACGGCTATGTCTCCGGCCATGCCAACCAGGCCCGCATCACCCAGTTCCCGCAGGAACCCAAGAAATTCTCCAAAACCAAGGGAAAAGGCCTCCATGCCGCCATCTCCAGCGCCCACCTCGACTATATCTATGAACCCGAAGTGGAATGCGTCTACAGCACCGACGTCATCACCTACGCCCGCGCTTGCGGCTGGTACGACGGCACCGATGCCGACTTCTCCTTCTGCGACACCTACGCCCCTCTGACATTCAGCGGTATGCGCGGCTGCGACGCCCGCGTCTACGCCATGTTCAACCGCGTGGCCTCCGGCATGCAGCGCTACGAGAAATACGCCATGGGCGACGCCCACGCCGAGCGCCTCCCCCTCTGGGTCAAACCCGACCACAAAATCTCCCTCCTCGAAGCCATGAACCTCATGCGCGACCATTATGAAGGCACCTCCATGGACATGACCAAGGACCTCGGCGCAGGCCCCTTCAACTGCCCCTACCGCTGGCGTCCCATGGGCTTTGAGGTCGACGGCCACCAGTACATCCACGAGCGCGCCACCTCCACCCAGCAGACAGGCTTCTCCTTCGTGGCCCAGTGCCGTCCCGGCTTCAACCCCAAGGTCGGCGGCATCATCTGGTTCGGCGTCGACGACACCTACTCCACCGTCTACACCCCCATGTACTGCGGCATCACCGAAATCCCCCTCTGCTTCCGCCAGGGCAACGGCGACATGGTGACCTACAGCGAAACCTCCGCGTTCTGGCTCTTCAACCGCGTCACCAACTTTGTCTATTCCCGCTACAGCGACATGATCCGCGACCTCCAGAAGGTGCAGAGCAGACTTGAGAAAGGCTACATCGACGATGTGCGCAAGTTCGACGCCCGCGTCAACAACCTCGACGGCGACGCCCTCACCGCCGAACTCAACAAGTTCTCCTCCCGCCAGGCCGACAAAATGATGGCCGAATGGAACAAACTCGACCGCTACCTCCTCGTCAAATACATGGACGGCAACATCAAGAAAGAAAAAGACGGCCGCTTCGAACGCACCGAGACCGGCATGTCCGCCATGCCCAACATGCCCGAATACCGCCCCGAATGGTACCGCATGATCGTCCGCGACCACGGCGACGTCATCCGCGAACGCTAAACACACACAACAACAACTCCAGACAACTGCAAGCCCGCCGAATGCGACGGGCTTCTTTTGTATAAAAAAAGTTAAAGAATGTTAAACAACACCCTCCTCTGTAGAGATTCCGCTCCGCAGCGGTTATAAAGCAGACAAAGAACTGTCAGACCGACCCATGCCCGGACAAACGACACGATACTCCGACTTCGACCTTCTGGTGCAACGCCACCAGGGCTACATACGCCGCCTCTGCTGGTGGCACACCGAAGGCGGCAGCGAAGAATGCGCCGACCTCATGCAGGAATGTCTCGCCGCCCTCTGGCACTACCGCCACACCCTCCGCCCCGACGCAACAGCTCCCCAAGAGAGACTTTGGGTGAAATACCACTGCCGCAGCGTCTTCTCCCACCGCAAACGCCGACACCGAATCCCCACCCTGCACCTCGATCAACAAACCCTCTCTCCCACCGGCAACCCCGACCTCCCGGACGACCCTCGCGAACTCATCGACGAACTCGCCTCCTCCCTCTCCCCCTCCGAGCACCGCCTCCTCGGCCTCATCCTCGAAGGCTACTCCATTGCCGAGATCTCATCCATCCTCGGCATCCGCCCCGCCAGCGTCAGCCAAAGCCGCTACCGCATCATAGAAAAAATGAAACAGCAATCGAAAAAACTCAACCTATGAACGAACAACAGATAGAGCAACTCATCGCCGAAAGGCGCTGCATCCTCCAACGCGAGGACGACGAACACCTCCGGCACCTCGCCGACGGACTTGGCGACGGACTCCCCGGCTGGATACTGCGCCGCCGCATAGCCGCCTCGGCATGCTCCATGGCGCTCGTCGTGGCCCTCACCATGGCCTACAGCGCCATCCTCCCCTCCCGCGCCTCAACCCCTCCCGTGGCCTGCAACCTCGCAGGCCAGGAGCAGGCCATCGTCGACTGTGCCACCAACCTTTTAACCTGACAGACACGATATGAAACGACTGATCACCATCACCCTGTGCCTCCTGGCGGCAGCCCTCGTCGCCGTCACCGCGTGGCACCTCCGCCCCGCGCCGTCCCACGCGCCCGGCAAGCTCTTCAGCCGCTATGAACACCAACCCGGCGTCCGCGTAGGCTTCCTCGCCAACTTCGCCTTCGGCGACTCCCTGCGGGCCGACGTCGTCACCCTCGAAGCCCTTGACAGCGCCGGATGGCTATGGATGCAAAGCGAGTTCGCCTTCCCGCAGCTCGACGCCCGCCGCGACAGCCTCCTCGCAACCGGGACCGACGTGTTGCAGACATGGATCCTCGCCGACGGCTCCAGCGTCGCCTTCCTCTCGCGCCTCGACAGCGCCCTCTGCATCGTGCAGACCGACAGCGAACAGCAGTTCGAGAAAGTATTCATGTACCACCTCCAAAAAATGAAAGAACAATGAAAACCACCCACCGCATAGCCCTCGCCCCATCCCTCCTCCTCGCGGCGATGGCCGTCTCATCGTGCAGCACCTGGCACCTCGACAGGAGCCATTCCCGCCCCATGGACCCCTCTCGCCCCTCCACGACCGTCAGCATCGACAAAGCCCCGGACAACCACACCGTATCCGTCCAACCCTCCAAAGACCCCCACGGCGACATCGGCCTCACCTTCTCCGACAACCCGGCGTTCAAATACTTCGTCGACAACCACATGTACACCGACGAGGTACGCACCGAGGAGGACATCACCACCCTCTACATCAAAATCCTCGGCTTCGCCAAACTGGGCCGGAAAATCACTATCACCTCCCAAAGCAAGCCCGCTGCCGTCGACGACAACCTCAAACTCACCTTCACCTCTCCGAACGAAACCGACGTCATCGCATGGTCTAAAAAAATGTTACACCTCGGCTTTTCCGTCACCATCGACTTCGACAAAACCACCCGTCTCTACCACTGCACCGCCACAAAAGAGTAAAAACAATCACACTTTCAAACCATTACACACAACACCTTCTACCTGACATCACCCTACCAACTCCCTACCAACTCCCTACCAACTCCTACCCAACTCCTACCTGAGTAGGACTTGGTAGGGTGTTGGCAAGGTGTTGGGAGGAGATTGGGAAGGTGTTGAAGTGTGGCCGAAAGGTTACACCTGCCGCCCGGCCGCCGGAGTCAACACGAGAGGATCCGGAGGGCAGACGAAACAACCGGGGTGCGTCGGCAGAACGGCGACAAGAAGGGGACGTTTTGCGGATTTTAGTGAATTTTATAACTAAATATATAAAATATTTTCGTATCTTTGCACTTTAAATCTGAATAGATGAGCCTCTGGCGTAAGATTTTATCTTTTTGTAAAAGAAACGATTGCAAAGAAACAAACGACGAGCCTGTGAGCAAATATCTGATAGTGGGACTGGGCAATGTGGGTGCCGAATACGAAGGCACACGCCACAACGCAGGCTTCATGGTGGTCGACGCGCTGGCCAAGGAAGGCGAGGCGCGGTGGAGCCTGGAGCGCCACGCCTACCGCACAGAGGTGCGCCACAAAGGCCGTACGCTGGTGCTCATCAAGCCGACCACCTTCATGAACCTCAGCGGCAAAGCGGTGAAATACTGGCTGCAGGCCGAGAAGATAGGGCTGGAGAACCTGATGGTGGTGGTGGACGACCTGGCGCTCGACCCCGGCATCATACGCATCAAGAAACAGGGCGCCGCCGGCGGCCACAACGGCCTGACCGACATCGAGCAGCACCTCGGCACCCAGGCCTACAACCGCCTGCGCGTGGGGGTAGGCAGCGACTTCGGCCGCGGCCACCAGATAGACCACGTGCTGGGACAGTTCCCACCGGAGGACCTTGTGCGCGTGGAAGCCGCCGTGGAGCAGGCCTGCCAGGCCCTGAAATGCTTCGCGACGCAAGGCATCGACCGCACCATGAACCTCTACAACAAGAAAGGCAACGCGCACCAGAATGAGAGTTTAAAAGTTGAAAATTAAAAGACAGGGGCAAGACTCAAGACTCAACGATTAAGAAATCAAAACTCAACAATGAATTTGGCGATTGACATAGGGAACACGGCCGTGAAGTGGGCCACCTTCGAAGGGAGGCAGCTCGCGGAGCACGGCCACGGTCTGCCGGCCGACATGCTTGGGCGGGCGGACGACATCCTGGCCTGCGCCAGCGGCGAGAGCCAGCTTTCGGGCTTCAATGTGCCTGTGCTCACGTCCGACATGCCTCTTCCCATCCGCCTCGACTACAAGACCCCCTCCACCTTGGGAGCCGACCGCATCGCCGACGCCTGCGGCGCCGCGGCACTGCATCCCGGCGAGCCCTGCCTCGTCGTCGACGCCGGCACCTGCATCACCGTGGACTTCGTGGCCGCCGACGGCGTCTTCCACGGCGGTGCCATCATGCCGGGGTTGAAGATGAATTTGCAGGCACTGCATACTTTCACGGCCAAACTGCCGTTAATAGACATCGAGGGGGTGACGAAAACGCCCGTGCTCGGACGCTCCACCGAGGAGAGCATCCTCGCCGGCACCCTGGGTGCCACCCTCCTGGCTCTGGCGGGTTTTGTGGCCCTCTTCAAGGAGAAAGCCCCCGGCCTGCGTGTGGTGCTCACCGGCGGCGACGCCGGACACCTCATGGCATCCGGCACCGGCGGATGGGAGCATGTGCCGATGCTGACAATGATTGGTTTGAACGAGATAATGATACACAATGACAAATAGACGACTGATTGTAGGACTCCTGGCAATGGTGAGCCTGCTGGGATTCGCGAGCGGCTCGACGGCGCAGAACAGTTTCAACATGCCCTACTCGCAGTTCGGCGTGGGAACCACGGACCTGCCCTACGTCCTGCCGACGCTGACACGCATGGGCGGCGTGGTACACACCCGCTCGGGCAACAACTACATCAACCCCTTCAACCCCGCCTCCTACGGCTCCATAGGTATGGAGAGCTTCGTGTTCGACATGGGAGTCTCCATCCAGCTGACGAGGCTCGAGAACAGCAGCGACCATGCGAGCGATGCCGACGGCAACATCAGCCACCTCATGGTGGGTATGCCGCTGACCAAATGGTGGAAAGTGGCAGCAGGCCTGCTGCCCTACAGCTCGGTGGACTACGTGTCGGTGCAGGAGGGAGCCTACAACAACGGCCTCAACACTGTGAAGAACATCTATGAGGGCAACGGCGGCATCAACATGGTATTCGTCGGCAGCGCGTTCAACATCCTCGGCAGCGGCATGGAAAGCGGCCGCCGCCTGCAGGCGGGCTTCAACGTCGAGCTCCTGACGGGCCACATCCAACGTGCACTCTCCTATTCTTTCCAGAACGTCGACACCACCCACTTCATGAACAAGCGCCGCTACAAAGAGACCAAGCTGGCCAATGTGGTGTTCGACCTCGGCCTGCAATACTGGGAGCCCCTCGGCGAACGCTACACCCTGGGTGTCGGCTTGACCTACAAGCCCTACCGCAAGCTGGACATCGACGAGGAGATGCTTGTCTACACCTACCACACGAGCGACCAGAGCCTCGCGGACACCATCTTCCCGGCAGCAGGCGACCCGACGACCATCGGCAGCACCCTCGAACTGGACCACACCTTCGGCATCGGCTTGAGCCTGGAGCGCAACCAGCGCTGGCTCGTGGCCGCCGATGCCACCTTCGCGGGGTGGTCTGGAATGAAATACACCGAAGGGACAGACACTCCTCTTTTCGGCCAAAGCACCACAACCACAGGCCCCTACAGCCGATACGCACTGGGCTTTGAGAAGATAGGTTCGATGGACGCCTCCTCCTACTGGGGCCGCATCAGCTGGAGCGCCGGCATACACACCGAGCGCGGCGCCATGCGCCTGCAGGTCAACGGCCGGGAGGAAGTGATCAACGAGTGGGGCTGCGGCCTCGGCGCCGCACTGCCCATGCGCAAAGGACGCTCGCTGCTGACACTCAGCGTGGACTACCGCAGCTTCGGCAACAAAGACCTCCTGCAGCGGCGATGCCTCAGTTTCGGCATCGCCGTGAGCAGTTGCGAACGCTGGTTCTCCAAGCGCAAATACAACTAATCGACCGATGAAAATGCAATAAACCCACCCCCGTGGGCACTAAAAAGACAGAGAAACCAACAGAAACGATAACAATCAAAAAAGAAAATAGAGATGAAAACAATCAAAACATTGACGATTGGAATCCTCCTGACTGCCATGGCAACAACCGCCTCGGCCCAGATGGAAGACTGGGGATGCTCGGAGGATGTCCAGCAGCAGATGCTCGAATCCGTGTCGCTCTATCAGGACTACACCAGACAGTACAAGTCCTCCAAGGACACCCGCTACCTCGAAGAGGCCTATCCCTTCTGGCAGAAGGTGGTGGCCAACTGCCCCAGACAGAGCAAAAACCTCTACACCAACGGTGCCAACATCATGCGCGTCATGATCAGCAAAGCCGCCACCACCGCCGAACGCGACACCCTGATAGAGGAACTGATGCGCATGTACGACATCCGCATCGCCAACTATGGCGAGGCTCCCAAATGGACAGCCAAGAAAGCCTACGACCTGGAGGAAATCCTGAAGAACGAAGGCCTGGAACGCTACTATGCCCTCTACAACGAAGCCGCCCGAATGGAAGGCGACATGGATGCCGCCTACCTGGTGAAATACATGGAGGCCACCATCAACTATGTCAACGCGGGCAAGGCCGAGCCTACTCTCGTGGTCGACAACTACGACATCGCCAGCGAGAAACTGGAGGCCGAGCTGCAGAAATATGCGGAGGACAGCGTCAAATCTGCCACCATCCGCAAATATATCGCCGGTGTAGAGGGCGCCTTCTCGCCCTATGCCAACTGCGACCAGCTGGTGGAAATCTACGGCAAGAAGTTCGAGTCCGACCCCGAAAATGTGGATCTGCTGAAGAAAATCACCAACATCATGTCGAAGAAAGGCTGCACCAGCCAGCCCCTCTTCTTCTCGGCCACGGAGAACCTCTACCGTCTGGACCCCACCCCCGCCACAGCCCTCAACATGGGACAGATGTGCCTGCAGAAGCAGCAGTACGCGAAAGCCGCTGAATACCTGAACGATGCCGTGAAGGGCGTCACGAGCCAGAAGGACATCTACAGAGCCTACCTCTTCCTTGGCCACGCCTACAATGGCATGAAGAGCTACAGCGCCGCGCGCACGGCCTACAACAACGCCGCCGAGGCCGACCGCACCAAGGGTGAACCCTACCGCATGATTGCCACCCTCTATGCAGCCAGCGTCTCCAGCGCCACGGGGGACAACGTCGACGGACACAGCGTCTACTGGGCCGCCGTCGACAAACTGCAGAAGTCCAAAACCGTCGACTCCTCCGAAGAGAACGTGGATGCCTGCAACCGCTTGATTTCGGCCTACTCCGCCCGCTTCCCCAAGCAGACCGATGCCTTCATGGCCGGCCTTGAAAACGGCAACCGCTTCACGGTGCCCGGATGGATTGGCGAATCCACAACCATCAGAACACGCCAATAAGCCAACCCCCAGCAGATGATTTCCAAGCGGGCGAATGAAACGTGGGGAAGAGGTGCTGCCAACGGCCACCTCTTCCTCCTTTTTTCTATTGTAGCGCTGGCTTTGGCGGCCTGCACAAACGACATGAAGGACATCAGCCAGTTTGAACGCCAGGCACCGCCCGACCAGGAAATCCGCGACGCCCACATCCGCCGCAGCGAAGGTGGCAGGCTGCAGCTCACCCTCGACGCCCCACGGATAGTGCAATATCGTAAACCCGACACCAGAACGTTCTATCCCGACGGCGTGGAGCTGCATTTCTTCGACAAAGACCACCACGAGCAGACTTCCATCCGCGCCGACAAAGCCACCTCCTTCGACGACAAAAATATCCTCACCGCCAAGGACAACGTGGTAATCATCAACTATACCGACGGCGACACGGTATACCTGGAAGAAATCGTGTGGAAGTCCGACGAAGACATCATCTACTCCAACCATCCCGTCCGTGCCGTCAACGGCAACCGGGTGACCTACGGCGATGGGTTCACCAGCGACGCCAATATGACCAACCTGCGCATCACCCGCCAGCGGGGAATAATAGAATTTGAAGAATAGACATGCAATACACAGCAAAAGAATTAGCCCGTATCGTCAAAGGCAAAGTGGAGGGCGACGAAAACGCCCGCGTATGGAAGCCTTGCAAGATTGAAGAGGGCGAAGCCGGCGGCATCACATTCCTCGGCAACCCCAAATACACCCACTATATATACGAAAAAGAGGCCACCATCGTCATCGTCGGGAAGAACTTCAATCCCGAACGCCCTGTCAACTCCACCCTCATCCGCGTCGATAACCCCTACATGGCCGTAGCCATACTGCTCCACGCCTTCAACCAGCGCAGCAAACCACCCAAAGGGCGCTCGTGGAAAAGCAGCGTGGGACGAGGCTCCAAACTCGGCAAGAACTGCTACATCGGCGCATACGCCGTCGTGGGTCGCCACTGCACCATAGGCCGCGACGTAAAGATTTACCCCAACGCCACCATAGGCGACAACGTGAAGATTGGCGACGGCACCATCATCTATGCCGGGGTAAAAATCTATGAGGGCGTGGAGATTGGGCGCAACTGCATCCTCCATGCCGGTTGCGTCATCGGTGCCGACGGCTTCGGCTTTGCACCCACAGGCGACGGCGGATGGAACAAGATTGACCAGATTGGCAACGTCATCCTGGAAGACGACGTGGAAGTGGGCGCGAACACCTGCGTCGACCGCGCCACCATGGGTTCCACCATCCTCCGCCAGGGCGTGAAGGTGGACAACCTCTGCCAGGTGGCCCACAACGTCGTCGTCGGCCGCAACACCGCCATGGCCTCGCAGGTAGGCATCGCCGGCAGCTGCAAGGTGGGCGAAGACTGCATCATCGCCGGCCAGGCAGGCCTCGTGGGACACATCACCGTGGGCGACCATGTGACCATCGGTGCCCAAAGCGGCGTGACACACTCGGTGTCCAGCGACCAGACCATCTTCGGCAGCCCCGCCATGGAAGCCTCGAAACGCCGCAAAGTCGAGGTGCTTGTGCGAAACATTGAAAGACTGGCCGACCGCATTGCAGCCCTCGAGAAGAAATGAAACCCGGACGGATTACACTCTTCTTCGCCTGCATCATCGCGGCCCTGGCTGTCATCTGCACCTTCTTCCCCTCCGACGGCATCACCATTGGCAACCACACATGCTACCTGCCAACCATCCACACCCTTGCCGAGGCAAGCAGACCTGCCGCAGAAACCCAAGATTTGCCTCCCGTCGACACCATCCCCGCCGAAGTGGCCCAGTTGTCGGACTCCATAGCTTTCTTCCAGTCGTTTGCCGACAGCAGCGACACCCGCTTCTGGTTGCCCGACAGCACCTTCTTCGACGACTTCTGGGCCATGGCCGAGCAGGCCGCCGCCCACAACCGCATCCTGAGGGTGCTCCACTACGGCGACTCGCAGATCGAGATGGACCGCATGACCTCTGTTCTCCGCGCCTACATGCAACGCACCTTTGGTGGCGGCGGTCCCGGCATGCTGCCTTTCCGCACCATCATCCCCACGCCCGCCGTGCGCCAAAGTGCCTCAGGCAGCCTCACCCACCTATCCTCCTTCGGCGACAGCACGGTCACCCGCTCGCGCGGCAACTACGGCCCTATGATGCAAAGCTTCCGCCTTGCCGGCGAAGCCTCGGTCACCTTCAGGGCCTCCTCCCATTCCACGGTGGACAGCCTCGTCCGCCAGTTCTCGCACATCGGGGTGCTTTTCAACAACCGGGGTGAGAACCTGCGCGTGACCATCGACGATAAAGAATCCGACACCTCCATCTCCGCCAGTTTCGACGCCACCGGCGTGGACGGCATCATCTATCAAGCCGCCAACCCCACCACCCACTTCCGCGTCCGCATCTCCGGAAACGCCGACCTCTACGGCGTCACCGTCGACAACGGTCCAGGCGTGGCGGTGGACAACATACCCATGCGCGGCTGTTCGGGACAACAGTTCACCCTCGTCGACCGCGAATTCCTCACCAATGCCTACGATGCATTGGATGTCGGCATGATTATCCTCCAGTTCGGCGGCAACTCCGTACCCTACCTGCGTACCCCCAAAGCCATCTCCACCTACTGCCAGTCCATCGGCCGCCAGATTGACTATATCCACGAGGCCTGCCCCCAAGCCAAAATCCTCTTCGTCGGTCCCTCCGACATGAGTACACGCGAGAAAGGCAACCTGCAGACCTACCCCATGCTGCCCACGCTCATCGACAGCCTCATCGCCACTGCCAACAGCCACGGCGCCGCTTTTTGGAGCATCTACCACGCCATGGGAGGGTGGAACTCCATGGTTCACTGGAACAGCAAAGGCCTCGCCGGCAGCGACTATATCCACTTCTCGCAGCGCGGTGCCGACGAGATGGGTACACGCCTTGCCGATGCCTTCGCCGACAACTACCGTCTCTTCTGCATGCGCCGCAGACTGAGCCAATTATAAAAATTACAGAACAAAACAATATCGCATGAAACATATCGTTCCTTTGATGACACTCCTGCTCGCAACCGCCTGCGCCCTTGCGCAGCCGCGCCCCGTAGCGATGGAGAAGCAACCGTTTGTCCGGTACGATGTCAACGACCTCCGCTTCGACAAATCGTCGCCGACCATGAACACCTTCTTCCAGAAATGGCGTCGCATCGAGACCACCGGCCAGGGAAACCTCAACATCGTCCACATCGGTGGCTCCCACGTGCAGGCAGGCTCCATGAGCAACACCATCCGCGTCAACCTCCTCCACGCCTACCCCACCCTTGTGGCCGCCCGCGGCATGATTTTCCCCTATTCCGCCGCCGCCCGTTGCAACAACCCCCGCGACTATCGCGTCCATTGCCCGCAGAAAGTCACCCTCACGCGAAACATATATAAAGAACACACCTATCCCCTCGGCCTCTGCGGCATCGCCATCACCGCCGCCGACACCCTCACCGAAGTGACCATCGCCCTCAACGAACCTTCCGTCGACTATGCCACCTCGCGCATTGTCCTTTTCGGTAGCTCCAACGATGGCGTGGTGCCGCAACTGCGCATCGCCAACCGTGTGGTCTACCCCTCCTATGCCGACGAACGCACCGAACGCTTCGTCTTCAACCTCAACCAAGCCACCGACTCTTTCACCGTCGTCCTCCCCTGCGGCCAACGCCAACGCTTCACCCTCACAGGCATCTATCTCGACAACCGCCGCCCCGGCTTCTCCTTCCATTCTATCGGTGTCAACGGCGCTGCTGTGCCCGACTACCTGCGCTGTCAGAACTTTGTGCGCGACCTCCGCATGCTGCGTCCCGACATGGTGGTCTTCGGCATCGGCATCAACGACGCCGCAGGCTCCGACTTCGACACCGCCGCCTTCCGCGCCAACTATCTGGCCCTCGTCGACTCCGTCCGCGCCATAAACCCCGACTGCGCCTTCGTCTTCATCACCAACAACGACAGCTTCCGCAAACAAAAACGCAACCGCTACGAGGTGAACCGCAACGGCCTCCTCGCCCGCGAGGTGTTCTATCGTCTTGCCGACGACAGCGAGGGTGCCGTCTGGGACCAGTTCGAGGTCATGGGTGGCCTCAAATCCATGGACAAGTGGTTCAAAGCCAAGCTGGCGCAGAAAGACCGTGTCCACTTCACCCTCGCTGGCTACCAGCTTGTGGGCAACCTCTTCACCAACGCCCTCTTCGAAGCCTACGCCGACTACTGCAAGCAACACCCCTCGCCGGCCTCCTCCAACAGAGACTCCACCCCTCTCGATTTCCTCAACCCCCTAAACAACTGATTTCTTGTCCGACATCCTCACATACCTCGCCTCTCTCTTCGCCTTCAACGACGAACACCCCCTGCTCTTCACGCAGATTCATTTCTGGGTGCTCTTCCTCATCATCTATCTCTTCTTCGGACTCATCGTAGCGCGTCAGCGCCGCCAGGCCGACGGCAACCTCGATCCCCGCCGCCGTGTGCTCCGCAACGGCTACCTCTTCGCCTTCAGTCTCCTCTTCTATTTCAAGACCTCCGGCCTCTTCGTCCTCCTGCTTGTCTTCTCCACCCTTCTCGGATGGACACTCGGCATCCGTATGGACCACACCCATTCCGGCACCCGCCGCAAAGCCCTCATGACTACAGGCGTGGTAGTCAATCTCGCCATCCTCTGCTATTTCAAATACGCCTATTTCTTCACCGACATCTACAACGCCACTGTCAGCCACTACCTCGGTACCCCGCAGCTCCAAGTGGTGAACCACATCGCCCTTTGGGCCGACAACCTCTTCCATACCACGCGCTTCGACGCCTCGGTCATCTGGCTCCCCGTGGGCATCTCCTTCTTCACCTTCCAGAACATCAGCTACATCGTTGACGTCTACAAACGCAAGATTGCCCATGTCTCCAACATCCTCGACTTCGGCTTCTACACCGCCTTCTTCCCCCAGCTGGTGGCTGGTCCCATCCTCCGTGCCGACCAGTTCGTTCCGCAGCTCTACAAGCCCTTTTTCCTCTCTCGCCGCCAGTTCGGCATCGCCGTCTTCTGGATTTGCAACGGCCTCATCAAGAAACTCATCCTCAGCGACTACCTGGCCGTCAACTTCGTCGACCGCGTCTTCGACAACCCCTCGCTCTACACCCCCTTCGAGAATTTTGCCGCCCTCATGGTCTATTCCCTCCAGGTTTACGCCGACTTCTCGGGCTACACCGACATCGCCATCGGCGTGGCCATGCTCATGGGCTTCTATCTGCCGATGAACTTCAACTCGCCCTACAAGGCGCAGAACCCCACCGACTTCTGGCGCCGCTGGCACATGTCGCTCTCGCGCTGGCTGCGCGACTATCTCTACATACCCCTCGGCGGCAACCGCACGGCGGGCTTTGTCTCCTATTTCATCCTGGCAGCCATCCTCCTCGTCGCCGCCTTCCGCCTGCAGAACCTCTGGTTCACCCTCGCTGTCGTGGCCGTCATCGCCGTGGTGCTGCTCCTGCTGGCCTTCCGCCCCTCCCATCGCCGCACCCTCGGCACCAATGTCAACAACATGGACACCATGCTCCTCGGCGGCATGTGGCATGGATCGTCGTTCAACTTCATCACCTGGGGCGGCCTCAACGGCCTCGGCATCCTGGTCTATAAATGGTGGAAGGACCGCGGCTGGACCACGCGCCTTCTGACGCTCCTCGTCCTTGCCACAGCCCTCACCATAGTATCCTCTCTCGTCGAGAGTCCGCTGCTCAACCTTCTGGCCTTCTGCCTCCAGGTGCTCCTCGGCGGCTACCTCCTCCTCTTCCTCTTGGGCCTCATCAAGCCCCTCGCCGCCTTCAACCGCCGCCTCTCCGCAGGCTGGGCCGTGGCCATCACCTTCGTCTTCATCTCTTTCACACGCCTCTTCTTCCGCTCCGGCTCCAACCTCAACCCTGCCGAAGCCAACGAATCCGCTTGGAACACCGCCTCCATGATGGTGGAACGCATAGGCTCGCGGTGGAACCTCGCCCAGATTCCCGACATCCTCGCCAACTACGCCCCTGTCTTCCTCCTCTTTGCCTTCGGCATGGCCGTCCACTGGCTCCCCACGCGCTTCAAACGGCGCTATCGACTCTGGTTCGCCTCCATGCCTCTCTGGCTCATGGCCCCTCTGGTGGTGCTGCTGGCCGTGGTTCTCTACCAGTTCGTCACCGCCGACCTCCAGCCCTTCATCTATTTCCAGTTCTGACAACCCCAACACTCCCCCCCCCACACATACAAGAAAAACACACCAAAAGAAACGTCACATGAAAATAAAAGCCTTCCCTTTCAGCAACGTCTTGGCAGTGCTCATCAACCTGGTACTCGTCTATGTACTCTACATGGTCACCCGCATAGCCTTCCTGCTCGAAAACTGGAGTGCCTACTCCGCCGGATGGGACCAGCTCTCCATAGGCGAACTCATCGCCGGAAGCCTCCGCTTCGATTCCTCGGCCATCCTCTACACCAACTGGCTCTGGATCATCCTCATGCTCATCCCCATCCACACCAAGGAACGCCCCTGGTGGCACACCATGAGCAAGTGGGTCTTCGTCGTTGTCAACTCCCTGGGCCTGACGCTCAACCTCGTCGACACCGTCTACTCCCAGTTCACCGGCCGCCGCACCACCGCCACCTTCTTCTCCGAGTTCAGCAACGAGGGCAACCTCGGCGGCATCTTCTTCACCGAACTCGTAGCCCACTGGTATCTCGTCCTCCTCGGCCTGGCCCTCGTAGCGGCTCTTTGGTTCCTCTATGTCAAACCCGACCTCTCCGACGAATCGCGCCGCAAAATCCAGGACAACAAGCTCCCCTACTATCTCGCCACCTCCTTCGGCCTCGTCGTCGCCATCCCCTTCTCCATCTTCGCCATGCGCGGCGGCTTCACACGCGACACCCGCCCCATCACCATCTCCAACGCCAACCAATACGTCCACTCCCCCCAGCAGGCCACCATCGTACTCAACACTCCCTTCTCCCTCATCCGCACCATCGGGAAACGTCCCTTCAAGGATCCGCAATACATGCCTCGCGAGGAGATGACAGCCCTCTATTCGCCCCTCCACATCCCCGAAGGTAACGAATTCACCCCCCCCATCGTCGACGGACAGAAAAATGTCGTGGTGCTCATTCTCGAAAGCTTTTCGCGCGAATACTTCGGATTTTACAACATCGACTCCGCAGGCCGCTGCGCCTACGACGACAAGGAGTCGCCCTTCGTCTCCTACACACCCTTCCTCGACTCCCTCCTCGCCCACAGCCTCACCTTCGAGCACACCTTCGCCAACGGCCGCAAAAGCATCGACGCCATGCCATCGTCGCTCTCCTCCGTCCCCTTCTTCGTCGAACCCTTTGTGCTGACACCTTCGTCGCTCAACGACCTCAGCGGCCTGGCCGACTGTCTCGGCCACAAAGGCTACTCCTCGGCCTTCTTCCATGGCGCCCCCAACTCCTCCATGGGCTTCCAGGCCTTCGCCCGCTCCTCAGGATTCAAGAACTACATCGGCATGGCCGAATACTGCGACGACCCCCGCACCGGCGGACGCGACGACTTCGACGGCCACTGGGCCATCTGGGACGAGGAATTCCTCCAGTTCACCGCCACAGCCATCACCGAGTGCCTGACCGAACCCTTCATGGTGGGCTTCTTCTCCGCCACCTCCCACCACCCCTTCAACATCCCCCCGCGCTACCAGTCCGTCTACACCGGAGGTCCCCTGCCCATCCACCGCACCATCCAGTACTCCGACAACGCCCTGCGCCACTTCTTCGCCATCGCCTCCCGGCAGCCGTGGTTCAAGAACACCCTCTTCGTCATCACCGCCGACCACACCAACCAGGTTCAATATGACGAAAGCCGCACCGCCACAGGCGTCTTCTCCATCCCCATCGCCATCTACGACCCCTCCGGCCAGCTGCCCACAGGCAAGCACCGCGGCGTCATGCAGCAGATAGACATCATGCCCACCATCCTCGGCATCCTCGGCTACGACGAACCCTACCCCGCCTTCGGCAAGAACGTGCTCGCCACACCCGACTGGGCCGTCAACTACACCGGCGGCATCTACCAGTATATCGAAGGCGACTACAACCTCCTCTTCGACGGCGAGAAGGCCACGGCACTCTACAACTACTCCTCCGACCCCCTCGAAAGGCACAACCTCATCTCGCAACCCGCTCAGAGCCAGCGCGTCGACCGCATGCTCAAGAGACTCAAAGCCATCGTCCAGACCTACATGATCCGCATGACCGAGAACCACCTCGTCATCCGCGACGGCGACCTCCCAAGCCAAAATTGAAAATCAGCAAGTTACAGCACTAAAAATCAACATAACAGACACATTTCCAGTCGAATAAGCAAAAAACAAACATACAACATGCTGATTCCCAGCACCAACTCCATATCAACACCGTATCATCTCCCTACCAACACCCTACCATCTCCTACCTCAGTAGGACTTGGTAGGGTGTTGGTAAGCCGTTGGTACCTCCCAAATCCCCTATTGAACCCATGAACATCTCCGGACTCCTCATCGGCACCGCCACCTTTGTCATCATCGGTGCCTTCCACCCCCTCGTCATCAAAGCCGAGTACCACCTTGGCGTACGCTGCTGGCCGCTCTTCGCGCTGTCGGGCATGGCAGCCTGCACAGCCTCGCTCCTCGTGGCGCACAACGTGGTGGCCATCCTCCTCGGTGTGCTGGGATTTTCCTGTTTCTGGTCCATCATCGAACTCTTCCAACAGCGCAAACGCGTGGAAAAAGGCTGGTTTCCGAAAAATCCCAAGCGCAAAGAGTGAAAAAAAATCTCTCCAATTCAAAAAATGTGCGTATATTTGCAACTTCAAATCCAAAAAGAAAATGAGCCACAAGACAGCAATAAAAATATATGAAATAGCCTCCTACGTGCTGATTCTCGGTGCCACGGCGGTCTATTTTATGCTCAAATCGTCCGCCCCGGCACTCAACCTCTCGCTCACGATGCTTCTCGTGGCCTTGGCCATCGCCATGCGCTGGATGATGGAGCGCCACCGCTTCAAGGCCTGCGAAGAGGAACTGGACCTGATGAAGGACGACCTCCGCCGCCTCACCCAGCTCTACGCCGAAGAGAAAAAGAAAAACCAAGCCAGCAAACAATCAAATAGTTAAACAAAATAATACTTATTTTTTTATGGCAACAACGACCGACATCAAAAACGGACTCTGCATCAATTTCAACAACGACATCTACACCATCGTTGAATTCCTCCACGTCAAGCCCGGCAAGGGCGCAGCCTTCGTGCGCACCAAGATGCGCAATGTGAAGACCGGCCGCATGCTGGAGAACACCTTCCCCAGCGGTGCCAAAATCGACATCGTGCGTGTGGAGCGCCGCCCCTACACCTACCTCTACAAGGAAGGCGACATGCATGTCTTCATGCACACCGAGACCTACGAGCAGATCTACATCCCCGAGCAGATCATCAACGCCCCGCAGTTCCTCAAGGACGGCCAGTATGTTGAAATCACCGTCGAGGCCGACACCGAGACTCCGCTCATCTGCGAGCTGCCGCCGTTCATCGAGACCGTCGTGACCTACACCGAACCCGGTTTCGCCGGCAACACCGCCACCAACGCCATGAAGGACGCCACCGTGGAACCCGGCGTTCAGGTCCGTGTCCCTCTCTTCATCAAAGAAGGCGAGCGCATCAAAGTCGACACCCGCACGGGCGAATATTCCGAGCGCATCAAATAGTTTTGCAGTCTATAAACATCAAGAGTTGAAAAGACTTGTTCTTATAGCAGCCTGCATGCTGGTGCTTGCAGGCTGCAAACATAAGCAGTCCGGCGATGTGCCGGCGACAACGGGAGTGGACTACGCCGCCGTGGCAGTGCCCTCATTCTCCGCCGATTCGGCCATGGCCTACGTAGAAGCCCAACTGGCCTTCGGCAACCGCATCCCAGGCAGCAAGGGCTGGCAGCAGTGCGCCGCATGGCTCGAACAGACGATGGGACGCTGGTGCGACACCGTCGTCGTGCAGGACTTCCACGCCACCCTGTGGGACGGTTCGACGGTCCCCGGCAAGAATATCATCGCCTCGCTACGTCCGCAGGCCGGGAAACGCGTTCTTTTGGCCGCCCACTGGGACAGCCGCTCGTGGGCCGACCACGACCCCGACGAGGCCAACCACCGCAGACCCGTGCCCGGCGCCAACGACGGTGCCTCGGGAGCGGCGGTACTCATGGAGATGGCCCGCACAATGAGCCAGATGCCCCCGTCGGTGGGCGTGGACTTCATCTTTTTCGACGTCGAAGACCAAGGCACCCCCGAATGGAGCGAGGTCTACGATCAGGACACCTGGTGCAAAGGCTCTCAATACTGGGCGCAGAACCGCCACATACCGTTCTACACGGCCGTCTACGGAGTGCTTTTCGACATGGTGGGAGCCTACAATCCCCGCTTCACCAAGGAAGAGGTGAGCCGCAGTTTCGCTCCGGGGCTAACAGAGAAGATGTGGCGAGTGGCCGCAGCCTTGGGCTACGGCTCCTGCTTCGTCAACCAAGACACCGACCCCATCCTCGACGACCACTACTATGTCAACCGCCTGGCAGGTATACCCACTGTGGACATCGTGCAGAACAGCATAGGCACCAGTTTCTTCCCCCATTGGCACACCACCACCGACGACCTTCAGGCCGTCGACCCGCAGAGCCTCTCCATAGTGGCCACCGTCACCATGAAAACCCTCTACGGCGACTATCCTTGCGAACTGTGAGTTTATAAGTTTTTAAGTGAATCTAATTGGACATAAGAGCGAAAAAAGGGGAGGTCTGGTACAGACAATCTGCCGAGGCCTCTCTTTATGTTCCCTCGTCCTGGTGGCCGGCTTTGCAGGCTCCTGCTCGCGCGACAACATCTGCGACACACCCTTTGGCGAAGGGGGTGTCATCGACATCTACCAGCCCGACTTCATTGTCCTGGCCAACGTGGGAGGCTCGGTGACCATCAACCGTGGCCACAAGGGCATCTTCGTGCGCCGCATCTCTTTCTCCGAGTTCACGGCCTTTGACTGCACATGTCCCAACGACCACGAAGTAAGACTCTTACCACTCGAAGGATGGGGAGGTGCCGTGCTCAGGTGCGACACCTGCGGTTCCAGATTCGAGACGGAATACGGCAACCCCTTGGATGGTGCCGCCACCAGTTGCCCCCTCTACGAATACCGCACACATTTCGACGGCACCATCTTGGAAATCTACTGACTCCTGGCCTGCCGCAAGAAGGAGTTCCGTTTATGAGTCACGTACAGGTTGTGCGGCGGGGTTCCCTGGAAAGAGCCGCAACCGATGCTAAAACCCCGGAGGGGTGGCAGGATGGTTTCCTGTCACCCCTCCGGGGTTCTCATTTGCCCTTTTTGATTGGCAGGGGTTTCGGCCGCAGGCCGAAACCCCTGCCTGTGTTCCTCTGGCCTCGGACTTGGGCGGAGGAACGGCATATCCCGTGTTTGGTCTATCTCACAATGAGCTTGCGAATGGCCGTGGTCTGCTCTGTCTCTATGCGGACAAAGTAGGCACCTTGGGCAAGACCCGTGAGGTCGATTTGCAGGCAGGAAGCTTGCATACCGGTGGTGTAGACTGCGCGGCCATTCATGTCGACGATGGTCACCGTGGCGTTGCCTTCGATGCCCTCGAGGGTCACGCTGGTCGTGGCCGGATTCGGGTGGAGACGGATGGAGGTGGCGACGACATCGTCGATACCTTCGGGCTGCTGCTCATCGAGGGTGGTGAAAACGACGGCTTCGCTCCATTCGCTCGAATGCTCATCGTCGCAGATGGCACGTACCGCAACGCTGTACCGTGTGCTGGGTGTCAGCCCCACAAGGGTGGCGGGGTTGGAGCCGAAAGCGGAGGTCTGTCCGTTGTATGTAATCTCCCAGCGCGTCTCCTCGCCACCGTTCACCCAAGAGAGTGTGGCCATAGTGGTGGTGACGTTGCTGACGGTCAATTGGCTCGGCGAAAGGCATTCAGGTTCGGGCACGACGGGAGGCTCCGGGGTGGTCAGCACGGCGGTGTCGCTCCATTCGCTGTAGCGACCGGCGGCACTGTCGCACACCGCACGGACGGCAAAGCGATAGGTTGTAGCAGGCTGGAGACTATCGTAAGATGCCTCGAGAGCGATGGTGGTATTGGCAAGGAAATGGATAGTGTCGATGGATGCACCCCAGAAGTGGACCTGCCACAGCTGCTCATCACCTTCGGGTGTCCAGGTCACATTGTGGCTCTCGTTCAGACTGTCGATTGTGAGGAAAGCCACGGCGGAGGGTGTCTGGCACGGCGGCTCAGGCATGTCCACAATTCTCACCGCCCAATCGGAATAGTAGCCCGGTTCGCACTCCTGACGCACACCGATGGAACAGGTGGTGGAGGGCTGGAGACCTTCGAAGGTGAAGGACGAGGCGGTGCCGACAGGAATGGCCACAGCAGCAGAGTCGTACCACTGGCCCTC
>JAFVAM010000072.1 GCA_017480525.1 Bacteroidales bacterium | reverse complement strand
GGCTACAGCAGCCAGGAGATGACCAAC
Organism: Bacteroidales bacterium; assembly: GCA_017480525.1. Lineage (GTDB taxonomy): Bacteria > Bacteroidota > Bacteroidia > Bacteroidales > P3 > Colimorpha. Next base: position 12,787 of record JAFVAM010000072.1, on the reverse strand, counting down.
TTCGACAAGGAAAGTCCCTGGGACGACGAACACGGCATGCTCGACACCGTGGCCCACAAGATTTACATCCAGCGCCTCAATGGCCCCATCTTCTTTGGCACCATCAACAAGTTCAAGGAGGTGATGGCCACTGTACCCCTCGACGCAAAAATCGTCATCATCCGCATGCGCCTCGTCTCCTTTATGGACCAGAGCGGGCTCTACGCCATGGAGGAAGCCGTCAAGGACCTCCAGGCGCGCGGCGCACAGGTCCTCATGACCATCATCCAGCCCCAGCCCATGTACATGCTCACCAAGATGAACCTCATCCCCGACCTCGTCCCCGAAAACCACACCTTCAAGACCTTCGAGGACTGCACCGACTACCTCAAGAATCTGACGAATGAAAAGCCGGATACAGAAACAAAATAAATATATAAACATATAAATTATGGGAAGAGCATTTGAATACCGCAAAGCGAGAAAACTGAAACGCTGGGGCCACATGGCCCGCACCTTCACCAAAATCGGCAAGGAAATCGAACTCGCCGTCATCGCCGGCGGCCCCGACCCGTCGAGCAACCTGCGCCTCCGCCTCCTCATGCAGACCGCCAAGAGCGAGTCCATGCCGAAAGACAACGTCGAACGCGCCATCAAGCGCGCCACCGAGAAAGACCGCTCGGCCTACAAAGAGGTCGTCTACGACGGCAAGGGCCCCCACGGCACCGCCTTCGTCGTCGAGACAGCCACCGACAACCCCACGCGCACCGTCGCCAACCTCCGCGCCGCCTTTGTGCGCGGAAAGGGCGAACTGGGCACCATGGGCATGAACGACTTCCTCTTCGAACGCAAATGCTCCTTCGTCGTGGCATGGCAGGACGGCATCGACATGGACGAGCTGGAACTCGAACTCATCGACTGCGACATCGACGAGGTCTTCCGCGACGAGGACGAAATCCTCATCTACGCCGACTTCAAGAACTACGGTCCCATCTCCAAGTACCTTGAGGACAAGGGGCTTGAAATCAAGAGCTTCAAGTTCGAGCGTATACCCTTGACCCTCCGCGAACTAAGCCCCGAGGAACAAGAAGATGTCAACGGCCTCATCGAACGCCTCGAAGCCGACGACGACGTTGTCAACGTCTTCCACAACATGGCTTGAAAATCAGGCTGTTCCATTTTAAGCAAAACCACAAAAGGACACGCAACTGCTTGGTTGCGTGTCCTTTTGCTGTCTTATAGCATGTCTAACTGCCACATAGTCAGCACTATGTCCCTATCAACACCGTACCAAGTCCGTATCAACACCCTACCAACTCCTACCATGGTAGGACTTGGGTAGGAGTTGGTAGGGAGATGGGTAGGAGTTGGTAAGGTCTTGATGGCTGGAAATGTGCATGTTGCAAGTTTTGGATTGCTGTGTGCTGTTTTCGGGGGCGAAAAATGGGGGAAGGCAGGGGTTGAGGAGGGCTTTTTTGTGGGGAGCCGGGTGCTTGTGGTTGAAAAATATTGCGCTGGTTTTCACTGCGATGCGATTTTTTTTCAAATTTTATTTGGTGGGAATGGAAAAAGTTCGTATCTTTGCACTCGCTTTCGAAAGGGGAAAGTTCCTGAAAAGGAAGCCGCGCCGAAAGGCAAGGCTGCAAAACCACAAAAATGCCGCATTCGTCTAGTGGTCCAGGACATCTGCCTCTCACGCAGAAGATCATCAGTTCGACTCTGATATGCGGTACAAAAAAATTGAAGCGACAAGAAATTTGTCGCTTCTGTTTTTTTTTATTGTATTCTACAAAATTGTTTTTGCAGGCAGTATGCCGGCGCACCGGCGGGGCGCGTCGGTCTGTTCTTCTTTTTTCATTCTTCTTTTTCCATTTTTTTTCGTCTCTTTGCATTTTGATTTATGGGACGTTTTTTCATACATCTGGCCTATCATGGAGGCAGTTACTGCGGCTGGCAGACGCAGCCGGGGCTGCCCACGGTGCAGCAGACCCTCGAGGAGGCACTTTCCACGCTGCTGCGGCAGCCTGTGGCCGTGGTGGGCTGCGGCCGCACGGACACCGGGGTCCACGCCAGCGACTTCTACGCGCATTTCGACTTTCGTGAGGAGGCGGGGGGCGACGGCGCCGCGCAGCGCGCCGTCCGGATGGACACGCGGCAGCTGGTCTTCAAACTGAACAATTTCCTGCCGGCCGACATCGCCGTCTTCGACATTTTTCCTGTGGCCGCCAACGCCCACGCCCGTTTCGACGCCGTGGCGCGGACCTACCAGTACCACGTCAGTGACCGCCGCCTGCCGTTCCGCCAGGGGCAGTACTGCCGCATCTACTATCGTCCCGACATCGGGCTGATGAACGAGGCGGCGCGTGTGCTGATGGAGTATGAAGACTTCACTTCTTTCGCCAAGCTGCACACACAGGTGAAGACGAACATCTGCCACCTCTCGCAGGCCGAGTGGGCCGAAGAGGAGGGAGGCTGGGTGTTCACCATACGCAGCAACCGTTTTCTGCGCAACATGGTGCGCAGCGTCACGGGGACGCTGCTCGACGTGGGGCGCGGCAAGCTGGGCATCGACGGCCTGCGCCGGATTGTGGAGAAAAAAGACCGCTGCGCGGCGGGTGTCAGTATGCCGGCCTGCGGTCTGTTCCTGACCAAAGTAGAATATCCAGACCTATGAAGTATATAGAAGTAACATTTACGATGGACGATACGGGCCTCTTCCGCGACCTGCTGGTGGACAACCTGGCCCAGGGGCCGTATGAGAGTTTTGTGGACACGAGCGACGGTGTGAAGGCCTATGTGCCTGAAAGCGAGTTCGACAGGCATTTCCTCGACGTGACGGTGGAGACGTTCCCCCTGCCGCTGAAATACACGGTGGCGGAAATGGAGGACAAGAACTGGAACGAGGAGTGGGAGAAGGGCCACGAGTCGGTGCTGGTGCGCTACGGGCGTCCCGACGGCGGCGAGGGCTGCGTCTATGTCCGCGCGCCGTTCCATCCGCACCGCACGGATGTGGACTACGAGCTTATCATCGAGCCGAAGATGAGTTTCGGCACAGCGCACCACCCCACCACCTACATGATGCTCGGCTATGTGGCCGAGCTGGAGATGGTGGGCCGCCGCGTGCTCGACATGGGTTGCGGCACCGGTGTGCTGGGCATCCTGGCGAAGATGCGCGGTGCGGAGAGCGTCGTGGGCATCGATGTGGACGAGTGGGCATTCCGCAACGCACAGGAGAACGCTGTCGCCAACGGTGAGGAAATCGCCTTGCAACTGGGCGACGCCTCCTCTCTCAAGGCGATGGATGCCTTCGACATCGTCATCGCCAACATCAACCGCAATATCCTGCTCCGCGACATGGAGGCCTACGCCGAAGTTCTGAAGGGTGGGGGAGTGCTGCTGCTCAGTGGTTTCTACGAGGCCGACGAGGGTGTGCTCATAGCCCGCGCCAACGAGCTGGGCATGACCTTTGTCTCCAAGAAGAGCCGCGAGGGCTGGAGCGCCATACAGTTGAGGAGGAGATGATTGTCTGTATCGCTGAGAAGCCATCGGTGGCGAAGGAGATTGCCAAGGTGTTGGGCGCCAACAGTTCGCACGACGGTTACATGGAGGGCAACGGCTACCAGGTGACGTGGACTTTCGGCCACCTCTGCTGTCTCAAGGAGCCGCAGGACTACACCGACCAGTGGCGTCGCTGGAGCCTCGGAAGCCTGCCCATGATACCGCCGCGCTTCGGCATCAAACTCATCGACAACCAGGGCTATGAGAAGCAGTTCAAAACCATCGAGCGGCTGATGCAGGCCGCCGACGGCATCATCAACTGCGGCGATGCCGGCCAGGAAGGCGAACTCATCCAGCGCTGGGTGATGCAGAAGGCGCGGGCCAAATGTCCCGTGCAGCGCCTCTGGGTGTCGTCGCTCACGGAGGACGCCATCCGCGAGGCTTTCGCCAACCTCAAGCCGCAGGCCGAATACCAGAGCCTCTACGAGGCTGGGCTCTGCCGCGCCATAGGCGACTGGCTCCTCGGCATGAACGCCACGCGCCTCTACACACTCCGCTTCTCCCAGGCCAAAGGGCAGGTGCTGAGCATAGGCCGTGTGCAGACACCTACGCTGGCGATGATTGTCAAGCGACACTTCGAGATCAAGAACTTCAAGCCGGAGAAATATTGGATTCTCAGCACCGTCTACCGCAATGTCACCTTCAACAGCACCAAGGGCAAGATGAAAAAGCTGGAGGAAGGTCAGGCGGCCATGGAGGCCATCCGAGGCAAGGACTTTGAGGTGACCGGCGTGGAGCAGAAGGCAGGCACTGAGGCGCCGCCGCGCCTCTTCGACCTCACGAGCCTGCAGGTGGAGTGCAACAAGAAGTACGGCTTCTCGGCCGACGACACACTGAAGCACATACAAAGCCTCTACGAGAAGAAACTCACCACCTATCCCCGCGTGGACACCACCTACCTCAGCGACGACATCTACCCCCGCTGTCCCAACATCCTGCAGGGCATACGCCCCTACGCTCCCCTGGTGCAGTCACTTATGGGTAAAAAGCTGAAAAAGAGCAAGAAGGTGTTCGATAGTTCGAAGGTGACGGACCACCATGCCATCATCCCTACGGGTACCGACCCCTCGGCGACGAGCCTAACGATGGACGAGAAGCGCGTCTACGACATGGTGGCGCGGCGTTTCATCGCCGTCTTCTATCCCGACTGCAGATTCAGCACCACCACGGTGCTGGGCGAAGTGGAAAAGGTGGAGTTCAAAGCCACCGGCAAGCAGATTCTCGACGAGGGCTGGCGCACGGTCTTCGGCGGCGGCAAGCCGGACAATGCCGAAACACCCGAAGGCAACGACAATGCCGACAAAGAGCAGACCCTCCCGGCTTTCGAGGAGGGCGAACACGGCCCCCACGAACCTACACTCACCGAGAAGCAGACCGCACCGCCCAAGCCATACACCGAGGCCACGTTGCTCCGCGCCATGGAGACGGCGGGCAAGACGGTGGACAACGACGAGCTGCGCGACGCCCTCAAGTCCAATGGCATAGGCCGTCCGTCGACACGTGCCGCCATCATCGAGACGCTATACAAGCGCCAGTACATCAGCAAGGTGCGCAAAAGCCTCGAACCTACGCCCACAGGCATCGCCCTCATCGGCGTTATACAGGAGGAACTGCTCAAAAGCGTGGAACTCACGGGCCAGTGGGAGAAGAAGCTTCGCGACATCGAGGCCCACAAGTACGACTCTCGCCAGTTCATCGACGAACTGAAGCAGATGGTGTCCCAGGTAGTGCAGCAGGTGATGCAGGACGGCACACGTCGCATGTCGTATCAGTAAGGTAGAAAAATCGATGTCAAGGAGTTGACGTTCCCGCATATTCCGGCACGGGTGTTCAGCCGCCAATCAGGAAGACCGTGTTGCGCTTGTGCAGGTCGATTTTCGTCCGTTCCGATTTCCATTTCCCACAGGGCAGGGTGCGGATATACTGAGTGGGGAGCGTCAGGTCGCAGGCCACACAGACAAGCGTCTGGGCTTGCAGCGTCGTGGCCAGCGCTTCCAGCATCTGGTTGTTGCGATAGGGGGCTTCGATGAATATCTGCGTCTCGTGGGCGTGATGCACACGCTCCTCCAGGCGACGGAGGGTGGCGGCGCGGACGCCTTTGTCCACAGGAAGATAGCCGCAGAAGGCAAAGCGCTGGCCGTTCATGCCGCTGGCCATCAGCGCCAGCATCAGCGACGACGGCCCCACGAGAGGCTCCACCTCGATGCCCCTGTGTTGCGCCATCTTGGTTATCATCGCCCCTGGGTCGGCCACGCAGGGCAGGCCGGCCTCGCTGAGCAGACCGATATTCTCGCCGCGCTCGATGGCGTCGAGATAGCCTCCGATTTCGCCGTGGGTGGTGTGTTCGTTAAGTTCCAGAAATTCAGTGTCGTCGATAGGGTAGGGGTAGCCCGCTTTCTTCAGAAAGCGTCGTGCCGAGCGCAGCTCTTCGACGATGAATGTGTGGCAGGTGGTCAGCAACTCCATGTTTTGCGACGGCAGCGAAAAGTGTATGTCCTCGGCACCGATAGGCACCGGAAAAAGTATCAGTTTTCCCTTGTCCATTTTCTCGTTTTTCATTTTTCAATTTTCATTTTTCAATACCTTTGCCGTCATCCTCCTCCCGATCTCTACCAGTTGCTCCGACTTGTCGTAGTCCATGCCGTCGTAGCGATCCATCTGTATGTCTATCAGAATATCCGGCGGACAGATTTGTTCCATGAGCAGCGAGTTGCGGCGTATCATCAGCGAGCTGGCGCGGGCCAGCAAGGAGATGTAGTTGATGCTGGCCTCTCTCTTGCTGGAGCGGCGGAAGGGTCCTTTGCGGCGTTTTTCCGAGCGCAACTGTATCTGCCGCTGACCCCAGTAGTCGTGGCCGCTGACGTCCACGGCCACCAGCAGGTCGCCCTCTTTGCGCACCACGCGGTCCAGCGGCAGGGGATTCGTCACGCCGCCGTCGATCAGTATGCGGCCGTCGCCCTGGCGAGGGTTGAACAGTGCGGGCAGCGAAATGGAGGCCCGGATGGCCTCGATGAGGTTTCCCTCGCGGAACACCACCTCCTCGCCACGTTCCCAGTCGGTGGAGATAGCGCAGAAGGGGATGGGCAAGTCCTCGATGCACACGTCGGCGATGAGGCCGCGCAGCGTCTCCACCACCTTGTCGCCTTTGACGATGTGGTCGAGGCTTAGGGAGAGGTCTGCCATGCTCAGCATCTTCCATTTGTCCACCCCCTTCATCATCTCGCGCAGTTCGCGGAGCTTCCCTGCGGCATACACGCCACCCACCAGCGCACCCATAGAACAGCCCGCTATGGAACTTATGTGGTAGCCATGCTCTTCCAGCTCCTCGATGGCGCCGATATGCGCCAACCCTCGTGCGCCCCCGCTCGAAAGCACCAGTGCCACATCCTTTTTTGTTGTCATTCCATCCAAGTTTCCAATGATTTAGTACTTAATATTCAACTTCCATTCCACGTCCCGTCCTCCTCTTTTGGCTCTGCAGAGGTACATATTTTTTTATTAATGGGGCAATAAAAAGTTCTTTTTTTTGTTTTTACATCGTGTCTCAACGGTCGAAAAAACATGTGTACATACAATACCAGCGCTCCTGATGTGCATCAATGGCCAGGGACAGAAAGTTCTAAAGAAGTTTAACAAATGACAATATGAAAAAAATCACACTTCCAATCCTCGCAACTCTCTCGTTGGCAGTGCAGTCGTGCACCGCGCAGCCTGTCGAAAAGCCCGTTGCCGCCACCCGGCCCGACCGCGTCGAGGTTCCCGTTCAGCCTTCGCGGCTCAACCTCACCGACTTCACCGATGTGGCCGCTGCCACTATCGACGGCGTGGTGCACATCAAGACCGAAATGACGCAGCTCACACCCCTCTACCAGTCGTTCTTCGGCTTCATCATCCAGCAGGGCGTCCAGCGTCAGGTCTACAATGCCTATGGCTCCGGCGTCATCGTTACCTCCGATGGATATATCCTGACAAACAACCATGTAGTGCAGGATGCTGAAAGGATTACTGTAACCCTCAACGACCGTCGCGAGCTGCCCGCCAAGCTCATCGGCACCGACCCTTCCACCGACCTTGCCGTCATCAAAATAGATGCCTCCGACCTTACCTTTATCCCCTTCGGCAATAGCGACTTGGTGCGTGTGGGCGAGCCTGTGCTGGCCATCGGCAACCCCTTCAACCTCACCTCCACGGTGACCAGCGGCATCATCAGTGCCAAGGCCCGCAACATGCACATCATCGACAATCCGCGTTCCACCGAGACCCCGTTGGAGTCGTTCCTCCAGACCGACGCCGCCGTCAATTCGGGCAACAGCGGCGGTGCCCTTGTCAACTCGCGTGCCGAACTTGTAGGCATCGTCACCGCTATTGCGGCGGGCAATACGGGCAACTACATAGGCTATTCCTTCGCCATTCCCGCCAACCTGGCCGTCAAAGTGGCCGGCGACCTTCAGCACTACGGCTATGTGCAGCGCGGCTATCTGGGGGTGCAAGTGACTGAGGTTGATGCCAATGTGGCGCGTCAGACAGGCCTCCGCGACCTCAAAGGCCTCTATGTAGGCAAAGTCAATCCCGACTGCGCCGCCGACCGCGTGGGCATCCGCCAGGGCGACATCATCGTCCGCGTGGCGGGCAAGGAGGTCAACACTTTTGCCGAGATGATGGAAGAGTTGGGTCTCTTCTCGCCCGGCGACGAGGTGGACGTCGACTATGTCCGCGATGGACGCGCCGGCACGGTTAAGGCAACACTTCTCAATTCACAAGGCAATACGAAGATAATCAAGCGTTGACGCTCGACGAGAAATATATCGAGATGACAGAAAGACCAGTGAAGTTGCTGGTCTGCAAGATGGCAGTGCCCACCATCATCGCCATGGTGACCTCGGCACTCTACAATGTGGTGGATGCCGCCTTCGTAGGCCGTCTCTCCACCGAGGGCACCGCCGGCATCGGCATCTCCTTTGCCTACATGACGTTTATCCAGGCCCTGGGATTTTTCTTCGGGCATGGCAGCGGCAACCATATCTCCCGCGCCCTTGGCGCCAAGGACTATTCCTCGGCCTCCGTCGTGGCTACCGTGGGCTTCTTTACACCGCTGATTCTCGGCTTTTTGGCGGCAATCTGCTGCCTGCCCAACCTCAGCTGGCTCAGCCGCCTGCTCGGGTCGCCGGAGGAGGTGGTCCCCTTCGCCAACGACTACCTCCGCTATATAGTCCTCGCCACGCCATTCATGATGTCGGCCCTGACGCTCAACAACCAGCTGCGCCTGCAGGGCAACGCCCAGTTCGGCATGGTGGGCATCGTCGGCGGCGCACTCCTCAATATCGCCCTCGACCCTCTCTTCATTTTCACTTTCAACCTCGGCGTCAGTGGGGCATCGATGGCCACTGCGGTGAGCCAACTATGCTCGTGGGGGCTTCTTCTCTATGGCACTTTCCGTCCTGAAAGCGTACATATTAGGTGGAGAGACTTCAAGCCTTCGTTGAGGGTGTATTATGAGATTTTCCGTGGCGGTCTGCCGTCGCTTTTCCGCCAGGTGTTCAACTGTGCCGCCGCCGTGAGTCTCAACTATTGCGCCAAGGTCTACGCCGCCCCTGGCGATGCGCCGTCGGCGGTTGCAGCGTTTGCCGTGGTGACACGCGTCATGATGTTCGCCTTCAGCGTGGTGCTGGGTTTCTGCCAAGGCTTTCAGCCGGTGTGCGGATTCAACTTTGGTGCCAAGAAATATGAGCGGGTGCGCGAGTCGTGGCTTTTCGCCACATGGGTGGGTTCGGCCTTCCTGCTGGTCATCTCCACCGTGGGTTTCCTCCTTGCACCGCAGGTGGTTGCCCTCTTCCGCGCCGAGGACCCTGTGCTCATCCGGATCGGTGCCGAGACGCTGCGCTGGCAGTGCGTGGCCTTCCCCCTCGTTGCCCTCTTCACCTCCACGGGCATGCTCTTCCAGAACATCCGCATGACAGGACCTGCCACGCTCTTAAGCATTTGTCGAAACGGCATCTTCTTCCTGCCTGCCCTTCTGCTACTTCCACTTTGGCAGGGACTGCAGGGCGTGGAAATGGCGCAGGCCGTGGCCGATGTGCTGACGTTCATCCTCTCCGTCCCCTATGCCCTCTGGATCAACCGCAAGTTGAAACGCGGCATGGTGTAGAAAAAAATCGTAGCAAAAACATTACGTGTCCGTCCCTTTTTCCGACCTGTGGCAGGCTCGGAAAGGATGGATTTTTCCGCATACGTAACTCGCACCAAATCAATACCATCTCCCTACCAACTCCTACCCAAGTCCTACCATGGTGGGAGATGGGTAGGAGTTGGGTAGGAGTTGGTAAGGCTTTGGTATTGGTTTCCAAGCTTTTAAACAGGGCTGTTTTTTCGCCTTCTGTTTGTTGTGTCGGCGATTGCAGCCACGGTGCAGCGGCAGAAGGCGATGCGGGGGATGAAATGCCGATTGTCGACGAATGAGAAGCGGTCATCGGGAGACGGTTCTATTTTTTTGAAGAAATGTCCGGCTTATGTCGGACTTTTTTTGTATCTTTGCAGTGCAAATCGTAGTGCATTCAATATGATGGAAGAGAACGAAAAAGATATCATCCAGGAAGTTACGAACAAGGAATACGAGTTCGGCTTCACCACCGACATTGCCACGGACACCATACGAAAAGGTTTGGACGAGGATGTGGTGCGTCTCATCTCGAAGAAAAAGAACGAGCCGGAGTGGCTGCTGGAGTTCCGTCTGGAGGCCTTCCGCCGCTGGCAGAAGATGAAGGAGCCGGACTGGGCGCATCTGGAGTATGAGACCCCCAACTACCAAGACATCATCTACTGTGCCGCTCCCAAGCAGGAAAAGAAGAAGAGCATGGACGAGGTGGACCCCGAACTGCTGGCCACCTTCGACAAGCTGGGCATTCCACTGCGCGAGCGCGAGGCGCTGGCCGGCGTGGCCTACGACGCCATCATGGACTCCGTCAGCGTGAAGACCACCAGCCAGAAGGCGCTGGAGGAGAAGGGAATCATCTTTATGCCCATCAGCGAAGCGGTGCAGAAGCACCCCGACCTGGTGCGGCAGTATCTGGGCAGTGTGGTGCCGTCGACGGACAATTTTTTCGCCGCGCTGAACAGTGCCGTCTTCAGCGACGGCTCTTTCTGCTACATCCCCAAGGGTGTGCGCTGCCCGATGGAGCTGAGCAGCTATTTCCGCATCAACGCCAAGGGCACGGGCCAGTTCGAGCGTACGCTCATCGTGGCCGACGAGGGAGCCTATGTCTCCTACATGGAGGGTTGCACGGCGCCGCAGCGCGACGAGAACCAGCTGCATGCCGCCATTGTGGAGATCGTGGTGATGAAAGACGCGGAGGTGAAATACAGCACCGTGCAGAACTGGTACCCCGGCGACAAGAACGGCAAGGGCGGCATCTACAACTTCGTCACCAAACGCGGCATCTGCAAAGGGTCGCACTCGAAGCTCAGCTGGACACAGGTGGAGACCGGCAGCGCGGTGACGTGGAAGTACCCCAGCTGCATCCTGCAGGGCGACGACAGCACGGCGGAGTTTTACAGTGTGGCCGTCACCAACAACTACCAGCAGGCCGACACGGGCACCAAGATGATTCATGTGGGCAAGAACACCCACAGCACCATCATGAGCAAGGGCATCAGTGCCGGCAAGAGCCACAACAGCTATCGAGGCCTGGTGCAGATTGGCAAGGGGGCCGACAACGCGAGGAACTACTCGCAGTGCGACAGTCTGCTGCTGGGCAACCAGTGCGGCGCGCACACATGGCCATACATCAAGGCCAACAACCACACCGCCATCCTTGAACACGAGGCCACGACGAGCAAAATCAGCGAGGACCAGCTCTTCTACTGCCAGCAGCGTGGCATCAGCCCCGAGAGCGCCGTGGGGCTCATCGTCAACGGCTATGCCAAGGACGTGCTGAAAAAACTGCCCATGGAGTTCGCCGTCGAGGCACAGAAACTGCTCAGTGTGAGCCTTGAAGGTAGCGTAGGATAAGGTTATGAAATACATAGAGATAAGCGACAGTGCACAGCGGCGGACAGTCCCGTTCTGGTTTGCCGTGGAGGAGTATGTGGCCCGCCATTGGGCGGACGACGACTACTTCGTCATTTGGCAGGTGGATCCATGTGTGATGGTTGGCCGCAACCAGCTTGTGGACAACGAAGTGAATGTCGATTACTGCCGTCGCGACGGCATTGCCATCACCCGGCGCAAGAGCGGCGGCGGATGTATCTACAGCGACGGCGGATGCCTGCTGTTCAGCTATATCAACCGCTCGGCGGATGCTGCCGGCACGTTCGAGCGTCGCATGCGTGACACTGCCAGCACGCTGGAAGCAATAGGCGTCGGGGCGGAGCTTTCCGGAAGGAACGACCTCATGGTAGCCGGCAGGAAGGTGGGCGGCGCGGCCATGTACCGCTGCGGCGAGCGCATCGTGATGCACAACTCGTTGTTGTTCAGTACCGACATGGCCCGTATGCAGCGGGCTATCACTCCGTCGCACGCCAAACTGCAGAGCAAGGGGGTGGCCTCGGTGAGCCAGCGAGTTGGCAATGTGGGCGACCATACATCATTGTCGATAAGCGACTATGCGGACGCGGCGCGCCGTGTGCTGTGCGGCACCGAGGTGCGCCGCATGACGGATGCCGAACTTTGCGAGGTGGCCGAGTTGGAACGCTTCATCGGCTCTGAAGAATTCATCTACGGCTGCAACCCCAAATACAGCGTCTCCCGCAGGGCGAGGCTGGAAGGGGTGGGGACCATAGAGGCCGGCATCGAACTCAGGAACGGCATCATCCAAGCCATGAACTTCACCGGCGATTACTTCCTTTTGTGCGACATCGACGCCGCGCTTTTTGCTCCGCTCAAGGGCGTGTCGTTCAGCCGCGAAGCGGTGTCGCGCGCTGTGGAGGGCATGGCTCTCGGCGATGTTGTCCGTGGCCTCACAGCAGAAGGCTTTCTCGACCTTCTTTTCCCTCCCGCACCGCAGCGAAAGCCCCATTGGCTCAAGATGCAGCCCCCGACAGGCGAGGTCTATCAAGCAACCGAGCGCATCATCCGTGAGCACCGTCTGCACACGATATGCCAGAGCGGCCGCTGCCCCAACCGCGCCGAGTGCTGGCGCAACAGCACTGCCACCTTCATGATAGGCGGCGATGTCTGTACGCGACGCTGCCGCTTCTGCAACACCATGACCGGGCGTCCGCGCCCGCTCGACCCCGACGAACCGGCGCGTGTGGC
>JAFVAM010000071.1 GCA_017480525.1 Bacteroidales bacterium | reverse complement strand
GCTGTTGGCGGTGGCCGTGAAGGTCACACTCGTGCCGGCGTCGACAGTGCCGCTGGGCGAAACCGTGGCACTGCCCATGGTGGCGTCGGCGCTGGCAGCGCTGACGGTGTAGGTGGTGGGTACATAGGTGGTGTCGAGGTAGTCGATCACAATGTCGTCAATGGAGAAGTCCCAGTCGGAGCCACTGACGGTGCTTTCGCAGTAGAAAGCGATGCGCACCTGCTCACCGGTAAAGGCCGAGAGGTTGATAGTGTAGGTGGTGCCGGTGGAGGAGAGGGCGGTGAAGGCAGCCGTATCGTCGGCCTGGGTACCCCAGGAGACAAGGCGTGTCCAGGTGCCTGCGTTGTTGCTGATAAGGATGGCTGCGCGGTCATCGGCATCGAAGTTGGTATAGGCATTGACGGAGTTGTAGGCATTGGCGGCAACGAGAACGGAAAGTTCAGCATCGGCGTCAAGGAGGAGGGCCGGTGTGACCAACCAGTGCTTGCGGTTGTCGTAATACACGTTCACTCTTGGGTGTTTGGTACCATTGCCACCGGTGGTCTGCAAGGCCCAGAAGGCGGTAGCGTCCTCGAGGGAGGTGGTGCCGGCCAACACTTCCGACATCAGGCCAGAGTAGATATTCCAGCAGTTCATGTTGCTTATATCGCCACTGACGTTGTTGAAATTCTCACTCCAAGGCAGGTTCACTGTGCCGCAGGGGGTGGTGAAATTACTGGTGACGGGGTTGCTCGTCGCGTTGTTCTCGCAGAGGGTGGAGACCGCGAGGCTGTAGTTCGTCGAGGCGGAGAGACCGGTCAGGGTGGTGGTGTAGGATGTGATGTCGAGGGTGTCGGAGACGACGCCGTTGCTCCATACCACGCGGTAGCTGCCGGCCTCGTTTGGGTCGGTGATGGCTATCGAGGCGGTGTTGGTAGTGACGTCGGTTACAGCGACGCTGGCAGGACGGTTGCAGCCGTTGTTGATGCTGACGGTAACGTCGTCCAGATAGTGGCCGTAGCCGGAGGTGTAGACCGGGCGGAAGGCGATGCGGCCGGTGGCCTCGTCTGGGAAGGCGACCTCGAACTCGGTGTAATCCAAACCGCTGTTGTTGATGCGGTCGGAGGTGACAGTGTCAACACCGACGAAAGTGTTCACGTTGTTCGGGTCGGTGCAGTAGCCCACGATGAATTTGCCGCCGGAATTGTTTTCCTTGATCCAGAAGTTTACCTTCAGGGTGCTGAGGCTGTCGGCGAAGGGAGGCAGGGAGAGCATGGTGTTGCTGGTGCTGTTGCCAGCGATGAAGAGGCAATTGCCGCTGCCGGTGGTGTGGTCGTTGGAGTTCATGAGGTAGGGGTAATAGTAGGAGCTGTAGTGGTGGTTGACGATGGTCCAGCAGCCCAATTCGAGCGGCACATAGCTGGACTCGATGGGGTAGGAGGTGAAGTCTTCGGACCAAGGCAGGGAGGTGATGGTGCCGCAAGGAGTGCGGAAGGAGGTGATGGCGGTGCGGGCCGTGTCGCCAGCGGCGCAGAGGGCGGCGATGCCCACGCTATACTGCGTCTCAGCATTGAGGCCGGTGAAGCTGTAATTGGTGATGGTGGCGGTGTCGTGCAGCGTACCGTTCAGGTAGATGAGCCACTGGCTTTCCTCGCCGTTGGACACCCAGCTGAGGCCGGCACTGTTTTCGGTGATGTTGGAGACATTCAGGTTGCTCACGGGAGGGCACTGGTCGAGTTGCTCGACGTAGAAGCTTTGGAAGTATACCGACTTATTGTCGATGCCGCCAAATACGATGCGCTTGCCGCTTCCGGTGTAGGAGGCGAGGGGGACGATGTATTCCACGGCGTCGGTCACCGAGGAGGTGACAGTGGCGGTGACGGTGTCAATCCACACGGCTGTGGTGCCTTCCATGATGCCGACACGGAACTGTGTGTTGGCCGTGGTGCAGGCCGCCATGGCGCGGAACTGGGTCTGGCTGTAGTCGGCGATGTCCACTGCCGGCAGGCGGAACTCGGTGTTGGCGGCGTCGGTGAAGACATAGAGGATGCCGTTGCTGGTGGCGCGCCACACGTTGCTGGTGAAGCTCCAGCAGCTGTTCCAGTTGCCGTTGCCGATGGTGTAGAGGCTGCTCTGCGGGCAGCTCCAGGGGAAGGTTTCCAGGGAGCACTCGGTGGTGAAGGTGACGGCGGTGGCACGGGTGATGGTGCCGTCGGTGCAATTGGTCATGACATTGACGGTGTAGGTGGTGGCTGCAGTGAGACCCGTAAGGGTGTAGCTGTTGTCGGTGATGTTCACCGTGTCGGTGGTGCCTGCCAACACGAGTTGGTAGGAGTTCACCTCGTTGGCATCCACAATGTTGAACACCACAGCGGTGTCGAGGATGGAAGTGATTTGCACCGTGGGACGTGTGCAGCTGGGGACCAGGCCGAGGTTGACGTTGTCGATGTAGGAGCCTGCATAATCGTAGGAGTGGTTGTAGCGGATGGCCACGTAGTGACCGGTGTCCTCATAGGATTCGAAGGTGGTCTCATACACGTCCCATTCGGTGGACATGGAATGGGTGGACATGGCAACGAAGGTGGAGGGGTCGGAGGGGTCGGTCATGACACCGATGCTGAAGTTGTATCCGTTACTGAAGGAACGGCCCTCGAAGGAGAGCATCAGGTCGCTCACGTAGTCGACAGGAGGCAGCACCATGTATTGGGGACCATTATAATTATAGAAATAGAGCAGATTGCTGGCACTGCCGGACAAGCCGGAGGCGTTGGAGATTGTCGGGTAGTTGGGATAGGAGGTGCAGTAACTCATGCGATTCCAGCAGGGCAAGTTGGCGACGCCGCTGCTGTAGGAGTTGAAGTCCTCCACGAAGGGCAGGTCGCTGTGGGTGAGCATGACGCAAGCGGTGCGGATGTTGATCACGACGACGTTCGACTCTTCATCGTCGGCGCAGATGGCACTGACGTGGATGGTGTAGGGGGTGTTGGGCGACAGGTTGTCGATGTGGACCGAAGTGTCGCTGCCGACGGCATCGTAGACCGTGTCATTGCCGCTGAAGACCACGACGTGGTAGTTGCCCGCGTTGTTGGGGTCGTTGATGGTGACAGTGGCTTCGCTGGAGGTCACGTTGGAGGCCGAGGCCAGAGGGCGCGCGCAGCCGGTGGCCACGTGGAGATCCAGGTCGTCCACCCACCAGTACCAGTTGGTGCTGGAACCGGGCTGCGTCTGCTGGATGGCGATGCGGGCACCGGCGGGGGCACCGGGGAAGGTGACATGCTCTTCGACAAAGCTGTTGGGGTAATCGGAGGAACTGAAGACCGCCGTCGGCACGAAGGTGGTGCTGTCGGAAGCGTTGGTGATGTAGCCCACGCGGAGGCTTCCGCTACTGGGACCTTCACACTTGACCCAAAGGTCCAGCTCCAAGGTGCTGATGGGGGTGCTGAAGGAAGGTAGCACCATCATCAGCGGGGTGCTGGCATAGCCCGTGAAGATAACAGAATGGCTGCCGTTGTGGGCGGTGGTGGTGACGTAGTACTGGGAACTGGTGTAGGAATAGCTGGAGGCGGCCATGTAGTTCCAGCAGGGGATGTCCAACTGGGAGTAGGTTGTCGGATAGGTCTCGAAGCCCTCAAGCCACGGCAGGGTGGTGATGGCGCCGCAGGGGGTGGTGAAGGTGGCGGTGACCGAGGTGGTGGGGTTGCCGTCGGAGCAAAGTGAATAGACGGCTACCGTGTAGTCGGTGGTGGGGTCGAGGTCCTCGAAGGTGTAGGTGGTGTCGCTCAGGTTCACGCTATCCAACACGGTGTTGTCCTGACGCAGGATGACCACGTAGGAACCCACATGGGTGGGGTCGTTGATGATGAGGGTGGCATCTTCGGCAGTGACGTTGCTGACGGTGATGGACTGTGGGCGAACGCAGGAGGGCGTCACCATGAGGTTCACATTGTCTATATAGGTGTAGTTGTAGGAACTGACGCTGGGGTTGGGAGCGGCGATGAGGGCGATGCGGCGTTTGGTGCCGGTGTAGCCGGCGAAGACTACCTCTTGGGAGACCCAGGCGGTGTTGGGCACATCGAGGATGGCGATAGTGTCCACGGAGGAGAGAGAGGTGATGACGGTGGTGTCCACCATGGCCACCATGATGCGCGAGGCATAGCTGCTGTAGGCCATGCGCTGGTCGAAGGTGAGCATCAGGTCGGTGATGTTGATGCTCTCGTCGATCTCGGGCATGATGGCATAGACGAAGTCGGGAGAACTGACATAGTAGTACAGCACTTTGTTGTTCGATATGCTGGTGGTATAGGGATAGGAGGAACTATTGCTTTGGCCCTTGACCCAGCAGGGATCGAACATGGTGTTGCTGCCGGTGTAGCTGCTCTCGAAGTTCATGGTGTAGGGCAGCGTGGTGATGGGGGCGCAGTCGGTGCGGAAAGTGACGGCGGCCATGCGGCTGCTGTCGCCCGCGCTGCAGACCGCCAGCACACCGATGGTGTGTGTGGAGGAGGGGGTGAGGTTGTAGAAGGTGTAGGAGGTGTCGCTCGTGCTGCCCGGAATTATCTCGCCGTCGAGGGAAACCACATAGCTTTCGCCGCTGTTGCGGCCGGTCCAGCTGAGGGTGGCCTCGTCGGTTGTGATGCCGCTGACAGAGAGGTTGCCGGGGGCGCGGCAGATGTTGGCGGAACCGCTGCCCGCTTCGTAGGTTATCTCTATCTTGGGCAGGAACTGCATGAGCGTCTGCGGGGCGCTGAAGACGGAGTTGTTGCCACTGGAAGAGTTGTAGGCATAGGCACTGGCATTGTAGTTCACGTTGGTGCCGAGGAAATAGGCACTGTAGTAGCTGCCACACGGGGCGACATTGATGCTGATGGCAAGGTTGTCGCCCGAGTACTCGAACCCTTCGTCAAGCGTGATTGTGACCACGCTGTTGACAATGGCCACACTGCCGGAGTAGACCGTATCTGCGGACGAGGATACTCTCCAGGCGTTGCTGCTGGTGGTAGTCATGCTCACCTCTTCCATCCTGATGGTGAAAACCGCATTGTTCCAAGCATTGGTTGAGTTGGCGTATGACGTAGAGGTGAAGAACTTGAGCTGGGTGATGGTCGAACCCGCCAGGTCTGCCAGCATGGTGGCCGGATAGATGATCTCGGTTTGTTCGCCGTAGTCGGTGTAGGACCCGTAGATTGGAATGTACCAGTTCGAGTCTGTTCCGTCGGCGATGGTGGCAGTCTCCTGCGACCATGCCTGTCCCGGCAGCAGCCACAGGGCCGCCAGCAGGGCGAAAAGGATAGAGTGTTTTCTCATGGGTTTAGTTTTTTTTGGTTTATAAAAAGGTTTTAAGTGTCTTTTGTTTTTCAATGCCTGCCTGTCTCCTCGCGCTCCTGCGGGGGCTTGGGCGGGGCGGCGGGCGGTCTACTCCACGGTGACGCTCTTGGCGAGGTTGCGGGGCTGGTCCACGTTGCGGCCTTTGGCTGTGGCCACATAGTAGGCCAGCAGCTGCAGGGGGACGACGGCCAGCAGCGGCACGTAGCAGTCCCTCGTGTCGGGGATGACGAAGCAGTAGTCGCTCATGTTTTTCACCGTCGTGTCGCCCTCGGTGACCACGCTGATAATCTTGCCTCGGCGGCTCTTGATTTCCTGAATGTTGGAGACGATTTTGTCGTACATGCCGCGCTTCGGCGCGATGAAGACCACGGGCATCTCCTCGTCCACGAGGGCGATGGGTCCGTGCTTCATCTCGGCGGCAGGATAGCCTTCGGCGTGGATATAGCTGATTTCCTTCAGCTTCAGGGCGCCTTCGAGGGCCACGGGGTAGTTGTAGCCGCGGCCGAGGAAGATGAAGTTCTTGCAGTAGGTGAACATCTGGGCAAACTGGTCGATGTTCTTGTTGTGCTCCAGCGTCCACTGTATCTTGTCGGGGATCTGCTGCAGCTCGTCGATGAGCATGTGGAAGATCTCGTCGCTCAGCGTGTGCTTCTCCTTGGCGATGGCGAGGCCGAGGAGGCACAGCGTGATGACCTGGCCGGTGAAGGCCTTGGTCGAGGCCACGCCGATTTCCGGACCCACATGCAGGTAGGTGCCGCTGTGCGTGGCGCGGGCTATCGAGGAACCTATGACGTTGCAGATGCCATAGAGGAACGCCCCCTTCTGCTCGGCCAGCTGGATGGCCGCCAGGGTGTCGGCAGTCTCGCCGCTCTGGCTCACGGCGATGACCACATCGTCGGGATAGATGACGGGGTTGCGGTAGCGGAACTCCGAGGCATACTCCACCTCCACGGGAATCTGCGCCGCCTCCTCGATGAAGTATTTGCCTATCAGGGCCGAATGCCAGCTTGTGCCGCAGGCGCAGATGATGATGCGGCGGGCGTTGATGAACTTGTCCTTGTGGTCGATGATGCCGCTGAGCACCACGTCCTTGTGCTTCATCAGCAGGCGCCCCTTGATGCAGGTGCGCAGTGCGTTGGGCTGCTCCCAGATTTCCTTGAGCATGAAGTGGGCGTAGCCGCCCTTTTCCAGCTCGTCGAGCGAGAGGCTCAGGGTGTGCATCTCCGGTGTCTGGTGCACGTTGGCCAGGTTGACAATCTCCAGGTGGCCCGAGCGGTCCATCTTGGCGATTTCCTCGTCCTTGAGGTAAACCACCTGGTTGGTGTACTCGATGATGGGGGTGGCGTCGGAGCCGAGGTAGAACTCCTTGCGGCCGCGGGCGTCGGTGCCCACGCCGATGACCAGCGGCGAACCCTTGCGGGCGCACACCAGCTGGTCCGGATGGTGCTGCTCCAGGATGGCGATGGCATAGGCCCCCACCACGTTCTTCAGCGCCCGCTGCACGGCGGTGAAGAGGTCGCAGTGGTCGCTCTCCTGCGTGAACTCGATGAGCTGCACCAGCACCTCGGTGTCCGTCTCCGAGCAGAACGTGCGCCCCTTCTGCTCCAGCATGGTGCGCAGCGCTTTGTAGTTCTCGATGATGCCGTTGTGCACCAGCGAGAGGTTGCCGCTCTGCGAGAGGTGGGGGTGCGCGTTGACGGTGTTGGGCTCGCCGTGGGTGGCCCAACGGGTGTGGGCGATGCCTATGGTGCCGCTGATGTCCTTGTTGGCGCAGCTCTCCTCCAGTGCCGCCACTTTGCCCGTGGCCTTGTACACGTGTAGCTCGTCGTCGGGGTTGATCATGGAGACCCCGGCGCTGTCGTAGCCGCGATATTCAAGCCTGTGGAGCCCTTTTATCAAGATGGGGTAGGCGTCCTGCACCCCGATGTAACCTACAATTCCGCACATTGTGTTTTGGTTTTCGTTGTCTGCAATTTAAAATGCAAAGATACAAACTTTTTTCCACACTGCAAAAAAAATGTTGCCACCCTTTCCGCACTTTCCGTCGGACACCCCCACCGGCCGCGTTTCTCCAAGTCTGAAAAGTGGGCAATAAAATGTTACACTTTTCTCCGCAGTCCATTCTTCTGTCGTTTTTGTGCAATGTGCAGAAATACAGAATGTTGCACTTTTTTGTTGCATCTCGGAAGTGTACTTTCGTAAAACGTTGGAAAACAGCATCCTGTAGGCATCATCTTCTTCCCCTCTTGTTACCCGCTTCTTCCCCGCCTCCTGTCAACCCCTACTGCGGAAGAAGATGGTAGGTTTTTGGTTACACTTCGGGAGGGTGGTTGCAGGGTCATCTTGGCAGATTTTCCTCTCCGGGACCGGTGTGCGCTGTTGCCGGGTTGCAGTTTCTGCCGGAGCTGGCGGGGCGGATGGATTTTGCTTGGCGCGATGCGTTTGCTATGGGAGAAACTGATTTTTTTTCACCAATCCAAAAAAAAATGCTATATTTGCAAGTTAAACAACAGGCGCAGACCGTCGGTCGGAGACCCTCTATGTGCTTATAAAACATGTATATAACGATAAATATAAATAAAACGATGAGAAGAACTTTTTTCGTCCTCATGCTCGCAACCGTGATGCTCAGCGGCTGCAACGGCTTGTCAAAGATGAAATCCAACAGCAACAAAGTGCGCTACCAGGCCAACCCCAACCCCGTGGAGACCATGGACGACAAGGTGGTGGTGAAATTCACCGGCCAGGTGCCGGAGAAATACTTCGACAAGGGGTGCGCTGTATTCCTCCAGCCCGTGTTCTCGTGGGAGGGTGGCAACATACCCCTTGAGCCTCTCACCCTCAAGGGCGAGAAGGTGGACGGCGACGGCACCATCATCAACTACGCCAAGGGCGGACGCTTTACATACAGCGACATGTTCGACTACAAGCCCGGCATGGAGACGGGCCGCGTGGTGCTGACGCCTGTGGGCTACAAGGCGGGCCACACCAACGAGGACGCCCGCTTCATGGAGGATGTGCTGCACACCAACGAGGGCGTCGAGTTCTCCACCGTGCTCCTCTCCGACGGCGTCAACAACACCTCCTCGTGGGTCGACATCAAGGGCAACATCTCCATCGCCCCCATCAACTACAACAAGACCCAGGGTGTCGTGGAGACCGCCGACATCTATTTCCTCAACGGCACCTCCAACCTCGACTGGGACTTCCAGATGAACCGCAAGTTCGACACCTACAACACCTTCCTCAACCTCAAACGCATCATGCTTGAGCAAGGCCTGCCCAAGCAGATCAGCGTCACCGGCTGGGCGTCGCCCGAAGGCGAGGAGACCAACAACATCGGTGTGTCGAAGAACCGCGCCGACGTGGCCACCGCGCAGCTCAACAAGATTCTCGACGAGGTGCTCACCGTCATGGCCAAGCGCGCCAAGGTGAAACCCCAGGATGTGGACTACTACAAGTATCAGCAGCTCAAGAAGCTCATCATCACCAACCGCGCCGCCGGCGAGGACTGGGTGCACTTCGTGGTGATGGTGGAGGGGTCCGACATACAGGACAAGCACGCCATCATCAACATCGTCGAGACGCAGCAGAACCTCCTCAAGCGCGAGCAGATGATACGCAATATGGCGGAGACCTACAGCGAGCTGAAGGAGGAGATTTTCCCCAACCTGCGCCGTGCGCAGATAGCCCTCTACTATTCCGAGGCCCGCCGCACCGACCCCGAACTGGCCAAGCTCGCCTCCCTCACCCCCGCCAAGCTCTCCTTCGACGAACTGATGTATGCCGCATATATCAACTACAACTACGACACCAAGCTGAAATACTACAAGTGGGCCACCGAGAACCACTCGCAGGAGTGGGCCGCCTGGAACAACGCCGGTGCCGTGGCCTTCTATCTCGATTCCATCGAGGAGGCCGAGCGCTACCTCAAGGTGGCCTACGACCTCAACCCCCACAACCCCGATGTGCTCAACAACACCGGTCTCCTCCTGCTGGCCAAGAAGGACTATGCGTTGGCCAAGCACTATTTCGAGGAGGCTCAGCGCCAGGGCAGCTCCGACGCCGAGGTGAACATCCCCATCCTCAACCTCAAGCGCGGCAACTATGCCGAGGCGCAGAAGGCCCTCAAGAACAACACCTGCACCTATAACCTGGCTTTTGCCCAGCTGATGAACGATGAGACCGGCACCGCCATCCGCACCCTCAACTGCTGCCTCGACCAGAACGCCGACGTCAACTATCTCCGCGCCGTGTGCTATGCCCGCCTCGGCGACAAGACCAACTGTCTCAAGAACCTCAAGGCCGCCATCGACGACAAGTACGACTACAAGCGCAAGGCCATGGTGGACACCGAGTTCCGCGAGTATTGGGACGACCCCGAGTTCAAACTCATCATCAAACTCTGGTAGTCGGATGATCAAACGTCAGATTCCCAATCTCATCACCCTCGGCAACCTGCTGTGTGGAGTGGAGTCCGTCTTTGCTTCGCTGGCCTTGGGCGATGTGCGTCTCGCCGCCCTTTGGATTTGCGGCGGCATCTTCCTCGACTTTTTCGACGGCCTCGCCGCCCGCCTGCTGGGTGTGGCCTCGCCGTTGGGCAAGGAGTTGGATTCGCTGGCCGACGTCGTCACCTCCGGCATCGCACCGGCCTTCATCCTGTTCCGTATCGTCGAAGAACCCCTCAAGGGAAGTCTTCCCCTGTGGGCCGTCGGCCTTGTCATGCTGCCCTTCCTGCTCATGCCTGCCTTCGCAGCATACAGGCTGGCCAAGTTCAACATCGACACACGCCAGAGCCATTCTTTCCTCGGCCTTCCCGTTCCCGCCAATGCTCTCATCTGGGTGGGTCTGGCCCTGGCAGGCTATCAGGCCGACCTCCCCTACAGAGGCGTCCTCATGGCTGTCGTGGCCATGGTGACCAATATCCTCATGGTCTCCGAAATGCCTATGTTTTCCCTGAAGGTCAACTTCAAGGACATGGGCTGGGGGAGCAATGCGGTGCAGTACCTCTTCCTCATCGGCTGTGCGGCGATAGTGGCCGTGCTGACGCTTTGCGTGGGCTTCAGCTGGGCGGCCTTGTCGCTCATCATTTTCTGGTATATCCTGCTGTCGCTAATCACACAACGCCGCCATGCTGAGTGAGCTGAAGAAAATCCGCATCGAGGACTACGACTACCCCCTGCCCGATGAGCGCATCGCCAGGTTCCCCCTCGAGCAGCGCGACCACTCCAAGCTTCTCTGCCTGCGTGGCGCGACGCTCGAAGAACACCTCTTCTGCGAACTCCCCGACCTGTTGCCGCAGGACACCCTCCTCGTCTTCAACGACACCAAAGTCATCCATGCCCGCCTCTTCTTCCGCAAGGAGACAGGCGCCGTGATAGAGGTCTTCTGCCTCGAACCCCACAATATGCCCGTGGCGCAGGCTTTCGAGCAGCGCGAGCATGGCACGTGGACCTGCTTCATCGGCAACAACAAGAAGTGGAAGGGCGGGTCGCTGACGCTGGAGTTTTCCCTTCAGGGGACGGCCTGCACGATGCGGGCTACGCGCCGCGAGGCTGTGGGCAACGCCTGGGTGGTGGATTTCGAGTGGACCGGCGGCGCGAGCTTCGCCGAGGTCATCGAGGCTGCCGGCGTCATCCCTCTGCCACCTTATCTCCACCGCGAGGCTCAAGAAAGCGACGCTACACGCTACCAGACGGTCTACGCCCACCACGACGGCTCTGTGGCTGCACCCACGGCAGGGCTGCATTTCACCCCCGAGGTGATTGACAGGCTCCGCCAGCGCGGCATACAGACCGAATACATCACGCTCCATGTCGGTGCCGGCACTTTCAAGCCTGTCTCCACGCCTACCATCGGCGAACACGAGATGCACGTGGAACCCGTCCACGTCACCGCCGACAACCTGCGCCACCTTGTGGCCCATGCAGGGCGGCCTCTCGTGGCTGTGGGGACCACCACGGTGCGCACCCTCGAAAGCCTCTACTGGTTCGGTGTGCAGCTTCAGCACAACCCTGGACTCGACCACATGCATGTCTGCCAGTGGGACCCCTACGAGTTGGACGACAGTTTCTCCGCCAGCGCCTCCGGCGGATCGGCCTCGCGGTCAAGCGAAGTTGCATTCAACAATATCCTCCGTTGGATGGAGCGTCGGGGCATCGACCGCCTCGACGGTGCCACGCAGCTTATGATTGCCCCGGGCTACAGCTATCGCGTGGTCGACGGTCTTGTGACCAATTTCCACCAGCCGAAGAGCACGTTGCTGCTTCTGGTTTCCGCCCTCATCGGCGACCGCTGGCGCCAGTGCTACCGCTATGCCCTCGACCATGGCTTCCGTTTCCTCAGCTATGGCGACAGCTGCCTCTTCATCCCCTGAGCTGTCGTTCCCTTTTAGCCTTGATGTCCATGCTGCCGTATCTGCAAAGCGTCCTCCAGGCCCTTTTTCCCAGCACCTGTGTCTGCTGCGGTGAGGTGCTGCTGCCTTCCGAGCGGCAGGTATGCCTCGGATGCTACACCTCCCTCGCCACAACGGGCTATTCCGCCCACGACGACAACCACACCGAGCGCCTCCTGACAGGGCGCATCCCGTTTGTCCACGCCACGTCGCTCCTCTATTTTCGCCAGGGCGACAACACACAGCGCGTCGTGCATGCAATGAAGTTTCAGGGCAATAGCGAGCTGTGTGTAATCATGGGAGTTTTCATGGGGCAGGAGTTGCTGCGCTCTGCACGGTTTGACGATGTCGACATCCTCGTCCCCCTGCCGCTCCATTGGCGCCGACGTCTGCAGCGTGGCTACAACCAGAGCGAACTCCTCTGCCGAGGCATTGCGCGTGTGCTGAAGCGTCCCGTCTGCAAGGGTGTCCTTGTGCGCCATCGCTATACCCACCAGCAGAGCCTCCTCTCATCGGCAGAGCGTGAGGACAACGTAGACGGCGCTTTCTCCCTGCGCCGTCCTGAGCGGCTTCGTGGGCGTCATATCCTCTTGGTCGACGACGTGATGACCACAGGGGCCACGCTGGCCAGCTGCTGCCAGCCGCTGACAGCACTCGACGATGTGAAAATCAGCATCGCCACACTCTCCATCGCCGGATAGCGCGGTGGCATAGGTGGGGATTTCGGGCTGAATAATTTTTCGCCGACGATATACTAATATACGTCTTTTTCGCGTTACCTAATATATTAATTGAAAAATATAAAAAGATACCATGCAGAACATCCAACACATCACGAACGACCTGATCTATGTCGGTGCCAGCGACCGTCGCCTGGCCCTCTTCGAAAACGTATATCCCATTCCTCGCGGAGTGTCGTACAACAGCTACGTGCTGCTTGACGAGAAGACAGTGCTTTTTGATACCTGCGACGCCTCGGTAGCGGGACAATTCTTCGAGAACGTGGAGGCTGCTCTGGCAGGGCGCAAACTGGATTATGTGGTGGTGCACCATATGGAGCCCGACCATGCCGCCACACTGGTGGACCTCCTACTGCGCCACCCGGAGGCCACCGTTGTCACCACCGCCAAGGCCGCCCAGATGGTGGAGCAGTTCTTCCCTGGTAGGCAGGCATCCTCCTTGCATACGGTGAAAGAGGGAGAAGCCCTTGAGACCGGCTCTCATTCCCTCGTCTTCACCATGGCCCCCATGGTTCATTGGCCCGAGGTGATGATGACCTACGACAGCACCTCAAAGACACTCTTCTCTGCCGATGCCTTCGGCACCTTCGGTGCATTGAGCGGCAACCTCTTTGCCGACCAGATGGACTTCGAACACGAATGGCTTGGCGACGCACGTCGCTACTATATCAACATCGTGGGCAAATACGGTGTGCAGGTGCAGAATGTGCTGAAGAAGGCTGCCTCCCTCGACATACAGATGATTTGCCCGCTGCACGGTCCCGTGTGGCGTTCCAATCTGGGCTGGTTTATTGGGAAACATGATATTTGGAGCAAGTACGAGCCTGAGGACAAGGCCGTCGTCATCATCTACGGCAGCATCTACGGCCACACCGAGGCTGCCGCCCTGCGCCTGGGTACACTGCTCGGCGAGCGTGGCGTGAAGGGCATCAAGGCCTACGATGCCAGCCATACCCACGCCAGCAAGTTGGTGGCCGAGTGCTTCCGCGCCAGCCATGTGGTCCTGGCTTCCAGCACCTACAACAACGGCATCTTCACCCCTATGGAGAACCTGCTGGCCGACCTCAAGGCCCACGCTTGGCAAAAGCGCACCGTGGCCCTCGTGGAGAATGGCAGCTGGGCTCCGCAGGCAGGAAAGCTGATGCGCGCCGAACTGGAGCAGATGAAGGACATCGCCATCGTCGGCGACACCCTCACCCTCAAGAGTGCTGCCCAGCCCTCGCAGGAGGAGCAGCTCGCGGCCCTGGCCGACCAGATTGTAGCCACCCTATAGTATCAATAGCTCCTATAGTACCTTCTCAGGAAACAATCAACACACATTATTGAAGAAAATATTAACCCCCTAAAACAATTAAACAATGGAAAAGTACGTATGTGATGTTTGCGGGTATGTGTACGACCCCGCAGTTGGCGACCCCGACAACGGCATCGCCCCTGGCACCAAGTTTGAAGACCTGCCCGCCGACTGGGTGTGCCCCCTTTGCGGCGTAGGCAAAGATGATTTCAGCAAACAATAAATCACAATTATGCTTAACAAGAAAGTTGCCGACCTGCTGAACGAGCAGATCAACAAAGAGCTCTACAGTGCCTATCTGTATCTCGACATGAACAACTACTTCGACAAGCGTGGCCTCAACGGCTTCGCCAACTGGTACATGATTCAGGCTCAGGAGGAGCGCGATCATGCCATGCTCATCTACAAATACATGCAGAACAACGACTGCCCTATCAAGCTCGAAGCCATCGCTATGCCCGACAAGGTTTTCAAGAAGGACATGGACGTGCTGAAGGCCGGTTTGGAGCATGAGGAGTATGTCACTGCCAGCATCCACACCATCTATGACGCCGCCTACAAGGTGAAGGACTTCCGCACCATGCAGTTCCTCGACTGGTTCGTCAAGGAGCAGGGCGAGGAGGAGACCAACGCCCGCGACATGATTACCAAGATGGAGCTTTTCGGCAGCGATCCCCGCAGCCTCTACATGCTCAACCAGGAACTTGCCGCCCGCACCTACAGCAGCCCCAGCCTGGTGCTCGACTGATTAGTGGCGGAGAAGACGCAAGAGGGATGCTTCCAAACGAAGGGGCATCCCTCTTCTATTTCAGCATCGACACTTGCTTGTACAGTTCGGGAAAACGTTTCTCCAGCGACACTGGCCGTCCGTTCTCCAGGAAGCAATGGGTGCTGGTAGCCGAGCAGACTGTTCGTCCACGGCAGGTCATGGTGTAGGCGAAGATGATTTTCAGCGGTGTGGTTTCAGCCACTCTGACAGCGATTTCTATCACATCCTTGAAGGTGGTGGAATGGCGGTAGCGGCAATCCACGCTCACCACCGGCGACACCACGCCTTCGGCCTCCATGCGGTCGAAGCCGTAGCCCAGCTGGTCCATCCAGTCCACGCGCGCCTCCTCCATGAAGCGTATGTAGTTGCTGTGGTGCGTGATGCCCATGCGGTCGCATTCGTAGTATTTTACCTCGTGACGATAGGGTTTGGGTTCCATTGCGCGATTTTTTTTATTTGATGAGTTTCAGGATTTGTTTCTCGGAGGCCTGTGGGAGCAGGCGTTGCATGTGGTCCACCATGCGTTGGAGAGACTTTTCCGGCGAACGGTCGCAAAACATCGCTTCGTGGCCGAGGAGTTGTTCGGGGGTGGTGAAGAGAGAGAGGCCCCATCCGTATTCGTTGCCTTGCTTGTCAAGTGGGTATACAAAGTCTTCGGTGACGATGCGGCAGGCCATCTGCAGACGAGAGACATAGGCGTCGAAGCGGCTGCGCATCTTGGGTCCCACCATGCCGCAGGCGGTGCGGAGGTCGCGGCTCACCATGCTGCCGCCCTCATGCAATGCAGCCAGGATGGCTTCGCCGATGGCTCCTTCGTCGCTGCCGGTGGAACGCATGGGGTTGGCGTGACGACGCCAGTTGCAGAAGTCGGGCCACCACTCACGGCTGACGAATCCAGCTTTCGATGCGAAGAATTTGCCATAGACGCAGTTCCCTTCGGTCACAGCGGGGCCTTTCCATCGCCACAACGGCCACTCCCACCCGCCGTCGGGCAGAACGCGATAGCGGCAGTCCGGAGCCATCATGGCATCGGCGCTATAGCCTGCAATACCACTTTCGAGGAGCGGGAGAAATCCTACGTTGTCGATGCATTCCATGAGGTCGGCGCATGAGGTTATCTCCCGACCGTGGCCATATTCGTTTTTGCGTCTTTCAGATTTTTTTTCCTGGTCCATCAGGGTGCGATTTTTTTTAATGAGATGTCGCCAAGCGAAGCGCCCACCGCATGTGAGGCTGCGATTGCTTCGGTGGCTTTAGTGGGCAGGGGACTGTCTGTGTCGCCCCACCCCACGACGGGTAGCTGCTGGTATTCGCGTTTGCGATTGGGCAGACTGATGCCGGAAGGGTAGGGAAGGTTCTTGTTGAACTTGACCATGCTGTATCCCGGAGCGCTGACTTGGAAGTGGGTGCAGATGTCGTTGCTCACCAAGCGGAAACGGCCTTCGCTGTCGCTGTATGTGTTTATGCCTACGCTCCAGTCGTCGTTCCATCCGCGGACGACGGCACCTTCTATGGGCTTGCCTCTTTTGTCTACGATACGGCCTGTGACGGCAAGGTTTTCGTAGGCCAACATGTTGTAGTAGTTGGCAGGGGGCAGCAGGGGGGGGGTGTCGGTCTCGAAAGAGGTCAACTGCCGCACCAGTCTTGCCGCTGGCTTGTTGTGTCCGCTTACGTCGCGCAGTCCCGTGTATTGCGCCTCGAAATTAACCCCGTCGGGGTGGTCTTGGAACTCCCACCAGCCATAGCCCACCGCACCCATAGCACGCGCATAGCGATAGGTCTGCTCCATGAAACGCTGCTGCACCTCGTAGGACACCTGCTCGCCGTCGGCAGGCAGGCCTGTTTCGCCAACCATCCAGGGTTTATGGCAATAGTGGCTGTACCACCACATCTCGGCCTGTACTCGCAGTGGGTGGTAGGTGTGCATCTCGATGAAGTCGACCGGCAGCATCGAGGGGTCCCACTCGAAGACCTCGATAGGTTCGGCAGTGGCTACGGTGAAGAGATGGTGGGGGGCATTCTGCCTGACCAGTTTGCGCCACTTGTGTACTGTCATCACGGCTTCGTCTTTTGTGCGGTTGGACTTGGGGTCGAAGTACAGAGGCTCGTTCATCAGGTCGTAGGCCCAGAGGGCAGGCAGGTCGGCCAGTCGGCGCATGAGGCCTGCGGCATAGTCGTACCAGTAGCCGTCGAAGGGGGGCTTGATGAGCAGCATCACGCGTAGTCCGGCGCTGTCGGCTTGTTGCACCATGCGGCGTGTGGCCTGGAACATGGTTGCAGTGTCGCCCCCCTCGCTCATCACATCGAGGCACACGCGGACGGAGTTGAACCCCCAGGAGGCAATAGTGTCGAAGTGTTCGCGGATGCCGCCATCGGTATACCATGGAGCAGGCACCACCTCGTCGCCGTCGATGAAGGCTTTGTAGTTGAGCATGAGGGGAAACCACGGTTTTCCGTCGACCGAGAACCTTCCGCCTTCGATGCAGACATAGCTGTTGGCGTCCTCGTCGGGTACGGGAGTGTTGTTGAGGTAGGGGCCGCCGTCGAAGAAAGCCGCTTGTGTGGATGTCGGCCGCAGCAGTATGCGCCTCACCGTGAACAGAGTGGGTTTGACGTAGGCATTGCGTATCTCGGCGAAGATTCGTGTGGTTCCTTCGGGCAGTTCTATGTTGAGTCGCACCAGCCCGTTGAGGGTGTTGCGATCGATGATGTCTATCATGTCCTCGATGGACTGTTTGCGGAGTTCGTTTTTCTCACCGTCAGGTCCAAAGGCACAGATATGCAGGATGGTGTGGCTGTATTGGTCGGTCAGCAGATTGTCCATCCAGAAACTGAACTCAACCTCGCCGGTGTAGTCAACAGGCATATCGCACAGAGTAGTCCATTTGTGCAGTTTTCCGAACACAGGTTCTGTTATCAGTGTGTTGGGAGCGTTGCTGTCGGCATTCTGGTAGGCATGGCGCAGTGAGTCCTGCGTCTGGCGCACTACGGTGTTCAGTGCATCGCATTCCAGGGTATAGAGGTCTATGTCTTCAAGGTTCATCAGTGGTGTTGCCAGGCTGAGCAGGCGACTCTCGGTGTCTGTCAGACCTGCACCATTGCGACTGACGGCAAGCAGCAGCGGGCGAGAGTCTGGCAGTGCGTCGGCCAGCCCGAAAGATTGCCAAGCGGTGCGGGTCAAGGCGAGGCTGTTCCATGCTTGTTCTATGTCCGAGCGTGAACTTTCGTTGCACACCAGAGGCAACCCTGTCTTGATGGAAAGATAGGCGCTCTGTTTGAACATATTGTCTTGCGATGGCATGTAGACGTATTCGCTGCCGACATTGAAGACAGGCAGCGTCAATATCGCTTGATATTTCGATGCGTCGAAGTCGACCGCCCATTGGTTTTCAGGCAGGCGGTTGTCATAGTCTGTCCATGCGTCCCACGACGAGGTGTACCATTGCTTGTTGCGGTAGTTGTAGGCAACGGCTTCGGCGGTGCTTGAGAGCAAAACGACAATCATCACGGCGTTCCGCCATCTCCACTTCGACCGTTTCCACCAACGGTAGACAAGATAGAAGGCCACAATGTTGATGACGTAGTAGAACATCCATGACAGGCGTCCCAGGGCGCGTATCTGTGCAAGCGGTCCCAAGTAGAGCGGCGTTTTGCGAGGAAGCATATCTAGCGGCACACCGCAGGCGAAGACGACCAGCAGCAGAGCCGTGAGCAGCATGATGTTCAATGCAGAATTGTCGGTAGGATGAAGCACGTGGCGCCAACGCCCCTTAATCGCACTTCGCAGAATGCCCGAGAGCAACGCAACGGTAACAGCCACGGCAACAGGTCCGACATAGCAACGAGCTTCCCACTGCACAGGCCTGAATAGCAAGCTGTCGTTCAGAAAGTAGATGCGTCCGTAGGGGACAAAGAGGCCGACGAGGCGAGCTGTGTAGGTATGTAGACCTGTGGGCATGGCGGTGCGATTGCCTTCATCGAGACCTATGTTGGTGAGCAGGAAGAATGCCACCATCGGCAGTACAAGTTGCAATGCCACTGCAAGCAGGATGTCCCACACGCTGCGGTTAGTATTCTTGCGGGTGAAAAAAAGGTGGGCGCATTCCATCGCGGTCATGGTGGCAAAGAATATCAAATAGTAGGGATGACAGAGGCCGAAGAACAATGCGGATATGCCGATGGACAGAGACCATCCCCATCCGCCACTGCGTATGTGCCGCATTGTGAAGTAGAGCAGCATCGGCACGGCGCAGTAGTAGCTCAAAGAGATGTGACCTCCCATGCGTTGCAGCTGTGGCGACATCAGGGTGACCAGCAGAGCCGCCGCGATGCTGTACCACATGGGCAGCTTCAGTTCGTAGAACAGCAGATAGAGAAACACCGCACACAGCACGATGGAAAGCAGCACCATGAGGTTCATCAGCGGCAGGACAGCCCGCTCTGTGTGTTCCACGCCGGCTTTGCGCAGCGCTTGCAGTGGCATGGCCACTATGGGTTGCATGCCGGTGAAGGTGTGGTATTCGCCGTACGGATAGTTCATCGCGCGGCACATTGTGGCTTCTTCGTCGTAAGCCGCGTGGTAGGTGGTCGTGTAGAGGTCTTTGATGTAGTCTTCGCTCGATGTGGTGAAGAAGAGTTTGTCCCAATGTCCGAGCCAGGAAAAGCCCCAGAAGAGACCAATCAGCATTACCGATGCCGCGATGGTGACGGCCAAGCCAGATCCTCGTCTATTTGCAGTCCACTTTGCCATCGCCACGGATGCTTTCAATGATGTATATCGGACGTCCTTTTGCCTCGTCGAGCAGCAGCCCGATGTAGTAGCCAATGATACCGAGTACCAGGAGCACTATGGCCGCAAAGGCGCTGAGGAAGATAATCAACGTGGTGTAGCCTCCCACCGGACGGTCCACAATCCACATCACCACCGAGTAGGCTATCAGCAGCAGACTCAGCACACCGAATCCCAAGGCGGAGTAGATGCCAAGCTTCAGCGGAGCCTTCGAGAATGATGCTATCGACGTGAATGCCAAGCTTGCCAGTTTTCCGAGGTTGTAGTGGCTGCTGCCGGCGGCGCGTTGTGGCGCGCTGTAGGATAGGGTGGTTGTGCGGAAGCCCACGGTCTGTATCAGCCCGCGCAGGAATCGTGTGCGCTCGCGATAGTCGATGCGCAGCACCTCGGCCACACGTGCCGACACCATGAAGAAATCGCTTGCGTTGGGTTGCATCTTAGTGTCCGACATGCGGTTGATCAGTCGGTAGAACAGGGTTGATGTGATGTGTTTGGCATGTCCGCCGTCGGCGCGCTCATTGCGGGTCATGGTCACTATGTCATAGCCTTCGTGGCAGAGTTCCATCAGCCGCGGCAGCAACTGAGGCGGGTTCTGCAGGTCGGAATCCATACACACGATGGCATCGCCGGAAGCATGGTCGATGCCTGCAATCATGGCCGCCTCGTGGCCGAAGTTGCGCGAGAAATGAATCACCCTGACCCTTTTGTCGTTCTTCACCATGCCATCGAGCAGGGCCGCACTGCCGTCGCTGCTGCCGTCGTCGACAAAAAGTATCTCCTGCCCGCAGCCTAAAGATGACAGTGTCTCGGTCAACTCATTGTAGAATTGACCGAGCACTGCCTCTTCATTGTAGACCGATACTACGATGGATAGCTTCATTTGTTTAGTAGCCAAAGATTTCGTCGAGCGAAAGTTTCTTCACTTTGCCGAACTTCGCCAGGGCGTTGAAGTCCATCTCACTCTCCTTGCCAAGGATGAGATATGATTTCTTCTGGCCTTTGATGTGTTTTTGCTGGAAGTTGACGAGGTCCTGCATTGTCATCTTCTGGTAGGCCTGGAAGTTCTGTTTGCGCAGGGGTTCCTTCCAACCCATCTGCTCGCAATTGAGGTAGGCACTGATGATGCCGAACTTGGTGGTGCGGGCAGTGCGGCTTCCAGCCAGGAGTGCGTCTTTGGCCAGACGGAAATTGGCGTCGGCCTGCGGCATGTCGTCGAAGAGTTCCTCGTAGGCGTTCAGGGCATCGAGCAGTTTGTCATTCTGCGTGATGACGTTGGCAATGTTGTAGAAGTAGCCGTCCTTGTC
Organism: Bacteroidales bacterium; assembly: GCA_017480525.1. Lineage (GTDB taxonomy): Bacteria > Bacteroidota > Bacteroidia > Bacteroidales > P3 > Colimorpha. The sequence goes on along the minus strand of JAFVAM010000071.1, from coordinate 22 downwards.
GGTGCCATAGGTGTAGTGGCTG
>JAFVAM010000070.1 GCA_017480525.1 Bacteroidales bacterium | reverse complement strand
GGTCGGACTTGGTACGGTGTTGGTAGGGAGTTGGTAGGGAGTTGATACGGTGTTGGTACCTTTCGTCTACTGGAAATCAGCGCTTTACATGTTCATTTTTCACTTAAAACACTCACAACATGGTAGTTATGATGAAAAATCGGCACGTAACCCACTGATTTCCAATTTCGGGTCCGTGAGGGGCTTTTGGGGCGTTTTTTTGCCCATCCCTCGTCCCCCGCCGCTGCGGGTTGCGCACCTGCGTCAGGGGGTGCGGCCGCCACTCACCATGGCACGCGATTATAAAAACCGTAAATATTTTTTCCGAATTAAAGATTTTTTTTGTATCTTTGCCTTTTACAATAGAAATAGATAAACGATACAATATAATGGAAGACAACAAATTGTTCAGCGAATTCCCACCCGTTCCGACCGAGAAATGGGAGGAAGTAATCGTCAAAGACCTCAAGGGTGCCGACTACGAGAAAAAGCTCGTGTGGCACACCATCGAGGGTTTCAACGTGAAGCCCTACTACCGTGCCGAGGACCTGGAAGGCCTTGAGTACCTCGACAGCAACCCCGGACAGCACCCCTTCACGCGCGGCAAGCACACGGACAACAACGTGTGGGACGTGCGCCAGGACATCCTCACCGCCGACATCAAGGAGGCCAACCGCGTGGCCCTCGATGCCGTGGAGCGCGGCGCCACCTCTCTGGGCTTCTGCGCCAAGGGGATACGCAGCGTCGACGACCTCGCCGTCCTCCTCAAAGGGATATACATCAACGCCGTGAGCATCAATTTCATGTGCGCCGACGACTACCTGGAGCTGCTGAGGCTCTATGTGGACTATGCCAACCGCCAGGGCATCGACCCCAAGGAGCTGCAGGGTTCCTGCGCTTTCGACCCCTTCCGCTACGCCCTTGAACACGGCACGTTCCACCGCAGCGAGGAGGGCGACTTCCAGATGGCCAAGCAGCTGGTGGAGTATGCCCACGAGGTGCTGCCCAAGTTCCGCGTGCTGACGGTGCACGGCAGCCTGCTGCACAACGCCGGTTCCAACATCGTGCAGGAGCTGGGCTTCTCGCTGGCCGCCGCCAACGAGCTGGTGGCCCGTCTCTCGGAGATGGGTTGCAAGATGGAGCATGTGGGGCGCACCATCGTCCTCAACGTGGGCATCGGAAGCACCTACTTCATGGAGATGGCCAAAATCCGCGCCGCCCGTCTGCTGTGGAGCAAGATTGTGGAGCAGTACAAGCCGGAGTGCGACTGTCCCTACAAGCTCTTCATCCACGCCACCACGAGCGCATGGAACCAGTCGGTCTACGACCCCTACGTCAACATGCTGCGCTCGACCACCGAGGCCATGTCGGCCTGCATCGCCGGTGCCGACAGCATCTCGGTGCTGCCCTTCGACAACGCGTACACGGAGCCCGACGACTTCGGCTACCGCATAGCCCGCAACCAGCAGCTGCTGCTCAAGGAGGAGAGCTATCTGGACAAGATTGCCGACCCCGCCGCCGGCAGCTACTACATCGAGAACCTCACGGACCAGATTGCCCGCGGCGCCTGGGAACACTTCCTCAAGGTGGAAGAACTCGGAGGCTTCTGCAAGGCCATCCGCCAAGGCCATGTGCAGGACGAGGTGGAGCAGACCGCCCGCAAGCGCGACCTCGACATCGCCACACGCAAGACCACCATCCTCGGCACCAACCAGTATCCCAACCTGCTGGAGAAGATGGGCGGGAAGATGGAGCACGGGGAGCCGGGAGTGTGCTGCGGAGAGTGTGCCGCGCAGAACGCCGAGGTGCGCCTCCTCAAGCCCTACCGCGGCGCCGAGGCCTTCGAGACCCTTCGTCTGGCCACGGAGCGCAGCAGCAAGCGTCCGAAGGTGTTCCTGCTGACCTACGGCAACCTCACCATGCGCAAGGCCCGCGCAGGCTTCGCCACCAACTTCTTCGGCGTGGCAGGCTATGAAATCATCGACAACCCCGGCTTCGCCACCCCCGAGGAGGGCGCCAAGTCCGCCCTGGAGAGCGGCGCCGACATCGTGGTGCTCTGCTCGAGCGACGACGAGTATGCCGAACTCACGCAGCCCGTCTGCAACGCATTGAAGGGCAAGGTGAAGAGCCTCGTCCTCGCCGGCTATCCCAAAGAGATGGTGGAGACCTACAAGGGCTACGGCATCGATGAGTTCATCCATGTGAAAACCAACGTCCTCGAATGCCTCACAGCCTTCCAGAAAATGTTCGGAATCCTCTGAAGCGTCTCGACCGCTACATTCTGGGCAAGTACCTGAAGACCTTTCTTCTGGCACTTGCCCTTATCATCGTTATCGTCATCACATTCGACGTCAGCGAGAAGCTCGACAAGTTCCTGACCCACCACGCCACGCTGTGGCAGATTGTCTCCGTCTACTACCTCAACTTCATCCCCGGCTTCGTCAACCTCTACAGCCCGCTGTTCATCTTCATCTCGGTCATCTTCTTCACCTCGAAGATGGCGGGACACAGCGAGATCGTGGCCATCCTGAGTTCGGGCATCCGCTACGGGCGCATGCTGCGGCCCTACGTCTACGGCGCGGCCATCGTGGCCGTGGCAGTATTTGTGCTGGGCAACTTCGTCATCCCCAAGTCCAACGAACGGCTGATAGCCTTCGAGGAGGAATATGTCAAGTCGAAGGCCACGAACTACTACTCCAACCTCCACTTCCAGTCGGAGCAGGGGGTGCAGGTGTATGCCGAGAGCTACGACGTCAAGCGGCTGCAGGCCACGCAGTTCTGCCGTGAGGAGCTGGCTCCCGACGGCCACCTGTTGCGCCGGGAGACCGCCAGCAACATCATCTACGATACCGCCACGCACCTCTGGCGCTGCTCCAACTACGCCCTGCGCACCCTCGACACACTGGGCAACGAGAGCCTCTCCCTCCAGCGTCGCGCCGACGTGGACCTCCACATCACGCCCGACGACCTCAACGTGCTCTCCACCCGCGTGGAGACCATGACCACGCCGACGCTCATCCGCTACATCCATCGCGAGGAGATGCGCGGCACAGGTACCGTGAAGAATGCCAAGATAGAACTATGGCAGCGCATCATCAATCCCCTGGCCATCGTCATCATGACCATCATCGGCGTGGCCATCGCCGCCCGCAAGAGCCGCGGCGGCATAGGCGTCCACCTCGCCATAGGCATCAGCATCGCCTTCTCGTTCATCGTCTTCATGAAGGTCACCACGGTCTTCGCCACCAACGGCGACCTCTCGCCATTCATGGCCGTCCTCCTGCCACAGATCATCTTCAGCGTGGCGGCGGCATGGCTCATCTACAAAGCACCCAAATAACACACACACCATAGCATGACTATCCAAGAAACAGAACAGCAAATCATCGACGAGTTCGCCAACTTCGACGAGTGGCTCGACAAATACGCCTACCTCATCGACCTCGGCAAGGACTGCCCCGCCATCGACGAGAAGGACAAGACCGAGGAGAATCTCATCCGGGGCTGCCAGAGCCGCGTGTGGCTCAGCTGCGAGTGGCGCGACGGACGGCTCTTCTTCCGCGCCGACAGCGACGCCGTCATCACCCGTGGCATCATCTCTCTCCTCATCCGCGTCTTCGACGGACAGCAACCCCAGGACATCCTCGACGCCGACCTCACCTTCATCGACGTCATCGGCCTCAAGGAGCACCTCTCCCCCACCCGATCCAACGGCCTCACCTCCATGGTGAAACAGATGAAGATGTACGCCCTGGCATACAAAATGAAACAATAGAAAGGAGCCTATGGAACCGACCAAAGAATCCATCTGGAGCGCAGCCGTCAACTGCCTCAAGAACATCTACGACCCCGAGATACCGGTGAACATCTACGACCTCGGTCTCATCTACAAGGTGGATGTGGACGACGACCTCAACGTGCACATCCTCATGACCATGACGGCGCCCGACTGCCCGGAGGCCGAGTACATGTTCGAGGAGGTGAAACAGATGGTGAGCTACATCAGCGGCGTGAAGAGCGTCGACGTGGAACTGACCTTCGACCCGCCCTGGAGCATGGATATGATTCCCGAGGATGTGAAACTGGAGTTGGGACTGCTGTAGCGAGCCACCACGCCAAGGTCCAACGGCAACACCCCCTCGCCACCCATGAGACTCTTCCGCAAACGCTCCTCCGCCGACCTCGCGGGTCGCTCGCTCGACCGCATGGCCATGCGCCGTTTCTGGCGCAATCCGCTGGCCATCGCCAGCACGGCGGTTATCGGGTTGTTTGCCCTCGTGGCCATACTTGGCTACCTCATCACCCCCGACCACACCCCCTACTGCAACCAGCAATACCTCGAACTCGCCACCCTCAAGCCCTTCAGCAAAGCCACCTTCCTCTGCATTCCAAACCCCGAACCCCACACCCGACACTCAACACTCAACACTCTCCTCCACGGCAAGCCCCTGCCCTACACCGCCATCCCTATAATAAATTATAGTTACGCGCGCGACAGCATCGTTGCCACGCCCTACAACGGCGACCTCCTCACGGTCTCCCGCCGCGAGGCCGACGTGAGGGAGCGCACCTTCATCCTCGGCACCGACGCCTACGGACGCGATGTGCTGTCGATGCTCATGATAGGGTCGCGCGTGAGCCTCTCGGTGGGCTTCATAGCCATCCTCATTGCCCTGCTCCTCGGCATCACCCTCGGCGCCCTGGCGGCCTACTACGGCGGATGGGTGGACAACCTCATCCTCTGGCTCATCAACGTCGTGTGGTCCATCCCCACCGTGCTGCTGGTCATCGCCATCACCTTCGTCCTCGGCAAAGGCTTCTGGCAGATTTTCATCGCCGTGGGTCTGACGATGTGGGTTGACATCGCCCGCGTGGTGCGCGGCGAGGTGCTGGCCATCAAGGAGAAGGAATATATCGAAGCCACTCGTGCCCTGGGCTTCAGCACCTTCCGCACCATCTTCCGCCACATCCTGCCCAACATCGTGGGCGCCGTCGTCGTGGTGGCGGCCTCCAACTTTGCCAGCGCCATCCTCCTGGAGGCCGGCCTGAGCTTCCTCGGCATCGGTGTGCAGCCCCCCATGCCCTCGTGGGGCATGATGGTGAAAGAGAACTACGGCTATATCCTCCTCGACAGCGCCTACCTCGCCCTCCTGCCGGGCCTGGCCATCATGCTCGTCGTCCTGGCCTTCATGCTCCTCGCCTCCGCACTCCGCGACACCCTCGACATACGCCGATAGCCACCCCATCCACCTTCCATCCACCTCAACGACCTCACCACGCAGGACGGCCTCTGCCGCCGGCCATACTGCATGGTTACGCTACAGCAGCGATGGGGTGGAAAGAGGAATGAGAGCAGGAACGGAAGAACAAATCGCGGGGTGGCAACAAGGGGTTTAAGAATTATTAATATTCCACAAAATACTGACATACAACAACAAACAGCAGGAAAGTAAAATATTTTTCCGCCATATCAGAAAAAGTTCGTACATTTGCACCCAAATTTTGAAGAAAAATATTAACCCTAAAAAAATTCAAAAAAATGAAGAACATTTTCAAATTCATGGGCATTGCCCTGATGGCATGCAGCCTGACGCTCGTGGCCTGCAGCAAGGACGACGACGACAACACCACCGATCCCGACACTCCTGTCAACCCCAACCCCAACCCCGGACAGTCCGTCTTCAAACTCACTTGGGATGGTTCAGAACCGACCCTCGGCTTCACCAACACCAAGTCCAACGGCTCAATCACCCTCATTGAAGCAGCCAGAGCTCTCAACGGAGATAACGTTGAATACCCCTATTTCTGCACTTGGTATGGCGTTACCACGACCAACCAGCTCTACCTCACCCACCTGATTCAAATGCAAGACGGCAGCCTCCTCTCCGAATACGATGATAACGCCTATGCCAGCATAGTCGTTATCGATGGCTATGTGGAAATCGGCGGCGACAGCTACCCCGACTATCACTACGACTACGTTAAGAACTCCACCATTTTCGGTGCCTGGGACGCCAACACCTACACCGTCGACAATGCCGACATGTACATCGAATACTACGAACTCGAAACCTACATCAGTGCTGTCCAGTACCAGATGGGCGTTGCCGATGTGCAGTCGGTTGACGACCTCACCGATGATGACTGGAATGCCATCTGGAACAATGTCCCCGACACTGAGCTGAACATCAAGCTCTCCAACTTCCAGTTCACCGCCGCCACCAGCCAGGAGTAAATAAAAAAAACCGAACCATAAAAAAAAGGAAAAATGAAAAAGAGTTTCAAAATGCTTGCCGTTGCCGCCATCGCCACGATGACCCTCGTGGCCTGCAACAACAACGCCAACACCGAGACCACCGACACCACAGACACCACCGTTGAGCAGTTTGTCGAGCCTATGGACGAGATGGAGGCCATCCCCGACAGCATCCAGGCCGTTGCCGAGGAGGCTGCCCCCGCCACCACCGCTACCACCAAGAAGGCCACCACCACCAAGAAGGTGTCCGCCGTGGACCAGCCCAAGGAGGCCGTTCAGGCCACCGAGGAGAGAAAGGCTGCCGACATCCAGATTGATGCCAACACCTCAGTGCAGAAATCTGACAAAAAAGTCCAACGCGCCAAATTCTAAAAGGCCGTCATTGTCGGACACACATCAACAAAACCCCAAGTCCAAAGCGACTTGGGGTTTTATTTCATAAGTAAAAAGCAAAAAAAACTCCCTGAACTATGAGAAAAAACATCGCCCTCATCGCGCTGGCCACCCTGACACTGACAGCCTGCCAAAACGGCGAGGAGAAAAAAATCGAACAGGCAGCCTACGGCTACAGCAAAGCCATGGGCGAATACCAGTTCGACGACGCCATCCCCTACGCCAGCCGCCTCACCCGCGAGACCACCATCCCCACCTTCAAGACCATGCTATCGTTCTCGGACACCAACCAGCTCTTCGCCAACCGTCCCGCCACCATCACCATCAAGAAAGTGTGCCAGACCTCGGACACCACAGCCTATGCGCTCTACCACAAGCATACCCCCATCAAGGACATCGACGACACCGTGCGCCTCATCCTCGAAGATGGCTCTTGGGTGGTCCACTCGCCCATCAAGCCCCTGCCCTTCGTGGGTACGGTCTCCGCAGACACCGCCTCGACACCGCGACACACCAAAGACCCGCGTCTACTGAAAGACATTGAGAAGGACTACAACGCCAAACAGCAGCAAAAACAAGCCGCCACCCCGGCAAACAAATAGCCCGCACGGGTGGCCTTGGACAGGCCGACCTTCAGGATGAGAACAACATGCCCACCCTCCACTCCTTCGGGGCGCACTCCTCCAGCAACAGGGGTGCGCCCCGAAGGCGTAAGGAGGCGAAACTGTTCAGATACACTTCTGTACAATACACAACACACCTCCACCACACATTATTGATACAAAAACAAAACTTTGCATTTTTCGCAATAATTTAACATTTAGGTTCATTTTTTTTTGTACCTTTGCATCTCGTAAACAAACCCATTTTATTAACCTAAACACAAAAAAAAATGAAAAAAACCGGCGTAATGGACAAAAGGTAGGCTGTTTTTAGGGTAAATTTGTTCAAGTGGACAAAAGGTAGGCTGTTTTTTTTTGTAAGAATTTGATTGGATGAAAATCATTCAGTACTTTTGCATTGTCGATGAAGCGGAGACGGGCTC
>JAFVAM010000069.1 GCA_017480525.1 Bacteroidales bacterium | reverse complement strand
GACACCCTCCAACATAAACGGGCAAACCGCAACCCCGGGGGGCGACAGGAAAAAGACAATCAAAGTCTCCTGCCACCCCTCCGGGGTTTTTGACATCGGTTGCTGTCCCTTTCCGGGCTTCCGCTGTGCTCCACCCCTGGCTGTGTTCTGTCTCCCCTTCCAGAAATTATCAAGCCCGTTCGAATTGTGTTAATGGACGTTAAAACGCCTTGTTTTCGCCTTGTCAACGCCCTACCATGTCCTCCTGTGGTAGGAGTTGGTAAGGAGATGGTAGGTGTTTGGTAAGGTGAACGTAGGGTATAGGTGGTTTTTGCAGGCGAGGGGTTTGCGTACTTTTCTTTTACGGGCGATGCCGTCTGCGTGGCATTGTTTTTCCCGGGATGGAAGCCTGCGCCCCGGTTCGGTTTTGGGATGAAGGGGAGGGCAGGGGAGAGGAAAAATGTAAAAAAAACAGAAAAAAGTTTTGGTTTTGTGATTTTTTTGTATCTTTGTAGCGTCATCCTTCTTTACGAGAGTTTGTGGGGGGGGGGTGATAATCAGACATTTACGCGATTATCAGCCTTGTTGCGGTTGCGGAAAGTGTCCGAATGGCTATCCATATACCGATTATTAACCCAACCCTAAACACTCATTATCATGACAAAAAAACCTTTATTCCATTGGTTGTTGGCGGCGATGCTGTTGCTGCCGACGTTGTCGCGAGGACAGGTTGTCCTGACGGTTGCCGACGGCACCGCGACAGAAAATCACATTCCCTTCTACGGCTATTATGCCGACTACGACCAGCATGTGCAGGTGTTCTATCCCGACACGATGCTGGAGAACATGACGGGTTCCAGCATCAGCAAGATGACCTTCTATGCGCAGAGTCCTTCGAACTGCCTGTCGTCGGGTTCCTTTGTTGTGTCGCTGGCCGTTGTCGACAATTTCAGCGGTTTCACGTCTGGCGGACCTATTGCGCTGACGGACGCTGTGACGGTGTACAGCGGCGCGCTGTCGATTACCGGCGGCGGCAACCAGCTCGAGGTGGTGTTTTCCGAGCCGTTTCCCTACCTGGGCGGCGACCTGATGCTCGACATTGTGTACACCCATATAGGCAGCGACTATGAACATGTCTACTTCTACGGATTAAACCAGAGCAGCTACACTTCCACTATTTATTACAACTCCGGCTCCTACCGCTACCGGTTCACGCCGAAGACCACTTTTGAGTATAACGCTTCGGGCAGCAATGTATGCTACCGTCCCAATGGTCTCTATGTCAGCGGTCTGGATTCTGAAGAGGCTACGCTCCACTGGACGGATCGCAACAGCGGGTCGGCTTATGCGGTCTATCTGGACGGCGAGGAGGTGACCACTGTCTACGACACTTCCTACACTTTCACCAACCTCTCGCAGGCCACGGCCTATACCCTCGGCGTACGTGCCGTCTGCGGTGCCGGCGACAGCAGTTCGCTGGCGACGACGAATATCGTTACGCGTTGCGAGCTCATTGGCCACGAGGCGCTGCCCTTCGTGGAGAGCATGGAGGACTATGCCGCCAGCAGCAGCATTCTTTTCGAACCCACCTGCTGGAAGACGTACAACTACTATTCGGGAACCTATCCCTACGTGGTCAACACCTATGCCAGCGACGGCAGCAAGAGTCTCTATTTCTACCCTGGCTACAGCTATCAGCCCCAGTTCCTGGTGTTGCCTGGCTTCGAGGACCTTGACGACTTGATGATCAACTTCAAGTACACGGCCGCGACCTATATCAAGATTGATGTGGGCTACATGAGCGACCCCGATGACACGACGACCTTTGTGAGCCTGCAGCAGGCGATAGGCATAGGCACCTCCAACACCAACTGGCAGGAGATGGAGCAGAGCTTTGTCTCGGCTCCCGACTCGGTCCACTATCCCGCCATCCGCGTGGGTGTTACCTCGTCGAATGGCTACAGTTGCTATATAGATGAAATCAGCGTCAATGTGCAACCCTCCTGCCAGCGTCCTTCCGGGGTGAGCATCAGCTCCATCGGCGGGAGTTCGGCCACTGTCACCATCCATGACACCACTGGGGTGGGCCAGTACAGCCTGCTGTTGCTAAGCAGTGGCGACACGGTGTTCAACGACGTGGTCTACGACACTGTTTACACCTTCGAAAACCTCAATGCCAACACGGGCTACAATGTGGTGGTCAATGCGGTGTGCAGCGACGGGACGATCACGTTGCCGGTGACGGGAAGATTCCGCACCACCTGCGTCGTTGTCAGCGAGCTTCCGTGGAGAGAGAATTTCGACAGCTACGGCGAATACTATACGGGCTATGTGAACCGCATGACGGGTGACATGCCCCCCTGCTACGACTGGATTCCGCAGTCGACATCGGCCTATCTTTTCCTCACTTCCGACAGCTACCGCTATGGCGGCCAGGGCTACAGCCTCGGCTTCTATCCCGGCAGCAGCGGCGCCAAGAACATAATAGTCCTGCCCACCTTCGAGGAGGCTACCAGCGGGCTGCAGGTGAGTTTTGTGACGCGCTCGGAAAACGGCAGCTCCTCGGCGGGCTCGTTCGATGTGGGCTACATTACCGACCCGACCGACAGCACCACCTTCGTCGCGTTGGAGCACTACAACTACGACATGGCGGGCTACCTGTTCTGCGAGGTGGGTTTCGCCAGCGCTCCCGACAGCGCCCGCATCGCTTTCCGCCACAACGGCAACGCCAGCAACTACTACTGGTTCCTCGACGAGATTGACGTGCACCTGCTGCCCTCCTGCTCTCGCCCGGAGGTGAGCGTCAGTGCCGTCAACTCCACCACCGTCGAGGTGACCCTTGCCGACACCGACAATGTGAACCACTACATGTTGGTCTACTCCACGGGCAGCACTTCCGACACCGTGGATGTGGAGGGTACGAGCCAGACCCTCGCCAACCTGGAGGGCGGCAGCAACTACACCCTTGAGGCCTACACCGTCTGCCCGACGGGGCCCATGACATCGGCCGTCTTCGTCAACTTCAACACCCCCATGGAGAGCATCTCCGTACCCTACAGCACCGGCTTCGAGGCCGACGACGACACGGGCTGGGTGTTCTTCAACAGCCACAACGCCTGGCATGTGGGTCCGGCCGTGAACCACGGCGGCTCGCAGGCTCTGTATATCAGCAACGACAATGGCACCAGCAACAGCTACTCCATTGACGAAACCTCGATGTCGTATGCCGTGCGGACATTCGAATTCTCGGAGGCTGGCGAGTATGCCTACTCTTTCGACTGGCGAGGCCACGGCGAGAGTTCGTGGGACTATCTCCGCGCCTTCATCACCCCCGGCACGGCGGCCCTCGTGGGAGGTACCCTGCCTTACAGCGAGATGAGCACCAACGACTTCTCCTCGGTGACTCCCGAGGGCTGGACTGACATCGTCGGTGGCAGGCTGAACCTCCAGAGCGACTGGCAGACGCAGACCGGCACCTTCGTCATCGCGAACCCCGGTATCTATAACCTCGTCTTTCTGTGGGCCAACGACGCCAGCTCCGGCACAAATCCGCCGATGGCCATCGACAATGTGTTGCTGGTGCACCTCACCTGCCCGTCGCCGGCCAACCTTGTCCTCGACAGTGTCGACGCCACCTCCCTCACCTTCCACTGGACCGAGGTTGGCGAGGCCTCCTCGTGGGAGGTTACGGTGGACAGTGTGGCCACGCTTGTCACCGACACTTTCTATACCGTTACGGGCCTCGATGCCGCCACGGACTATGCCATCGCCGTTCGTTCTGTTTGCGGTGCCGAGGACACCAGCATGACCCTGGCAGGCTCTTTCCGCACCGCCTGCGCCGCAGTCACCACCCTGCCGTGGATTGAAGACTTCGAGAGCCGCACCGGCGGCAGCAGCGCCTCGGCGACCACCAGTGTCGTCAACATCCCCTGCTGGGACTTCAACGGTCTGAACGGCAGCAACACATACGTCACCACTTCGCAGCACCACGAGGGCAACCAGGGCCTGCGCTACTACGGCTCTGCCAACTACCCCTCCTATATGGTGCTGCCCCCGTTCCAGGACAACCTCTCCGACCTGATGTTCACCTTCTGGATGCGCAGCGCCAATATCGGCGGCTATGTGGGCGTGGGTTATATGACCGACCCCTCTGACCCCACTTCCTACACCGAAGTGGTACAGCTGCATGCCACCGCCACCAACACATGGGAGTATGAGGAGGCGACCTTCCCCGCTGCCGCCACCGGACGCATCGCCATGCGCTACTACGGTTCCTCGTACAACATCTACCTCGACGATTTCACCGTCATGACGGCCCCCAGCTGCCTGCGTCCCGCATCGGTGACCGTGAGCAACATCAGCCAGACCGCCGCCGACATCGCCATCAACGATGTCAACAGCACCAATCACTACATGGTCTACTACACCGCCGGCAGTGTGACCGACAGCGTCGAGGTGTACGACAGCGTCTACACCCTCACGGGTCTCACCAGCAGCACGCAGTACAGCGTCAGTGTCGTCACCCTCTGCTCCGACGGCACACGAACCTCCGCCACCAGCACCACCTTCCGCACCACCTGCGCTGTCGTCAGCACCCTGCCGTGGACCGAGGGCTTTGAGAGTTTCACGGCCAGCAGTGGCTCCAGTGCCGCCTCCTCGGTGACCAACATCCCCTGCTGGGACTTCAACGGACTGTACGGCGACTACACGTATGTATGCACCTCGCAGCACCACGAAGGCAGCAATTCCGTCCGCTACTACGGCACCGCCTCCTATCCCTCCTACATGGTGCTGCCCCCGTTCCAGGACGACATCTCCGACCTGATGTTCACCTTCTGGATGCGCAGCGCCAACCTCAACGGCTACGTGGGCGTGGGCTACATGACCAACCCCGCCGACCCCACTACCTACACCGAGGTGGCCCAGGCCCGTGTCGACGCCACCAACACATGGGAGTTCAAGGACATCTTGTTCGGCTCCAGTGCCACCGGACGCATCGCCATGCGCTACTACGGCTCCTCGTACAACATCTATCTCGACGAGTTCACCGTCATGACAGCCCCCAGCTGCCTGCGTCCCGCATCGGTGGGCGTGAGCAACATCAGCCAGACCACCGCCGACATCGCCATCAACGATATCAACAGCACCAATCACTACATGGTCTACTACACCGCCGGCAGTGTGACCGACAGCGTCGAGGTGTACGACAGCGTCTACACCTTCACGGGTCTCACCAGCAGCACACAGTACAGCGTCAGCGTCGTTACCCTCTGCTCCGACGGGACACGAACCTCCGCCACCTCGGCCTCATTCATCACTGACTGCGGCGCCATCACCACCCTGCCGTGGACCGAGGACTTCACCACGTGGGGTACTGCGAGCGACGGTACCCAGGGCGCTCCCTGCTGGACGATGCACTTTTCGCAATCAGGCCATTACCCTTACGTCGTGGCCATGGCCGGACAGACGCCTAACAGTTTGGTGTACCGCGAAAGCAACGGCGTGTGCCCCATCGTTGTGTTGCCTGCCTTCGGCTACAATCTGAGCGACCTGAGCCTTGAGTTCTATGGTAAAAACATGAGCGGCTCGTCGGCTCTCATTTCGGGCTATATAACCAACCCCAGCGACCGTACCACCTTCGTTCCCGTGGACACCGTTTGGCTCACCGACGACTGGGTCCCGCACACCGTGTCCTTCCCCACCACAGCCAGCGGACACATAGCCATCTACATGCACAGCAACACCGCAAATGGCGGCCGTTTGGATGACATCACCGTCTCCCTGGCCGACAGCACAGTGACGCCTCCCGACCCCACCACCTACACCGTCAGCGCCGCCAGTGCCGACGCCACGATGGGTGGCGCCACGGTTTCGCCCAGCGGCACCGTCGACGCCGGCACGAGTGTGACCTTCACCGCCACCGCCAACAGCGGCTACCACTTCGTGGCCTGGATGAGCGGCGCCACGCAGGTCTCCACCGCCAACCCCTACGCCACCACCGTCACCGGCAACCTCGCCCTGACGGCCACCTTCGACGCCGACGTTGTCGAACCCACCTGCGAGGCCCCGACAAATGTCGCCGCCAGCAATGTGACGGAGAACAGCGCCGTCGTCGGCTGGACAGCCGGCGGCACGGAGAGCAGCTGGGAGGTTGAGTACAACGGCGCGACG
>JAFVAM010000068.1 GCA_017480525.1 Bacteroidales bacterium | reverse complement strand
CATGCACTGCAGGACAAGTATCTTGAACATCAGCACAGGGTCGTAAGGTTTCGCCCCCGCATTGGTCATGTGTTCCTTGAGGAGTCCATCTTCCAACGTCTCGCGGAACATCTCAAAGTCTACCACCTTGGCCAACTTGTCAAGAGGGTTACCCATCTGGTTGAGTTTCTGCAATGTACCCTCGTTGTCGAACAACCCCATATTGCCTTGCTGTCTGTATGCCCTGCCTGCCATTCTCATCAGTGTTTTCAATCATGATACAAAGATACGAATATTTATTTGAATGACAGAAAAACAATGCAATATTTATAGTAAAAATACACTTATGCAGCCCCTCATCTCCAAATCAGCGTTCAAAACCGCACAAAACGACATTTTTTCCGCAAATCACTCATAATCACCAATATTCAATTAAAAGCCCCAGGTATTCTTCTTCATTTTTTTTACGTGGCACGAACGCAAGAAGAGGGTGTCCCAAAACTTTTGAGACACCATCTATCAGCTTCTTATGTGCCGCACTAATCAAGTATCACTAATCACCAATCAGTAGCTGCGGGCGAAGACGACGCGGCGATGACTGGGCTTGCCACTATAGATGCACTTGCCCTCCTCATCTGGGGCGTCGAAGGGAATGCAGCGGATGGTGGCCTTGGTTTCCTCCTTGATGCGCTCTTCGGTCTCAGCGGTGCCGTCCCAGTGGCAGAGCAGGAAACCGTTTTTCTCGATTTCCACCTTGAAATCGTCCCAAGTGTCAACCTTGCGGGTCATGCTGGCGCGGAAGTCGGCGGCTTTCTTGAAGAGGTTCTGCTGAATCTGCTCCATGAGGTCGGCCACATGGTCGGCTATGCCTTCGATGGGCATGGTGATTTTCTCCAGCGTGTCGCGACGACACACCTCGCAGGTGCCGTTTTCGAGGTCGCGCGGGCCAATGGCGAGGCGCACGGGGACTCCCTTGAACTCGTACTCGTTGAATTTCCAGCCGGGCTTATACTCCGGGCGGTTGTCGTACTTGACCACCAGACCCCTGGCCTCGAGGTCTCGGACAATGGGGGCGATGTGTTCATCGAGCTGGCGCTGCTGTTCGTCGCTCTTGCAGATGGGGACGATGGCCACATGGATGGGAGCCAGGTGCGGAGGCAGGACAAGGCCGTTGTCGTCGGAGTGGGTCATGATGAGGGCTCCCATCAGGCGGGTGCTGACACCCCACGAAGTGGCCCAGACATACTCCAGCTTGTTCTCTTTATTTAAAAACTGCACCTCGAAAGCCTTGGCGAAATTCTGACCGAGGAAGTGGGAGGTGCCGGCCTGCAGGGCCTTGCCGTCCTGCATCATGGCCTCGATGCAAAGGGTGTCCAGTGCGCCGGCGAAGCGCTCGTTGGGACTCTTGTGGCCTTTGAGTACAGGCATAGCCATGTATTTCTCTGCAAATTCGGCATAGACTTCCAGCATCTTGCGCGTCTCGGCCTCGGCCTCCTCTCGGGTGGCGTGAGCGGTGTGGCCTTCCTGCCACAGGAACTCGGCGGTGCGGAGGAACATGCGGGTACGCATCTCCCAGCGCACCACGTTGGCCCACTGGTTGCACAGGATAGGCAGGTCGCGATAGGACTTGATCCAGTTCTTGTAGGTACTCCAGATGATGGTCTCGCTGGTGGGGCGGACGATGAGTTCCTCCTCGAGTCTGGCCGAGGGGTCGACCACGACGCCGTTGCCGTTGGGATCGTTCATCAAGCGGTGGTGCGTCACCACAGCGCACTCCTTGGCGAAGCCCTCCACATGCTCGGCCTCACGGCTGAGAAAACTATTGGGAATGAAAAGGGGAAAATAGGCGTTCTGGTGGCCCGTGGCCTTGAACATGGAGTCCAGCTGGTGCTGCATTATCTCCCAGATAGCATAGCCATAGGGTTTTATTACCATGCAGCCGCGCACGGCACTCTGCTCGGCGAGGTCGGCACGGACAACGAGCTCGTTGTACCACTCGGAATAGTTCTCACTGCGTTTGGGGAAATCTTTTGCCATAACTTGATAGGGTCTATTTTTATTTTTTTGCTTTATTATACAATAAATTGAAGTGCCTGTCGTTAAAACAGACAAAGTGCAAAGATACAGTTTTTTTTCTACATGGAGAAAAAAAATCGATGGAAAAGGAGTAAAGAATGACAAAAAAGATACTGATACTGGGACTGATGGCCATGCTGGCCGTGGGAGCCAAAGCCCAGGAGAAACATGGGATAGACACCCTGCAGTGCCACATCGTGGGCGTGGACTTCGGCATCATGGCGCCGCTGTGGGGCACCCACAGCGGCGGCCCCGACGGCGGCAGCATGCAGGAGCTTTACGAAAGTCCCTATCTGAACTTCGCTGCCGAGTGGGACTACAAGTTCAAGAGCAACTGGATGCTCTCCTTGGAGGGCGACATCTGGTTCGGCTATAACAGCGACAACTACAAGGACCGTGCCGAGCGCATGGGCGACATCTTCGCCAGCAACGGTCTGCTGATGAGCTGGGGCGGATACAACGGCGTGGTGACAATGTACAACCGGGGATTTGCCGTGAGACCCGGCGTGGGCAAAATCATCCCCCTCTTCAGGAAGAATCCCGACTCTGGCATCCTCCTCAAAGTGAGCGGTGGATGGTTCATGCAAAAGACCATCCACACACAGGACATGAACGAGAGCTATGTGCCACAGCTGGGCGACAAAATGATCAGCCTCTACGACCATCTCCGCAACGGCATGATGTTCACCGAGAGCGTGGGATTCATCTACATGAGCAACCGCAACACCTACGTCAACGTCAAAATCACCTTCGACCTCAGCGAATGCATCAGCTGGTCGTCGCGCAGCCATGTCCTCGACAACCTCATGGGTCTCAACGGCAAGGACGAGAACCGCTACTTCGACCTCATGGGTGCCGTCCGCCTCTCGTGGATGTTCCCCTTCACCGGCAAGACCTCGTATGACTATTACTATTATTGAAAAGACAATGCGGATACTATATACCATAGGAATATACCTCTACACCTTTGGTGTGCGGATAGCTGCTCTCTGCGGCCACCGCAACGCACGTCTGATGGTGACCGGATGGAAACAATGGCCGCAAGCGGTGGCCAAACTCCGCCACGACAAGCCCGTTGCATGGTTCCACGCCGCCAGCCTGGGCGAATTCGAACAGGCGCGGCCCGTGCTGGAGGAATACCGCCGTCGACACCCCGACCACCAGGTCTTCGTCTCCTTCTTTTCCCCTTCGGGCTACGAGGTAAGGAAGAGCTACTCACAGGCCGACGTCGTGTGCTACCTGCCCATGGACACCCCGCGCAACGCTCGCCGTCTGACGGCAGCCGTGAACCCCGACAAAGTGTTCTTCGTCAAGTATGAGTTTTGGTACAACTATCTGGCGACTTTGAATAAACGCCACGCACACACCTATATCTTCTCCGCCATCTTCCGTCCCGGACAGTATTTCTTCTGCTGGTATGGCGGATGGTTCCGCAGGCAGCTCAAGGAGTGTTTCGCCCACCTTTTCGTGCAGAACGAGGAGAGCCTGCAATTGCTGCAAAGCCACGGCGTAGGCCAATGCTCCATAGCCGGCGACACGCGCTTCGACCGAGTACACCAGATCGCCCTTGCCGCCGAGCTCGACGAAGTGGCGGACGCATTCCTGCGCGGCCATGAAGGCCCTGTCCTCGTATGCGGCAGCACATGGCCACCCGACGAGCGCCTCATCGCCGAAGCCCGCAGCGAGGCTAATGAGAGTTTCCCCCAGCGCATCATTCTGGCACCGCACGTCATCAGCGAAGAACACCTGAAACAAATCGAAACGCTTTTCCCCGACAGTATCCGCTACTCCACGCTCAAACACTCAACCCTTCCCCCACCCTCTCCCTGCACCACTCTGATTGTCGACAACATAGGAATCCTCTCCAAACTCTATCGCTACGCCACCGTGGCCTACATCGGCGGCGGCTTCGGCGTGGGCATCCACAACATCCTCGAGGCCGTCACCTTTGGCAAACCTGTTTTCTTCGGCCCCAACTACCACAAGTTCCAGGAGGCCCGCGACATCATCGCCCGCGGCGGCGGATGGAGTGTGGACGCCACGCCCGCTTCTCTCCTCACCCCGCTTTCAGCCCTACTCTTCCGGGCCGACACCTTCGCAAATGCTTCGCAGGCCTGCACCGACTACATGCAACACAACCTCGGCAGCACAGAAAAGATTCTCTCCATCGTTGAAAAATAGGGGCCTCCATATAATCCCATTCCTCTTCTGCCTGCTCCTGGCGGGCTGCTACACCAACCGCTATATCCCGGAAGGCAGCCACATACTCGACGAGACCGTCCAGACCATCGTCATGGCCGACAGTTCTGCAGCCACACCCGAGGTGTCCGACGCCATCAAACGCGCCAACAACTACTACGCCCAGCGTCCCAACCCCAAGTTCCTCGGCATCAAATCCATGCCTGTGGGGATTTGGCTCTATTCTATCGCGCGCCCAACCGACAGCACCTTCTGGGGCAACTACTGGCGCCGACTGGGACAGGCGCCCGTGGTCTACGACGAGAACAAAGCCCGCCGCACCGCCCGTCAATTGCAGGGACTGCTGGAGTCCAAAGGCTGTTTCAAATCCACTTGCACTTTCGACACCATCGCCATCGACGGCCGCAAAATCAGCATCGGATTCCATCTCACGGCGACACAGCGCTACCTCATCGACGAGGTGGCCTACCACACCGACGACCCCGCCGTGCGCCAACTCCTCGAGCAGTGGTCGCCCGATGCGCTGCTCAAAGCAGGCGTCTTCTACGACCAGGAGAACCTCGCGTCCGAACGCTCCCGCCTTGTCAACAACCTCCGCGAAGCGGGCTACTACCACGCCGCCGCCGACAACATCAGTTTCCTCGTCGACACCACCTACAGCCCCAGCAAACTCTCCATCGACGTCAATGTCGACAGCCGCAACCTCCACGTCTACCACATCAACAATATCTACATCTACCCCAACAGCACCGCAGGCCTCCACACAGGACAGTCAACCTTCGACACCATCATCCACAACTACGCCGGCATCAACCGCACCTTCGACTACCAGTTTGTCCACGACAAACCCCTCACCATCAAGCCCCTCACCATCAGCCGCTCCATGATGCTCTTCCCCGGCATGATCTATCGTCCTTCCTACATCAACAACACCTACAACTCTCTCCTCAACCTCCGCAACTTCAAGTATATCAATATCGAATTTACCGAGTCGCCCTCCTCGTCAGACTCCCTACCCCTCGTCGACGCCCATGTACGCCTCATCAACACCACCCAGCAGAAACTCTCCCTCTCCCTCGAACTCACCAACGCCTCCCCCATCGGCGCCGCCGACTCATCCTCCAACTTCTTCTCCTCCGGCAACCTCGGCATCGAGACCTCCATCGAATACCAGCACAAGAACCTCTTCGGCGGTGCCGAACTCCTCAAGGTGAAAAGTTCTCTCCTCCTCGAACTGCCCAAAATCAGTCTCCGCAGCGGCAGCGATTCGTTCTACGACAACTTCTCCGCCTTCGAAATCAACCTCGATGCCTCCCTCGATGTCCCGGCATTCCTCATCCCCTATGCCTCGCACATCGTCTGGCAACGGGTCCGCCCCCACACCCTTTT
>JAFVAM010000067.1 GCA_017480525.1 Bacteroidales bacterium | reverse complement strand
GATGTGAAGAATGGCGGCAAGAGCGCAACCCCACAAACTGTCTACGTGACCGACAACGCAGAGGTGGAGCGCCTGAATGCAGAAGTGAACCGCCTGAAGGCCGAGAACGACGCCCTGAAGAACCGCAAGGTTGATGACGTTAAGGTCATCCACGACACCCAGACCATCACCTTCCCCTACCTGGTGAACTTTACCATCGGCCAGAGCGACGTGGTGAACCGCGAGAAGGTGAACCTGGAGACCGTGGCACAGATGATCAAGGCCACGCCTGAGAAGAAATACTCCGTCTACGGCTATGCCGACCAGCAGACGGGCAGCGAGGAGCGCAACGCACAGCTCTCGCAGGAGCGTTCGCAGAACGTTTACGACATTCTGGTCAACCAGTACGGTGTTCCCGCCAGCCAGTTGGTGAAGGCTGCCAAGGGTGGTGTCGACGTGATGTACCTCAACGACCCGCAGCTCTCCCGCTCGGTGATTATCTCAGAAGTAAAGTAACTATAGAAAAGACTGAAATATGAAAACAAATATCAAAATGTATATGGCAGCCGGCTTGATGGCATTTGCCGTGACAGGCTGCACCGACCTCGATGTTGACGTGGATTCTCTATACACTTCCACGCCGCTGACAGAGGTAACTAAGGAAGCTCAGATGACAGCCCTTTACAACCAGATGCGCGACTGCTTCGGCCGCCGCTACATGGAGGCTATGGCCCTGTCGAGCGACGAGTGGACGGCCGTGAGCTATGGCGGCGGTTGGTACGACAGCGGTGCTTACGCCCACCCCAGCTATCACAACTTCACCTACGAGGATGCCACCATCGACTGGATGACCGTGCTCGGTTCAGGTGTCATCCAGGCCAACGACATCATCAATGGTGATATTGAGGAGTCCTACAAGGTTTCAGCCCGCGCCATGCGTGCCTATTTCACGTTCCTCATGATGGACTGCTGGGGCGATGTGCCTATCAACGACCCCTCCATCGAAGGTCTCGACCGCGAACTGCGTCAGCCCCGTGCCGACGTAGCCCGCTGGATTGAGAGCGAGCTGCTGGCCATCATCCCCAGCCTGCCCACCGACGACCTTTGGGGCGCCAACTATGGCAAGCCCACGAAGTATATGGCACAGGCCCTGCTGGCCAAGCTGTATATCAACTGGGCAGTCTACACCGCCGATGCTGTCGAGAACTACGACGCCGCCACGGCAACCAACGAGAAGCTGGCCGATTGTGTCAACGTCTGCGACGAAATCATCAAGAGCGGCAAGTTCAACCTCGGCTCCATGCCCTATCGCTTCAAGTTCTCCTACGACAACACCGAGCGCAAGGTTGAGGACTTCATCTATGCCATGCCTTACCACACGACTGATGCCACTGGCATGCAGTACGGCCGTTCTCACAGCTACAAGGACATCAAGAACTGCAAGCCCAGCTACTACGGCGAGGCACTGTCGCAGTCGGGCGGCGGCTACATGACGCTGACTCCTGAGATTACCAAGCTCTTCACCCTGGAGGGCGACGAGCGCAACCTGTGCGTGCTCGGCGGCACGGTCCATATCTACGACCCCGAGACGCTGCTTCCCACCAGCGAGGTCTGCAAGGACAAGAATGGCGATCCCCTGGTGCTGACGCAGGACATCACGCTCACCGTGGCCAACGACGAGCGTCTTGACGTAGGCGACAATGTGGACGGCTACCGTCAGGGCTACCGCAGCATCAAGTGGTTTGTCACTGATGCCGACTTCAAGAATGGCCGCAACCAATCGAACGACCTGCCGCTCTTCCGCTATGCCGACATCCTGCTGACGAAGGCTGAGGCACTGGTACGTCAGGGCAACGGTGGCAGCGAGGCACAGAGCCTCTTCAACCAGATTCGCTCCTATGCGAAGGCTCCCCTCCTCGACCACACTCCCTCGCTCGCTGAAATCTACGACGAGCGTGGACGTGAGTTCTTCGACGAGAACATGCGCCGCAACGACATGATTCGCTTCGGCCACTTCGAGGATGAGTTCTTCCCCCACTACAAGAGCAATCCCAATGCCAACTTCGACAAGACACGCCGCATCTTCCCCATCAAGAAGGGCGACCTCGACCTGAACCCGAAGTGGAAGCAGAACAATGGCTATTAATTATCGAATCTTTCTATCAACGCTATGTTTTTGGGCAGTCACAGCTACTGTGGCTGCCCAAAATATTAGTATCGTTGTCCACCGGGGCGCCAACGCCCTGGCGCCTGAGAACACCTGGCCCTCGGCACAAGCCGCACTGGACTATGGTGCAACGTGGATTGAGGTGGACGTGCGCCCGTCGAAGGACGGCGTGCTCTTCAACCTGCACGACGAGACGCTCGACCGCACCACCAATGGCCACGGCCTGCTGGCCGAGACCCTGGCGGCGGACGTTGAGAAGCTCGATGCTGGCAGCTGGTTCGGTCCGCAGTTCGCTGGAGTGCGGGTGCCCACCATCGCCGAGATGCTCGACTCGCTGGAGGGCCGCGCCCAGGTCTTTTTCGATGTCAAGCGGGGCACACCCGTCCCTGCGCTCGTCCGGCTGGTCCGTGAGAAGGGCTTTGCCGAGAAGAGCTTCTTCTGGTTTGCCGACGAAGCCATGCTGCGCGAGTTCATCACGCTGGCTCCCGACATGAAAGTCAAGGTGAACGCCAAAAACATCGACCGGCTGAAGTACTGGCAGACCGTCTGCCGGCCCGCCTACGTGGAGATTGCGCCCGAGCTGATCACCCGTAAGTTCCGCCGCTACTGCCACCGCCACGGCATCCGTGTGATGGCGGCCTGCCAAGAGGACGACACCTCGCAGTTCCAGCTCGTCATCGACAAGCGGGCCGACATGGTGAACCTCGACCGCCCCGAAGTCTTTGTGCAACTGCTGAAATAATCCAGCTTTCCAACCCTGTAAAAGCCATGGTTCCACACGGTTTTACACGACTTCGCTTTCTCCATTTCCTAAAGTGTTCCCACACGCCGCATGGCATTCCCCTCCTTTCCCAAAGGAGGGGTCAGGGGTGGTTTGTCAATACAGATCCAACCAATCTTCCAAAGTGACAATTTAAAAACAACTTGGTATGATTTCTAAGGAGATTTGGAGAGGAGGAGGGGGCGCTAAAGCGCCCTGCCCACGATAGGCATACACCGGTACAATGGCGCTTCAGCGCCAACTCCTCCTCTCCTCCACTCCTTAGGGATAAAGAAATAAACAGGTTTCAAAGCAAGTAGGATTATCGTACCAAGTTATTTCCTTATCGTTACAAAGGAGGAGAATGCCATGCGGCACATGCACCGGAAAAGTAGACTGGCCCTTTTTCCTGTGGGGCCGAGATTTTTTCAAAAACGGGCGAGTTTTGAAAAAATCTGGCGCTAGATTTTTTCCTGCGGAGGCACATTAGTCTGGCGTAGCGTTCTCTGACCTTAAAAAAGCAAAAGAAAATCAACGTTTTCTTTTGCTTTTCGCTCGCTAATTCGTACCTTTGGCCTCGCCGAAGGTACTATCGCTCAGAAAATCAAAAGAAAATTGAGATTTTCTTTTGCTCTTCGTTCGCTAATTCGTACCTTTGCAGCAAAATTGTATCATTGGAATATGAATAACTTGATGAAACGCTGGCTGCCCGACGTGTTGGCAGTCGTATTGTTTGCCGTGTTGGCCTTCGCCTACTTCTATCCCGCCGACACGGAGGGTCGAATCCTCTATCAGCACGACACCTCGGCCGGCGCCGGGGCAGGACAGG
>JAFVAM010000066.1 GCA_017480525.1 Bacteroidales bacterium | reverse complement strand
ATTCGGTAGTGAACCACCCTTTCTTCACGCCGAGCCATCCGGCCACAAGGGCCACCACAAGGGGGCCGCCGGCAAGGCCGAGTTTGACAGGGGCTTTCATGCCCACGGGGATGGGGACGGAACCCAACACGATGCCGATGGCGATGATGACAAAGATGGGGATGAGCAGGATGGGCTTGCCACTCTTGGCGGAAGCGGAGGAAGCCCCGCTTTCCACGGCTACGGTCGTCGGCTCGCCCCTGAGGTCGATGCGACAGAGCGGACGCAGCAGCAGGCAGCAGGCAATCATGCCCACCACAGCCAGAGGATAGGCCACGGCATAGCCTGCGGCAAGGCGCTCGCCGGCACCGTCCATGCCCAGGTCGCCGGCAGCCTGCGTGGCCGCCGAGAGGCCGGGGGTGTTGGTGATGGCGCCGGTGTAGACACCAGCCATGTCGGTGAGGTCCTGCGAGGCGAGTTTGGCAATGAGCACCGTGATGCCCACACCAAGAGCCACATTGACCACAGCCATGAGGTTCATCGACAGGCCGCCCTTGGCGAAACTCTTGAAGAACCCGGGACCCACCTGCAGACCCACGGCGGTGACGAAGAGGATGAGGCCGAAGTCCTTGATGATGTCAAGCATCTCCTTGTTGCACTTCACGCCAAGCGCACTTATAAGGATGCCCACGAAGAGCACCCACGTGATGCCAAGGGAGACGCCCTTGACCTTGAACTTACCGAGCAGCAAGCCTGCAAAAATAGAGACGGAGAGCATGAGTACCGTGGTGCCCACGCCTCCACTGGTAAGCAGATTAGTAAACCACATAGTTATTGTTCAGATTTTTATTATTGTTACTTTAATTTGCAAAGTGTTGCAGATGAATTTTTGCACACAAGACATGTGAAAAAAATTGAAAGTCTGGCATGACAGTGCCAGCCAAACTTTCAATTTCCATTTTCAATGTTCCGAGACGTTTAGTCGCCCAGCGTGGCCACCATGACGGCCTTGATGGTGTGCATGCGGTTCTCGGCCTCGTCGAAGACGATGCTGGCTTCGCTCTCGAAGACCTCCTCGGTGACCTCGATGCCGTCCAGACCGAACTGCTTGTTGACGTCGCGGCCCACCTGGGTCTCGAGGTTGTGGTAGGCGGGAAGGCAGTGCATGAACTTGCACTTGGGGTTGCCGGTGTTCTTCATCATCTGCGCGTTGACCTGGTAGGGCATCAGCATGTCGATACGCTCTTTCCAGACCTCGGCGGGTTCACCCATGGAGACCCACACGTCGGTGTAGATGAAGTCGCAGCCCTTGACGCCCTTCACGGGGTCGTCGGTGACGGTCACCTTGGCACCCGTCTCCTTGGCGATCTTCTGGCACTCCTTGACGAGTTCCTTGGAAGGCTGGAGCTTCTTAGGGGCGATGATGCGCACATCCATGCCCATCTTGGCACCGCCGACCATCAGGCTGTTGCCCATGTTGAAGCGGGCATCGCCGACATAGGCGAAGGTCACCTCGTGGAGGGGCTTGTCGACATGTTCCTGCATGGTGAGGAAGTCGGCGAGGATCTGGGTGGGATGGCTCTCGTTGGTGAGACCGTTCCACACGGGGACGCCGGCGTATTTGGCGAGTTCCTCGACGGTCTCCTGCTTGAAGCCACGATACTCGATGCCGTCGAACATGCGACCCAGCACACGGGCGGTGTCCTTCATGCTCTCTTTGACGCCGATCTGGCTGCCGCTGGGGCCGAGGTAGGTGACGTGGGCACCCTGGTCCTTGGCGCCGACCTCAAAGGCGCAGCGCGTACGGGTCGAGGTCTTCTCGAAGATGAGGGCGATGTTCTTGCCCGTCAGTGTCGGACGCTCGGTGCCGGCATATTTGGCGCGCTTCAGGTCGCGGGCCAGATCGAGCAGGTAGTTCAGCTCCTTCGGGCTGAAATCCAAAATTTTAAGAAAATTGCGGTTTCTAAGGTTATAAGCCATGTTGTGTAAGTTTTTTATTGTGTTAATACTTTGTTTCCAAACTGTTCAACGGACGATGCGGGTGCCGCAGGAGGGGTTGTCCAACTGGCCGGCCTCGGTGATGATGCACTCCTTGCCGCCGTGTTCGACGAACATGATGGCCGCGCGCACCTTGGGCGCCATACTGCCTTCCGCAAACTGGCCCTCTTCCAGGTAACGCTTGGCCTCGGCCACAGTGATGGTGTCCAGCGCCTGCTCGTTGGGTTTGCGGAAATTGATGTACACCTTCGGCACATCGGTGAGGATATAGAATTCGTCGGCGCCTATTTCCACAGCGCAGAGGGCGCTGGCGAGGTCCTTGTCGATGACAGCCTCGACGCCACGCACCGTGTCGTTCTCCTCCACCACGGGGATGCCGCCGCCACCCACGGTGACAACGATGTTGCCAGCCGTGGCCAGCTGTTTGACAATCTTGATATTATTGATACGCGTAGGCTTGGGGCTTGCCACCACCTTGCGCCAGCCGTTGCCCTTCGGATCCTCCTTGTATTTGGCGCCCGTCTCGGCAGCCAGCAGGTCGGCCTGATCCTTGGTGTAGTAGGGTCCCACGGGTTTGGTGGGGTTCTGGAACATCGGGTCCAGCTTGTTTACGGACACCTGTGTGACAAGGGTCACCACATCGCGCTGTATGTCGTGGCGGGCCATGACATTGCGCAGCCCCATCTCAATCATGTATGCGATGGCCCCCTGCGTCTCCGCGACGCAGAAATCCATGGGCATGGCCTGCACTCCGGCCTGCTTGCCGGCCTCGTGCTGCAGCATCACGTTGCCCACCTGTGGGCCGTTGCCGTGGCCGATAACGACATTATAGTTACGTTCCAGCAGAGCGCACAGGCTCTCGCAAGTGTTCTCCACATTCTCAATCTGTTCGCGATAGGTGCCCTTCTGGCCGCTTCGCAGCAAGGCGTTGCCTCCAAAAGCAACGACAGCTAACTTTCTCATCTTATTCTATTTTCTTTATTTTCAAATAAATAAACATTCCCCCTCCAAAGAGGGAAAATGCAAATGTACGAAAAAAAAACGACATGGCGAAAACAAATATACACTTTTTCAACACAACATCGTCTTTATACCGCAATTGCAACCTTCTTTTTCGGCGTATAGGTCAAATTGCAGGCATTTTTCAGAGTAGAATGTCGCAATAGGTCAAAATGCAGGCATGTATTTGAGGAGTTCAGGATGCAACTTGCCGATATTTTTGTAACTTTGCACCGCAATTCGAAGCATAGCGGAGCTCTGCTGGGGAGCAACTCCGTAAGGAATAGGATTGCAACGGATGACGACAAGTCAAGTACTGGCGGCCACCATGTGTGTGGTCGCCTTTGCCTTTAGACATGTTTGATTCCGTTGGT